>NC_022600.1:1574930-1889916 GCF_000484535.1 Gloeobacter kilaueensis JS1 | reverse complement strand
AAAGGCAGGACCAGAACAAGGTGGCTCGGATGCTGCAGGAAGTGAAAAATCTCAGCCCCGAGCAGATCAAGGCGCTGCTGCAGGCGAGGAAGCCATGAAAATTCTGCTTGCGATGAATCTGCCCTACTTTGGCGATCCCGGCTTCAACAACGGGGCGACGAAGGCGAATCGCTACCTGCTGGAGGGGCTGGCCGCAAGTGGCCATCGGGTGATCGCGGTTGTACCGACGCTGGAGGCGGCCAAAAGTCGGCTGAACGAGGTGGAGTACCTGACTGGGCTGGCTGCCCAGGGCGTCACCGTCTCGAAGACCGGCAGCCTCTACACCTACTTGCTGAACGGCGTCGAAGTCCACGCCGTCGGTGAGATGGCCGGGTTGCGGCCCCATCTGAGCGAGCAGATCGTCCAGTTCGCACCCGATTGGGTGCTCGTCTCCTGCGAGGACTGGGCGCAGGGACTATTGGAGTTGGCGCTCAAAAGTTGTCCTGGCCGGGTGGTCTACCTCTGCCTCAGCCCGACCTACCTGCCCTTCGGTCCCCAGGCGTTCGTGCCCAACGATTTCACCACTGAACTGCTCGGCCAGACAGCGGCGATCGTTGCCGGGAGCCGCTTTATCGAGCGCTACATCCGCCAGTGGAGCGGCCTGGAAGCAGCGATGTTCTACTGGCCCTCCTACGAGCCGGGACCATTTCCCCGCTTCGGGCGCTTCGACGGTGGCTTTGTGACGATGATCAACCCCTGCGATGTCAAGGGCATCGACATCTTTCTCGACCTGGCCCGCCATTTCAGCCAGATCGATTTTGCCGTCGTGCCGACCTGGGGAACGACGGCGGAGGACCGGGCCGCCCTCGCCCAACTGCCGAACGTTCACCTGCTGAAGGCGGTCGAGAACATCGACGAAATTTTCGAGCGCACCCGGATTCTGCTCATGCCCACCCTCTTTCCCGAGGGCGTCGGCCTCACCACCGTCGAGGCGATGCTGCGCGGCATTCCGGTACTCGCGAGCGATGTCGGAGCGCTGCCGGAGATGAAGCTGGGGGTCGATTTCCTCCTTCCAGTGCAGCCCATCGAACAGTTCAGCGACGACTTCGATCCAAACTTGATCCCAAAGCCCGTCGTCCCTGAGCAGGACAGCGGTCCCTGGTTGGTCGCCCTGGAGCGGCTATTGACGGACCGCGCTTTTTACGAGGAACTGTCGGAAACTTCCCGCACCCGTGCGCTGGAATTTGTCGGCAGCCTGAGCGTGGAACCGTTCGAGCGGCTACTGGAGAATCTGGAGGCGCAGGCGGCGGCTGTTCCAGTGGCTTCCGCTCTGGGTGAACAGCAGGTGCTCGAAGAACTGGGGGAGCTGAGCCCGGAACAGCAGGAGTTGCTGTTGCTCTGGATGAGCCAGCAGGAAGTGGATTCGCCCGGCGAGGACAGTTCGACGAACGGGGCGGAGCCGCCCCTCGTCTCCTGGAAGCGCACGGCCCTCAAATCGGCCCTCGTCGAGATCTGGGAGGCGCTTCTGCCGGGTCGGAGGGTGACGCTGGAGAGTGATTTTTTTGCCCTGGGCGGGAATGCGGTGCTCCTGGAAGAACTGCTGGAGCGCGTCGCCCGGCAGGTTGGTCAGCCCGTGTCGCCGGACGCTCTGCCGAGCGGTCGTTTGACTATCGCCGATCTGGCCGAAGCGATCTCCCACCAGACTTCTCTGCTTGGAACGATGCTCAACCACAGGAAGTCAGAGCAACTGCAGAGCCAGGAACAGCCCCTGCTGGTGCATCTGCGGCCTACGGGCGAGCGGCCTCCCCTCTTTTTCGCCGCCCCCCTCGGCGGCACATTCGCCTCGACGGTGGTGATTGGACTCCTGGATCTGGCCCGCCAACTGCCCCCCGGCCAGCCCTTCTATGGTCTGCAGGCTCCGGCGCTGGCAACCGGTGACGAGCAGCAGGCCGAATTTTCGTATCTGGCCACCAGGCTGGAAGCGATAGTCGAAGCGAGCGTGCGCCAGATCCAGGCGGTGCAGCCCGCTGGTCCTTATTACCTGGGCGGTTTTTGTTCGGGCGGACTGCTGGCGATGGAGATCGCCCAGTCCCTGCGCCGTCAGAATCAGGCGGTGGCAAACGTCGTTCTCCTCGATCCGCTGCTGCCGGAAACGCCCGCCCCGTCCGCAGACGAGGCCCGGCAGGACTGGGAGGCCGCTTCCCTCGCCTGGTTCGCCGGTCGCGATCTGGGAGAAAGCGGCTGGGATGTCGCCGAACTCTACCGCCTGCTCAGCGCCCTGCCCGAGCCGGAGCGCTGGCCGTACCTCTGCGCGAAAGTGAAAGCCGCCGCGCTTGTGCCTGCCGATACGACCCCGGCGGAACTGGAATGGCTGTGGCAGGCCAAGCGGACCAACGAGCAGATCGTGGCCCGCCTGGTGGGCAACTATCCTCCCCGCTTCTACACCGGACCGGTGACGATTCTCGTGAGCGAGCAGATGGGCCGCACCAACAGCGACGCCCTGCTGGACGAGTTGCGCCACTTCCTGCGTGGCCCGTTGCAGGTGCAGGCCATCCAGGGCGATCACGGCACCCTCTTTCTGCCCCAATACCTTCAAGCGCTAGCAGATAGTATCTATAATTCCCTTTCCTTCCCCACCTCCAACCGATCATGGACCTCGAACAGCTCACCGACCTGACCCCCGAACAACAACAACTGTTGCTCCTGTTGCTCGCCGAGCAGCAGAATGGGGAGCCGCCCGAAGCGGACAGTATCCAGCCCGTACCCAGAGACGGAGAACTGCCCCTCTCCTACGCCCAGAGGCGGCTGTGGTTCCTCGATCAACTGCTGCCCTCTGGGGCGATGTACAACCTGCCCGTCGCTGCCCGCCTCAACGGGGTGCTGGACGTAGGGGCGATGGAGGCGGCTTTGCAGGAAGTGGTCCGCCGCCACGAGGTTCTGCGCACCAGCTTCCGCACCGTCGCCGGTCAGCCCCAACTGACGATCGCCCCCGAGGTGTCACTCGCATTGTCTCCAGTGGATCTCAGTGATCTGGCCGGGGCTGAAAAAGAGAGCGAGGCGGAGCGGCTGGTGGCCACTGAAGCCCAGCTTCCCTTCGATCTGGCGGCAGGGCCGCTGGTGCGGGCGCGCCTTCTGCGGCTCGGGGCAACAGAACACATCTTGATCGTAACGCTGCACCATATCGTGAGCGATGGCTGGTCGATTGGGGTGTTCATCCAGGAACTGGCCATCCTCTACGCTGCCTTCCAATCAGGCCAGCCTTCCCCGCTGCCGGAACTGGCGATCCAGTACGCCGATTTTGCCGCCTGGCAGCAGCAGTGGCTCACAGGCACAGTCTTCGAGGAAAAATTTGCCTACTGGGAGCAACGATTGGCGGGCGCACCGGCGCTGCTGGAGCTGCCTACCAACCATCCCCGCCCACCCGTGCAGAGTTACCGGGGCCGCGCCCACACTTTCACCCTCCCCGCCTCTTTGGTGAAAAGCCTGGAACGGCTGGCCGCCCAGGAGAGCGCGACGCTCTTCATGGTGCTCCTCGCCGCCTTCAAGGTGCTGCTTTCTCGCTACAGCCACCAGGAGGACATCGTGGTGGGCACACCCATCGCCAACCGCAACCGCTCCGAAATCGAGCCTTTGATCGGTTTTTTCGTCAACACATTGGTGCTCAGGACGGACCTGGGCAGGGAACCGAGTTTCCGGGAATTACTGGCCCGCGTGCGGGAGGTGACGCTCGAAGCCTTCGATCATCAGGATCTGCCCTTCGAGAAGCTGGTGGAGCACCTGCAGCCGGAGCGCAACCTCAGCTACCAGCCACTCTTTCAGGTGCTGTTCACGCTACAGAATGCACCTCTGCCGGTCGTCGAACTACCGGGGCTGCAACTGGAGCCGGTGGAGATGCCAGATAGCACCGCCAAATTCGATCTCTCTTTGACGCTGCTGGAAAGTAAAGCGGGTCTGGCGGGCAGTTGGGAGTACAACACGGACCTGTTCGAGCCCGAGACGATCGAGCGGCTGACGGGCCACCTGCGGACATTGCTGGAAGCGGCTGTTGCCGGTCCGGACCAGCCCATCTCTTCCCTGCCCCTGCTCACCGAGCCAGAAAAGCAACTGTTCGTGAGTTGGAACGACACGGATCGGGACTATCCGCACGATCGGCTGATCCATCAACTGATCGAAGAACAGGCGGAGCGCACTCCCGAAGCGATTGCCCTCGTCTCGGGTGAAAAGAAACTCAGTTATCGGGAGTTGAATCAGCGGGCCAACCAGCTTGCCCACCACCTGCAGGCATTGGGCGTTGGCCCGGATGCGCTGGTGGGCATCTATCTGAAGCGATGCCCGGAGCTGATCATCAGTCTGCTTGCGGTCTGGAAAGCCGGTGGAGCCTACGTGCCCCTCGATCCGGCCTATCCAGCCGAAAGACTCGCCTTCATCGTTCAAGACAGTGGCCTGTCGGTATTGATCACCGACAGTCACCTGGGCGGGGATCGGTATGCGGACGGGTTCCGGCTGGTGCGCGTTGACACCGACGCAGAAGCAATCGAGGCTGCCTCCCCAGATAATCCTCCCTGTTCCGGGGAAAAAGACCGGCGGCTCGCCTACGTCATTTACACCAGCGGTTCCACCGGCAAACCCAAAGGGGTGATGGTCACACAGTCCTCACTCATCAACTTTCTTCGGGCGATGGACGAGCATCTGGCTCTCGCTGGGGCAGATCGCTGGCTGGCTGTCACCACTGTTGCCTTCGACATCGCTGCTTTAGAAATCTGGTTGCCGCTCGTTCGTGGAGCCCGCATCGTTCTCGCCGCACGGGAGGATAGCCAGGATGGCGGGCGATTGGCGCGCCTGTTGGCTGATTCGGGTGCAACGATCCTGCAGGCCACTCCGGCCACCTGGCGGTTGTTGCTCGAAAGCGGCTGGCAGCCGGAGGCTTCCTTAAAGCTGCTCTGCGGTGGAGAGGCGCTGCCAACAGATCTGGCAGAGCAGTTGCGGCACTCAGAGGCGCGCCTCTGGAACCTCTACGGGCCGACCGAGACCACGGTCTGGTCCACGATCCACCCGGTCCAGGCGGTGGACGGGCTGGTGCCCATCGGTCGCCCCCTCGCCAACACAAAGCTCTACGTGCTGGATGCCCAGGGCCAACCGGTGCCGGTGGGTGTGCCGGGAGAACTGTTCATCGGCGGGGCAGGACTGGCGCGAGGCTATCTCAATCGGCCCGAGTTGACAGCAGAAAAGTTCGTCCCCGACCCGTTCAGCACCTCCGGCGGGAAGCTGTACCGGACGGGTGATCTGGTGCGGTGGAGGCCGGATGGAACGCTTGAATTTCTGGGCCGGCTCGATTTTCAGGTGAAGCTCCGGGGCTTCCGCATCGAACTGGGGGAAATCGAGGTGGCCCTTCGTCGCCACCCGGCGGTGCGCCAGGCAGCGATCCTCCTGCGCGAGGATGAGCCGGGGGAGAAATTCCTGACGGCCTACATCGTCTCTGCAGCAGGAACGGAACCGGACAGTCATGCTCTGCGGGCCTTTTTGCGGGAATGGCTGCCGGAATATATGCTTCCTACCGCTTTCGTGCCGCTGGAGGCACTGCCGCTCACCCCGAACGGCAAGCTCGACCGCCGCGCCCTGCCCAGGCCGACAGAATTGCGGGTGGAGACGGCGAGTCCGAACCTGCCGCGCAACTGGATCGAGGCGCAACTCGTCCAGATCTGGCTTGCGATTCTGCCCATCGAACGGTTGGGCATCCAGGACAACTTCTTTGCCCTCGGTGGTCACTCGCTCCTGGCCAACCGGGCCATTTTTCGCGCGCGCGAGGTCTTCGGCGTCGATTTGCCGGTGCGGGCGCTCTTCGAGGCTCCCACCGTCGCGGCGCTGGCGATTCGCATTCAGCGGGCGCTCGACGAAGCGCCGTCCGCCCCAAGGGCCACCTCGGTAATTCTGCCGGTGCCCAGGAGCGAGAAGATGCCCCTCTCCTTCTCGCAGAACGGGCTGTGGTTTCTCGACCGCCTCAGTTCCCAGGCCAGCCTCTACAACCTGCCCGCCGTCACCCGTCTGCGGGGCGATCTGAATGTGCAGGTGCTGGAGAGCGCTCTCAGGGAGGTGATCCGCCGCCACGAAATTTTGCGCACGGTCCTCCCGGCGGGCGACGACGGCCTGCCCTACCAGCGCATCGTCGAGCAAATCGACTTCACTCTTCCAGTGACTGATCTGAGCGGGTTGCCCGAGGAGCAAGCCCGTCTGCTGGCTGAGAAAGAAATTCAGCTTCCCTTCGATCTGGAGGCAGGGCCGCTGGTGCGGGCGCGCCTTCTGCGGCTCGGAGCAGCGGAACACATCTTGATCGTCACACTGCACCATATCGTGAGCGATGGCTGGTCGGTCGGGGTGTTCATCCAGGAACTGGCTGCCCTCTACGCTGCTTTCCAATCAGGCCAGCCCTCACCGCTGCCGGAACTGGCGATCCAGTACGCCGATTTTGCCGTCTGGCAACAACAGCCCGAACAGCAGGCAGCGGCCAGAAGACAGCTCGCCTACTGGCAGGGACAGTTGGCCGGTGCGCCGGAACTGTTGAAGTTGCCCACCGATTACCCCCGGCCAGCCGTGCAGCGCCACAACGGTGCCACCCATGCCCTGTTGCTTCCGGCAGGATTGACAGAAAGTCTCAAGCAGTTGGCTGCCAGGGAGGGGACAACGCTCTTCATGGTGCTGCTTGCCGCCTTCAAGGTGTTGCTCGCCCGCTACAGTCGCCAGGAAGACATCGTGATTGGCACGCCCGTCGCCAACCGCAACCGAGCGGAAATTGAGCCGCTGATTGGCTACTTCATCAACGCCCTGGTGCTCAGGACGGATCTGGGTGGTGGACCGAGCTTCCGGGAGTTACTGGAAAGGGTGCGGCGGGTGACGCTCGAAGCCTTCGATCACCAGGATCTGCTCTTCGAGCATCTGGTAGAAGCGCTGCAGCCGAAGCGCGACCTCAGCTACGCGCCCCTCTTTCAGGTCATGTTCGTCCTGCAGAACGCCTCGGTACCGATTCGCGAACTGGCGGGCCTCACCGTCGAGCCGGTGACCGTCTTCGGCAAGGCCGCCAAGTTCGATCTGACCCTCGCGATGGAGGAGACCGCCCAGGGACTGCAGGCTGCCTTCGAGTACGACACGGACCTGTTCGATCCTGAGACGATCGAACGGATGGCCGCTCACCTGCTGACATTGCTGGAAGCCATCGTCGCTCACCCGGACCAACCCATCTCTTCGTTGCCGTTACTGACCGATCCTGAAAAGCAACTGCTCGCGAGTTGGAACGACACGAACCGGGACTATCCGCTGGAGCACTGCCTGCAGCACTGGTTCGAGCAGCAAGTGGAGCGCACACCCGAGGCGGTTGCCCTCGTCTTCGAGCAACAGCAGTTGAGCTATCGGGAACTGGACGCACGCGCCAACCAGCTTGCCCATCACTTGCAATCCCTCGGAGTCGGAGCAGAAGTGCTGGTGGGCGTCTGCCTGGAGCGCTCCGTGGAGATGGTGGTTGCACTTCTGGCCGTGCTCAAGGCAGGAGGCGCTTACCTGCCCCTCGATCCGGGCTACCCGGCGGAGCGGCTTACCTTCATGCTCGAAGACGCCCGACCGGCGGTCGTACTCGCCCACGCGCCCACCTGGGCGTTACTGGAGGAACTGGAATCGGTCGCCCCAAGTCTGGTGCTGCTCGATCGTGACTGGCAGGCTGTCGCCATCCAGCCGGAGCAACCCCCCACCTGTCCGGCGAAAGCGGACAATCTCGCCTACGTCATCTACACGAGCGGTTCCACTGGAAAGCCCAAGGGAGCGGCGAACACCCACCGCGCCATCTGCAACCGCCTTCTGTGGATGCAGGAGGCTTACCAGTTGGGCGTCGAAGATGCCGTACTGCAGAAGACGCCCTTCAGCTTCGATGTCTCGGTGTGGGAGTTCTTCTGGCCGCTTATGACCGGAGCCCGGCTGGTGCTCGCCCAGCCCGGCGGCCACCGCGACAGCCGGTATCTCTGCCGGCTCATTGCCCGAGAGCGGATCACCCACGTCCACTTCGTTCCCGCGATGCTGAACGTGCTCCTCGACGAGGCGGATCTGAGCGGCCTCACGAGCCTGAAGCGGGTGATCGTGAGCGGCGAAGCCCTGCCCCCTGCCCTCCAGAATCGCTTCTTTGCGCGGCTGGATGCCGAACTGCACAACCTGTACGGGCCGACCGAGGCGGCGGTGGATGTCACCTGCTGGCAGTGCCAACCGGATCTCGAAGCGCAGAGTGTACCGATCGGCCACCCGATCGCCAACATTCGGATTCACCTGCTCGATGCCCACGGCCAACCGGTGCCGGTGGGTGTGCCGGGAGAACTGTTCATCGGCGGCGTCGGTGTGGCGCGGGGCTACCTCAACCGGCCCGAACTCACGGCAGAAAAATTCGTTCCTGACCCGTTCAGCCCCTCCGGCGAGAAGCTCTATCGCACAGGGGATCTGGCCCGTCGCCGTCCGGACGGGGCGATCGAGTACCTGGGACGGCTCGATTTTCAGGTGAAGCTGCGCGGCTTCCGCATCGAACTGGGCGAGATTGAAACCGTCCTGAGCAGCCATCCCGAGGTGCGCGAGGCGGCGGTGCAGTTGCGGGATGATCTTCCCGGCGGCGCGGGCCTGGTCGCCTACATCGTTCCGCTCACAACGGAACCGGACAGCACAGCTCTGCGCACGTACTTGAAAGAGCGCCTGCCGGAGTACATGGTACCTGCGCTCTTCGTCTCGCTGAACAGCCTGCCGCTCAACGCCAACGGCAAGCTGGACCGCAGAGCCTTACCCGCGCCCGAGAAAAGCGACACCCCGACAGAGATCGTCGCGCCCCGCACTTCCGTCGAGGAGGTGCTGGCGGACATCTGGGCAGAAGTACTCGATCGGGATGTGGTCGGGGTGGAGGACAACTTCTTCGACCTGGGTGGCCATTCGCTCGTTGCCACTCAGGTCGTCTCCCAGATCCAGACCATTCTGCGCCTGGAGGTTCCGCTCTACGCGCTCTTCGAGAATCCCACCGTCGCCGGGCTCGCCCGCTTCTTGCTGAGCGATCCGCAGGAGCGGCCCAGGATCGAGAAGACCGCCCAACTGCTCCTTGCCCTGAGCGAGCTGTCCGACGACGACGCCCAGGATCTGCTCACAGAAAAACACGCATCGCCCAAAAACACACCATCGCCATGAACGATTCTGTCAGTCTCGCCTCCCCTGCACTCGTCGGCGGCCACCCCGCAGGCCGGACGACGATCCGCGCCCCGCTTTCCTACGCCCAGCAGCGGCTCTGGTTTCTCGATCAGTTCCAGCCGGGCAACCCGGCCTTCAATATCCGGCAAGCCTGGCGCTTGAGGGGTCCGCTCGCCGTCGAAATTCTCAAAGCGGCCCTGGGCGAAATCGTCCGCCGCCACGGAGCGCTGCGGACAACCTTCGCCCAGGGTGAAGACGGGCCGGTGCAACGGGTGAGCGAGAGCCTGGGTGTGGATCTGCCCCTGGTCGATCTGGAGGCTTTGCCTGCTACCCATCGCGAAGTGGAGGCACAGCGGCAGTGCCGCAACCTCGCCCGGCATTCCTTCGATCTGGCAAACGGTCCTCTCATCTATGCGCGGCTCTTTCGGCTCGCTCCCGAGGAGCACATCCTCGCACTCGTCATCCACCACATCGTCGGCGACGGCTGGTCGATCGAACTGTTGATTTCAGAACTGGCCACCCTCTACAAAGCCTTTCTGACAGGTGAACCATCCCCCCTGCCGCCGCTGGCCATCCAGTACACCGACTTCAGCGAATGGCAGCAGCGCCGATTGGCAGGCGAGCGCGTCGAGCAACAGCTCTCGTACTGGAAAGAACGCTTAGCCGACGCCCCGGCGGTGCTGGAACTTCCCACCGATCACCCCCGGCCTCCGGTGCAGACCTACAACGGTGCGCTCCATACCTTCAATGTCTCACCTGCCCTGGTGAGCGCCCTCAAGGAACTGGCCCGCGAGGAGGGCACGACCCTCTTTACCGCTCTGCTCGCCGCCTTCCAGGTGCTCCTGTTTCGCTACACCGGCCAGACGGATCTGCTGGTGGGCACATCGATCGCCAACCGCGACCGGACAGAAATCGAGCCATTGATTGGCTTTTTCGTCAACCTGCTGGTGCTGAGAACAGACCTGGGTGGGGAACCGAGCTTTCGCAAGTTTCTTTCACGGGCAGGGCAGGTAACGCTGGAAGCCCTCGACCACCAGGATCTGCCCTTCGAGAAGCTGGTCGAAGCTCTGCAGCCGGAGCGCTCACTTAGCCACACGCCCCTCTTTCAGGTGCTCTTCGTTCTCCAGGTGCCGGAGGAAGCTGTCAGCATCCCCAACCTCGCTGTCGAGAGTTTTCAGATCGATTCGGGCGTAGCCCTTTACGACTTGATCCTCTCGGCGACCGAACTGCCCCAGGGCGGGTTGCGGGCCGAATTCGAGTACAACACAGATCTTTTCGATCCCGAGACGATCGAGCGGATGGCAGGTCATCTGCTCACACTGTTAGAATCCCTCGTCGCCGATCCCGACCAGCCCATCACTTCCCTACCGTTACTGACTGCTCAGGAAAAACAACTGTTCAGGGAGTGGAACGCTACGGATCGCGACTATCCACGCCACCTCTGCATCCATCAACTCTTCGAGCAGCAGGTAGAACGGACGCCGGAAGCAGTTGCCCTCGTCTGGGATGAAGAAATCAGTTATCGGGAATTGAATGAGCGGGCCAACCAGCTTGCCCATCACCTCCAATCCCTCGGAGTCGGAGCGGAAGTGCCGGTCGGCATCTGCCTGGAGCGCAGTCCGGAACTGATTGTCAGCCTGCTCGCAGTCTTGAAAGCGGGGGGAGCCTACGTTCCTCTCGACCCGGCCTATCCGACTGAAAGACTCGCTTTTCTAATTCAGGACGCTGGGCTGACGGTTCTGGTCTCCACCGAATCGCTGGCAGACGAGTTGCCCGCCGGTTGGTTTCAACTGGTACTACTCGACAGCGAGAGCGATCTGATTGCCTCTTCCTCAACTGACAATCCTGAAACCTCAGTTACTGGCGAAAACCTGGCCTACGTGCTGTACACCAGCGGTTCCACCGGTACTCCCAAAGGTGTGCTCACTCCTCACAAGGCCGTCCTCCGACTGCTACTCAACAATCCTTTCTTTGAGGTGGAAACAGACGAAACCTTCCTCCAACTTGCTCCGGTCGCCTTCGACGCCTCCACCTTTGAAATCTGGGCTCCCTTGCTCCACGGTGCCACCCTCGTCCTTGCGCCTGCCCGAAAGCTCTCCTTAGCAGAAATCGCTCAGCTCATCGAAGCTCACCAGATCACAACCCTGTGGCTGACAGCAGGACTGTTTCACCTGATGCTCACAGAACAACTCCCTACCCTTGCAAAAGTCCGCCAACTGCTCGCCGGGGGCGATGTACTCTCGCTTCCTCACGTGCGGAAATTGCTTGAGCAACCGGGAGAGCGAGTCGTCATCAACGGTTACGGTCCCACCGAGAGCACGACCTTTGCCTGTTGTTATCGGATGGACAGGAACACGCAGTTAGAAGGGAGTGTGCCGATAGGAAAGCCGATAGCGAACACGCGGGTGTACGTGCTGGATGCTCGGGCTGAGTTGGTGCCGGTGGGAGTGGTGGGAGAGCTGTTTATCGGCGGCGACGGTCTGGCACGGGGGTATCTCAATCGGCCCGAGCTGACGGCAGAAAAGTTCGTCTCTGACCCATTCAGCGAGTCCGGCGGGAAGCTGTACCGCACAGGTGATCTGGTGAGGTGGCAGGAAGACGGCGTGCTGGAATTCGTCGGTCGGCTGGACAACCAGGTGAAGCTGCGCGGTTTCCGCATCGAGCTGGGCGAGATTGAAACGGTACTGAGCGGTCACCCCGGTGTGCGGGAGGCGGCGGTGCTGCTGCGCGAGGAGGCTTCCAGCACTCAATCTCTAGTCGCCTACGTCGTTTCTGGCTCCGAACCCGCACAGCCGACCCAGTTGCGGGCGTATCTCAAGGAACGCCTACCGGAATACATGGTGCCTTCGGCCTTCGTTTCGCTGGAAGCCCTGCCGCTCACCGCCAACGGCAAGCTGGATCGAAAAGCGCTACCGGCTCCGGAGATGGACGGGCCGGATCACTCGGGCGATGGAATTGCTCCCCGGACTCCGCTGGAGAACATCCTCACGGGCATCTGGAGCGAAGTGCTTGGGCGCAATGGGGTAGGTGTGGAGGACAATTTCTTCGACCTGGGCGGCCACTCGCTCCTTGCCACCTTGATCATTTCGCGTGTTCGGAAGATCCTGAGCGTCGAGATTCCGCTGCAGCAACTATTTACCCGGCCAACGATTGCCAGTCTGGCGGAATTTATCGAAGTTCAGCGACAGACCGAATCGCTGGAAGCGGATCTGCCCGTCCTCCGCCACGAGCGGCTGGAACATCCACCGCTCTCTTACGCCCAGCAGCGGCTCTGGTTTCTCGATCAGTGGCAGCCGGGCGATCCTTTCTACAACGTTCCGGCAGCCCTTCATCTGGGCGGCCCCCTCGATCCGGCGATTCTGGAAGCGGCTTTGAATGCCTTGATTGCCCGGCACGAAACGTTGCGCACGACCTTTCAGATCGTCCAGGAACAACCCCGGCAGATCGTCGCTTCGGCCCTGGAGCTGGCAGTATCGCTCATCGATCTGCAGCAATTTCAGGAAACGGAGCGGGCCAGGGAATACCAGCGATTGAGTGACGCTGAGGCCCGCCGTCCCTTCGACCTGGCAAAGGGACCGCTGTTGCGCGCCGTGCTCTTTCGCTTCACTCCCACCGAACACGTCCTGCTGCTCACGATGCACCATATCGTGAGCGATGGCTGGTCGATCGGGGTGTTCATCCAGGAACTCGCCGCTCTCTACGCCGCCTTCCAGTCAGACCAGCCCTCTCCACTACCACCACTGCCGATTCAGTACGCCGACTTTGCCCTCTGGCAGCGGCAATGGTTGAGAGGAAAAGTGCTGGAGGAGCAGCTTTCTTACTGGCAGAAGCAACTTACAGGCGCACCGGAAGCGCTGAACCTGCCCACCGATTACCCCCGGCCACCCGTGCAGCGCCACGACGGCGCGACCCATGCCTTTGCCCTGCCCGCTTCCCTGACGAAGAGCCTGGAACGGCTGGCCGCCCAGGAGAGCACGACGCTCTTCATGGTGCTTCTGGCTGCTTTTAAGGTGCTCCTCTCTCGCTACAGCCGCCAGGAAGACATCGTGGTGGGCACACCGATTGCCAACCGCAACCGGGCGGAAATCGAACCGCTGATCGGCTTCTTCGTCAACACGCTGGTGCTCAGAACGGACCTGGGCGGCGAACCGAGTTTCCGGGAATTACTGGCCCGCGTGCGGCAGGTGACGCTGGAGGCGTTCGATCACCAGGATCTGCCCTTCGAGAAGCTGGTCGAACACCTGCAGCCGGAGCGCCTGCTGAGTCACAATCCCCTGTTTCAGGTGATGTTCATTCTCCAGAACGCGCCCCGTTCCCCGGACAAAATTGGTGAACTGGTACTTGATCTAAAAGAAGTCGAGAGCAACACTGCCAAGTTCGATCTGACCCTCGCGATGGAGGAAACCGCCCAGGGTGTAGCCGGGGTGATCGAATACGATACGGACCTCTTTGAGATGGCAACCATCGAGCGGATGGCGGGTCATCTGCTGACGCTGCTGGAAGCGGCTGTTACCGATCCCGACCAGGCCATCGCCTCTCTGCCGCTACTGACGGAGCAAGAAAAACAACTCTTCAGTCAGTGGAATGACACCGAACGGGACTACCCGCGCCACCTCTGCATCCATCAACTCTTCGAGCAGCAGGTAGAACGGACGCCGGAAGCCGTTGCCCTCGTCTGGGGCAAAGAAAAACTCAGTTACCGGGAACTCAACCACCGGGCCAACCAGCTTGCCCACCACCTCCAATCCCTCGGAGTCGGAGCGGAGGTACTGGTCGGCATCTGTCTGGAACGCAGTCCGAAACTCGTTGTCAGCCTGCTCGCGGTCTTGAAAGCGGGGGGAGCCTACGTTCCTCTCGACCCGAACTATCCTGCCGAGCGGCTCGCCTTCATGATCCAGGATGTCGAGGTGCTGGTGAGCGAACCGGCGACGGCAGACCGACTTCCAGCCACCGGGGCAAAGCGGGTGCTACTGGATGGGACGAATACGCTGGCGGAATGGCCCCGCGTCAATCCCACCAGCTCAGCCGGGTCTGAAAATCTTGCCTACGTCATCTACACCAGCGGTTCTACCGGAAAGCCCAAGGGTGTCGCCATCGCCCACCGCAGCGCTGTCGCGCTCATCTACTGGGCCAGGGAGGTCTTCAGCGACGCGGACCTGGCGGGGGTGCTCGCCTCTACCTCGATCTGCTTCGATCTGTCGGTCTTCGAGCTGTTCGTGCCCCTCAGTTGGGGCGGCAGTGTCATCCTCGCCGCCAACGCCCTCGATCTACCTGAACTTGAGGGGGTGAGCCTCGTGAACACCGTGCCGTCGGCGATGGCGGAACTGGTACGCAGCAATGGCGTGCCCGCCTCCGTCCGCACCGTCAACCTGGCCGGTGAACCGCTGCAGCGCCGTCTGGTCGATCAGATCTACGCGATCCCAACTGTCCAGCAGCTCTTCAACCTCTACGGCCCCTCGGAGGATACGACCTACTCGACCTTCATTCGCATGGAACGGCAGGAGACGGGCCTGCCCACGATCGGGCGGCCCATCGCCAACACGCAGATCTACATTCTGGACGCCCACCAGCAACGGGTACCGGTAGGCGTGCCGGGAGAGCTATTCATCGGCGGGGAAGGGCTGGCGCGGGGCTATCTCAAGCGACCGGAGCTGACGGCAGAAAAGTTCGTCCCCGACCCGTTCGCTCAGGAAGCGGATGGGCGGCTGTACCGTACCGGGGATCTGGCGCGCTGGCGGGCGGACGGCACGATCGAATTTCTGGGCCGCCTGGATTTTCAAGTCAAGATCCGGGGCTTCCGCATCGAACTGGGAGAAATCGAGGCGGCTCTGCTGAACCACCCGGAGGTGCGCGAGGTGATCGTCGTCGCCCGCGAGGACAACCCCGGCGATCTGCGTCTGGTCGCCTATATCTCTCCCCACACCGGACCAGGACCGACCAGCACTGTTCTGCGCGCTTACTTGAAAGAACACCTGCCGGAGTACATGGTGCCCTCGGCCTTCGTCTTCCTGGAGGCGCTGCCCCTTTCTCCCAACGGCAAGGTGGACCGCAAGGCGCTGCCTGCTCCCACCGCCGACCGGCGCGAGATTGAGACCGATTTCGTCGCACCCGATTCGCCCGTCGAGGAAGTGCTGGCGGGCATCTGGTCGGAGGTCTTGAAGCGCGAGCCGATCGGCGTCGAGGACAACTTCTTTGCCCTGGGCGGCCATTCGCTCCTCGCTACCCAGGTGCTTTCGCGCACCCGCAACGTTTTTCGCGTCGAGCTGTCGCTGCGCAGTTTCTTTGCCCAACCGACGATTCTCCACCTGGCCCGCCTGGTAAGCGAAGCTCTGAGAGAATCGCCCTCCAGCAGTGACGAGCGCATCGTGCCCCTCGTGCGCCAGGAAGAGGCAGCCGTCCTTGCCCAGCTGGGCGATCTCTCCGACGAAGAGGTTCAGGCGCTGTTGGGCGACCTGCTTGAGCAGGAGGAGCAGGCACAAAATGAGTGATCCACGGGAAAAACTGGGCCGCCTCTCCCCCGAAGAGCAGCGGGCACTGCTCGCCCAGCGTCTGTTGGCACGGGCTGCCCAGCCGAAAACTTTTGTCCCGTCCTTTTCCCAGCAGCGGCTCTGGTTTCTTGACCAGCTCGGTCTGAGCAGCGCCGTCTACCATGTGCCCCTGGCGCTGCGCCTCACCGGTCCTCTGGCCACGGACGCGCTGGAACGGGCACTCAACGAAATTGTCCGCCGCCACGCAGTCCTGCGCACCCACTTCGGCGAGCAGGAGCGGCAGTTGCGCCAGGTCGTGGTACCAAAACTGCAGCTGGAAATCGAGCAGATCGATCTCACTGCTCTCCCTCCAGACATTCGCGCCAAGCGGTTGCGCGTCCTGAGCACCGAAAAGGCCCGCTGTCCCTTCGACCTGGCAAAGGGACCACTGCTGCGCGCCGTGCTCTTTCGCCTCGCCCCGAGTGAACACGTCCTGCTGCTCACGATGCACCATATCGTGAGCGACGGCTGGTCGATCGGCATCTTGATTCAGGAACTGGCTGCACTGTATGCCGCCTTCCGCTCAGGCCAGCCTTCCCCTCTGCCGGAACTGCCGATTCAGTACGCCGACTTTGCCACCTGGCAGCAGCAGTGGTTGAGCGGCAAAGTGCTGGAGGAGCAGCTTTCTTACTGGCAGAAGCAACTTGCAGGCGCACCGGCTTTGCTGGAATTGCCCACCGACCGCCCCCGGCCACCCGTACAGAGTTACCGGGGCGAAACTTTCCAGTTTGAAACCTCCGCCTCTCTGCTCGCAGGGCTCCAGCAGTTGGCCCGGCAGTCGGGAGCCACGCTCTTCATGGTGCTTCTGGCTGCCTTCAAGGTGCTCCTTTCTCGCTACAGCCGCCAGGAAGACATCGTGGTGGGCACGCCCATCGCCAACCGCAACCGCTCAGAAATCGAACCGCTGATCGGTTTTTTCGTCAACACATTGGTACTGCGGACGGACCTGGGCGGGGAGCCGAGCTTTCGGGAATTACTGGGAAGGGTGCGGGAGGTGACGCTCGAAGCCTTCGACCACCAGGATCTGCCCTTCGAGAAGCTGGTGGAGCACCTGCAGCCGGAGCGCCTGCTGAGTCACAATCCCCTGTTTCAGGTAATGTTCACGCTGCAGAATGCACCGACTGCCATCCCGGAGATGGGCAATCTCGCGATCGAATACGCAGCGCTCGAAACCGGTGTTGCAAGGGCCGATTTGACCCTGGCGATGGGTGAAACCGCTGCGGGACTGAGCGCCGGGTTCGAATACAGCACGGACCTGTTTGCTCCTGAGACGATCGCCCGCATGGCGGGTCATCTGCTGACACTGCTGGAGGCTGTCGTCGCCGACCCTGACCAACCCATTACCTCCCTGCCACTCCTGAGCGGTACCGAGCGCGCCCAATTGCTCGCCCTCGCCGCTCCCCGCCAGCACTTCGAGCCAGGGCTGTGTGTTCACCAACGCTTCGAGCAGCAGGTAGAACGCACACCGGAAGCGGTGGCCCTTGTCTGGGGTGAAGAGAAACTGAGTTACAGGGAATTGAATCACCGGGCCAACCAGCTTGCCCATCACCTGCAGGCGCTGGGTGTAGGGGCGGAAGTACTGGTCGGCATCTGTCTGGAGCGCAGTCCAGAACTGATTGTCAGCCTGCTCGCGGTCTTGAAAGCGGGGGGAGCCTACGTGCCCCTCGACCCGGCCTATCCAGGCGAAAGACTTGCCTTCATGATCCAGGATGCAGGGCTGGCGGTTCTCATCAGCAATAGCGCGCTGGTTGGAAAGCTGAACCTGGAGGTACCCCGGCTCGTGCAGCTGGACACAGACGATAAAGCGATCGAAGCCGCTTCCACCGCCAATCCGGTCAGTTCCGTCGGAACCCAGAATCTCGCCTACGTCATCTACACCAGCGGCTCTACTGGAAAGCCCAAGGGCGTGCTGGTGGAGCACGGCCAGATTGCCCGTCTTTTCACGGCGACCGCTCCCTGGTTCCACTTTGGGCCGGAGGATGTCTGGACGCTGTTTCACTCCTTCGCCTTCGATTTTTCGGTCTGGGAAATCTGGGGGGCACTCGCCCACGGCGGGCGGCTGGTAATCGTTCCCTACGCGACGAGCCGCTCCCCCGAAGACTTCTACGCGCTATTGGTGCGCGAAGCTGTCACCGTGCTCAACCAGACGCCCTCCGCCTTCCGCCAGCTCATCGAGGCTGAAAGGCACCTGGGGGTGGATCCGTCCCTTGCCCTGCGCCTGGTCATCTTCGGCGGCGAAGCGCTGGATCTGGTCAGTCTGCGCCCCTGGTTCGAGTGCCACGACGAGGTGCAGCCGCAACTGGTCAATATGTACGGCATTACCGAAACCACGGTTCACGTCACCTACCGCCCGATTGGGCGAAGTGATGCGGAGCAGCCGACCGGCAGCGTCATCGGTGAGGCGATCCCGGATCTGGAACTGCATCTTCTCGATCCGGGCGGTGAGCCCGTGGCGGTGGGCGTCCCCGGCGAGCTGTACGTGGGCGGGGCGGGGGTGGCGCGGGGCTACCTCAATCGCCCCGAGTTGAACCGGGAGCGCTTCTTGAAGAATCGCTTCCGTCCCGATAGCAGGCTCTACCGCACCGGCGATCTGGCCCGCAGGCGGGCTGGGGGCGATCTCGAATATCTGGGCCGGATCGACCAGCAGGTGAAGATCCGGGGCTTCCGCATCGAACTGGGAGAAATCGAGGCGGCCCTGGCAAGCCATCCGGATCTGCGCGCAGCGCTGGTTCTGGCCCGCGAGGATGTTCCTGGCGACCGGCGGCTGGTGGCCTACGCAGTACCGGAGCCGGGGGCAACGCCGGTTGAAAGTTCACTGCGCCGCCACCTGCAGCAGCGATTGCCCGAGTACATGGTGCCCTCGGCTTTTGTCTTGCTGGAGGGACTGCCCCTTACTGCCAACGGCAAGCTGGACCGCGCCGCTCTTCCTGCTCCCGGTATCTGCCCGGATCAAAGGAGCGAGGCGGTCGAACCCCGCACCCCGCTTGAAACCGTGATCGCCGAAATCTGGTGTGAACTGTTGCAGCGCGAGGCCGTGGGTGTCCACGACGATTTTTTTGCTCTCGGGGGCCATTCGCTGCTCGCCACCCAGGTGATTACCCAGATGCGCGAGGTGCTGGAGGTGGAGGTTCCGCTTCTTTATCTTTTCGAGACGCCGACCGTCGCCGCCCTCACAGGACGCCTGACGGCGGACCCAGAGCATCGTCATCGCCTCGAAAAGCGCGCCCAACTGCTCCTGGAACTGGCGGAGTTACCTGAGGCTCAAGTGCAGGCGCTGATTGATAAGAGAGCCAACGCCTGATCGACAAAACATCGACAGACTTCCTGTGTGAATGCCTGGAATGGGTCACCAATTTGTCTTTTATTGCGCTCGGACGCAGGCGGAGGGACGGCGGCTCTCGTCGATTTTTTCGAGTAAGGCGGCAATGGGTGTGCGCCTGCTCATGCCGTCGGCGATCTGCTCGACAAGCTGGGGCGACTCGGTGAGCACTTCACGGGCTTTGCTCTCGCAAGCCTGCAGCCAGAAGTCCATCCCAGGCGGAGTGCGCCCCTGGCTCTGGAGCACTTCGTCGATGAGGGCCACCCACTGCCCAAAGGCGCGCAGGTCGTGCCCGGCCCCCCGCGCCTTGCCCAGGGTCAATTCTTCGCTGACCTTGCCTGCCACCAGGACCGTCAGGGTGCGCAGGATCTGCTCGGCATCGAACGGCTGGGAGTGCGGTTGAAAATGGGTCGCACCGCAACTCTGGTGCAGGTGGCTGGCTGCCGGTGTGAGCGCGTAACCGGCGACGGCGACGCCGAGGCGATGGGCGACGATCACGTGCCCTGCCTCGTGTACCGCTGCGATCCGCCGCCACAGGGGCCATTCGATCCACTGGTTGAGCCGCAGGTGCAGCCGGTCCATCAGCCGTGCCCACAAGGGCCGGACGAGGCGCAGCAGGACAAGGGTACCTGCCACCAGCAGTGCTGTCACCCAGACCGGGTACTGCCACATCCCCCAAAACAAGAAAGACAGTACGACAGCCAGTAAACCATCGGCGACAGCCTCCCGCAGGATGGATAGGAGCAAGCAGACCCCCCTTGGCTGAACTCAAAATCAGCCACTATCCTATCAACGCCAGGTAAATTCCCTCTATAGACCGCAGTCGAGTCTTCGCAAAAATCACCGCCGGACACTGTCCAGGTGTCCGGCAGTCGCAATTCAGATGCTGGCGACGCGGTCCATACCGGAACTCATCGCCTTGAGCACCGCCTGGGTGCGGTTGGTCGCACTCAGTTTCATCAAGATGCGGCTCATGTGGTTTTTGACGGTATTCACGCTCAGATAAAGATGAGCGGCGATCTGCTGGTTGGAGTAGCCCTGCTGAATCAAAGCGAGGATCTCGCGCTCGCGGTGCGAGAGGGGCGTGGTCTGGGCCGTACTCTCGGGGCGGCGGGCGGCAAAGGGGGCGAGCGCTCCCTCGGAGCCGGCACAAGCTTCGTCGATCGACTGTCCATCGCAGATAGGATCGACCCAGCGCACACCAGCCAGGGTCTTGAGCATGACCTTGAGCAGAACTGATAGCGAAGAGTGCTCGGTCCAGAGGCTATCGGCACCTGCCTCGACGAGCGCCCTGGCGCTTCCGGCTTCGCTCGCCGCGTACATGACAAGAAGCCGTGCCCCCGGTGCCCAGGCGCGCAGGTGGCGGACGAGGGTCTGCTCGCGCTGGGTAGCGGCGTGAACTTCGAGGACGATCAAATCGACGGGCCGCTCGTGAAAAACCTCGCGGCAGACAGTCGCAGCAGTGAGGTGCATCGCCAGCGACAGGGGAGTGTTTTCTTTGATCAGCCGCTTGAGGGCGTAGGCCGTTACAGGATGATCGCAGATGATCGCAACTCGGGCGTTGTCGCTGTCAATAGGGGGAAACTGCATTTCAGGACTCCTCAAAATGGGGGAAAGGGAAGTAGACCGCAATCTGATGGCCAGGCACATCCTCCGCTGAGGTTGTGACCTGTTCAAGTTCCCGACGCACCGGCCTGAATTTCTATAGGCCGCCGGTACAGGCTACATGCAGAAACGCTCAGGTCTGCTCGTCTGTAGACGTGAGCGCGCACGCAACGGCAGCGTCGCCACCAGTGAAAAACAAGAACCTCGACCAGGACTGCCGATACTGGTCGGGAGCACTCTGGTCAGCAGGACAGAAAAACACGATCGAAGCAGGCATACTGGAAGCAGGAGGATTTCAGAATGAGGAATACAATCATAACAGTAGCAAAAAAAACCAGCTTCGATCATGAAGAATGTTTTGCGAATTTTCCTTGTTAGCGTTTGTTGACCTGATCGCTATTATCAGCGGGGCGAATGGTCCGTTGCCCATGGGCCGGGAATTCTAGCTGCTGATTGTGTCAACTATACTCAGGTTTATATCCACGGTTTCGCTTGCAAGCCTGCACCAGATAGGGGCACTAGATGCGGCGAATCGTCGTCGAGAGCAGCCAGCCGGGCAACAGCGCCACCAACAGCAGAATCATCCCCCAGGTCAGCGGATCTTGAATAGCGCGGGCGGCGGCGGAGCCGACCCGATGCACCAGGCAGATCCAGCTGCCAATAATCGCGCTCATCCCGATCACGACATCCCAAAAACTGCCGTTGCGAAAGAGAACAATGCCAAAGGGCAGGCGCAGAGGCCGCCAGGGCAACAGCCCCGGCCAGGTCAAACTGTCTCCCAAAAGATGTGAAAGATAGCCTGCCAGGGCGGCGAGGGCAAGGCTCCGGTCGATGAGCGACCACGGCAGACTGAACGCCAGAGCCGCCCAGAACGTGTGCGTCCAGCCGCGCCGGCCCAAAGCGCGCTCCAGCAAACGTCCTAAAAGCGGGATCTGCAGCCCGAGCCAGGCGGTCGGGCAATCGATGTCAGCGAATACCCCCGACAGCGAGACCACCGCCACATGGGTCCAATCGACCGGCAAATCCATGCCCGTCTGGCTCTGGGCCACCAGGCCCAAAGTCAGATAACTCAGGTTGGCAATGGCTACATGGGTGCCGCCATTCATCGAAAAGCTCGCATCGACAGCGCACAGTGAGCGACAACGAGTAAGCGCAACGAGGAGACCGTGAACAGTCCTATTAAATCCCAATTTGGGGAAATATCGGTCAATGCGAAGGAAAGGTTTGGATTTTGCTTCCGGCGGCTTTCTGGAAGGACAGCTGGCCGCAGGCTCTCTCGCCCCAGCTTATCAGTGCCGGACGTGGCCGGCGGCGATTGGTTCCCGCCGCTACTTGTTGAGGGCAGCGAGGATCTCGTCGAGCGCCCGGCGGGCGGCTCGAAACTGCTGATTTTTAAGGGCGCTGCGCGCCGCTTCGACTGAGGTGTTGAGCCTTGTATAGTCGGCATCGCCCAGCAGACTGTGGTTGGCCTCGAGGGCGGAGGCACCGCGCTCGACAAATTCGAGCGCCTGGGGAAACTCGCGCTCGTTGAGTTCGATGAGGGCGGCGTCGAACTGCTGGCGCACCTGCTTGATCGCCTCCGTCGAACTGGTGGCAGGGGGGCTGGGGAGCGTGGCGTAGACCGCTTCCATCTTGCGCTGCATCAGATCGAAGAGGTTGGCGACGCTGGTATTTGGATGGGTGAGGGAGGCGAGGACGCGCTCGGCGGTGGTGTCGGCCTCGGTCATCTCGCGGGCCGCCACCAGGCTGCTCGCCATGATCTTGTCGCGGTGAAAATCGCGCAGAGCCTGGGCGTTTTGAAACGCCTCGCGCGCCTGCTCGAAGTCACCGTCGGCTGCGGCTGAGGCCGCAGTGCTGTAGGCGGCCACCAGCGTCTCGACGGCCTGGCGCTCCGCAGCACTGCCTTTGTCCTCAGCACCGATTGCCCCGCCCGCCAGGAGCAGAGCCAGAGCAAACCCACCTATCCACGCACCCTTCATCGCTCGCTCTTCGTCGTGAAAATTGCTGAGCATCAGCATAGGACTAAATCGCATTTATTTGCAATAGTCTGGGATCCGTTAGCAAACCTGTAGGGATCGGATGTCAGCGCAGGGCGAACTTCAAGGATCCACCGATCGCTGCTCTTCGTGTCCTGCACACGTTCCGGACTCTTCGGCTGCTACTTAAGCGTGATTCCCTGTTGAGAGTCATTGCTATTAAGCTTTCAGGGTGCTATAGGTAGTCCGTTCTCGATCCTCTCTGATGCAGTGGTGAAGTCGAGCGTGTGCGCAGCGATGGCCGCTTTGCTGGTGGCGGTCAACCAGGCGGCAGCAGGTGCCCAGACGGTTCCGGCGGCGGACAGTCTGCAGGACGTGCAGCCGGGCCAGTGGGCCTACGGCGCGCTGCAGCATCTCATCGAGACCTACCGGGCGGACAACGCCGATCTTGAGCGGGCCTTCGACAGCCATGAGCCGCTCACCCGCTACGAGTTTGCGGTCGGCCTCAATCAGGTACTGGGCCGAATGAACGGCGAGCTGAGCGGCGGCAAGGAGGTAACCCGCGCCGATCTGGAGGCGGTAAGCCGCCTGCAGCAGGAGTACCGGCCCATGCTCGCCTCGATGGAAGGGCGCATCGAAGCGCTCGAGACGCGCATCGCCCGACTGCAGGCCGAGTCGTTCTCGCCCATCGTCAAGATGAGCGGGGCGGTCTACGTCGGTCTTTCCGCCGGTACGGCGGCGCGGGATCTCTCGCCCACGCCCCTCAACCGCAGCGGTGCCTTCGAGGAGGAGTACGGCCTCGACAATCCCGACTACGGCAGCGAGGACGGCAGCACCGCCGCCCGCCGTAGCAGTGGCCAGGTGCCGCTGTCGCTCGCCGTGCGCACCGACTTCAAACTCACCGCCAGCTTTACGGGCCGCGATTTACTGGAAATTTTGATTCGCGGCGAGGCGGGCAGCTCGGCCACCAGCGCCTACGGCGGTGGCCGGATCTTCAACTTCGCCGGTTCTAACACCGACTTGAGCGGTGAGCCGGGCAATCCGACCCCGAGTGTGCTCGCTCGGGTGGCGATCGACGAATTTTATTACAACTTCCCGATTGGCTCAGGGGATGTGCGCCTCATCGTCGGTCCCCGCCTCGAACCGCGTGAATTTATTGGCCGCAGTGCGATCGCCGACATCAACGCGACGGCCTTCCTGCGCCACAGCTTCCAGAGCAACCCCCTCGAATTTTTGCCGCGCGGCGAGGAGAAAGGTTCGGGGGCAGCCCTCGACTGGTACGCCTCGGAATCCCTAAGCGTGCGCGCCGCCTACATGGCCCTCAAAGGCGGACAGAACCGGGCGGAGGGCGGACCCTTCGCCGGGGGACTTTTTGGCGGCGACAACCAGTTTCTCGCCGAAGTCGAATTTCGCCCCGCCGACAACCTGACGCTGCAGTTGCTCTACAACCGGGCGAGCCGCAACGGCGGCTTTGGCGCAACGGGCACGGTGCTCGACGAGGTGCCCGAGACCTTTGCCAATCTGATTACCGGCGGTGCTCCCGGCGTCGCCAACGCCCTCGCTTTGAGCGTCGATTGGCAGATCAGCAACGACGTGGGCATCAACGGCAGGCTGGGCTATGGCCTCGTCACCAACGGCGGCCAGGCGGGCGACGCCCGCATCAGCAGCTGGTCAACGGCGCTGGTGATTGGCCGGGTCTTTGGCAGCGTCGCCGACCGCATCGGCGTCGCCATCGGCCAGCCGATTCACATTTACGCTCCTGGGGCGGGCCTGCTCGCTGATACCGGCACCCAGACCAACTTCGAGCTTTTTTATCAGTACGCCCTCAGCGACCGGATCACGATCAAGCCCGACTTGCAACTGATTTCCCAGCCGGGCAACGTCTACACCAACCCACTGCTCACCGTCGGCAGCGTCGTCGGCATTCTGCGCTTTTGAAGTCATGAAAACACTGCCCCACGTCCTGCTCTACGGATTGTTGGCTCTCGGGCTGAGTGCTACGGCGCTGCGGGCAGAGGAAGAATTGCCCGTGCTCAGCCTCGATGCGATCGAGGGCCGCCCTTCGGAGGAAGCGGCGGCGAGGGCGGAACTCGGCGGCGAGGCGGTGGCCCAGGCGGCGGTGAACGACCTCGACGACGTGCCGCCGGAGCACTGGGCGTACCGGGCCGTCCAAAACCTCAGCGCCCACCACCCGATCCTCAAGGGCGAAGCGGATGGCCGCTTCGGCGGGAGCCGTCCTCTCAGCCGCTACGAATTTGCCCTTGGCCTGCGCGCCTTTTTGCAGCAGGTCGATGAGCTGGTGGCCGAGAGCAAAAGCGAGCGGGTGAGCCGCGAGGAATTCAACACCCTCGAACAGTTGCGCCTGAGCTTTGCGACCGAATTGAGCGTGCTCAAAGGCCGGGTGCGTTCGCTCGAAAACCAGGCAAAGCGCCTGGAAGGCGAGCAATTTTCGATCACCGCCAAACTCGCCGGCAACATCGTGATGGCGGTCAACGGCGGCAACGCCGGGGGAACGATCTTTGCGGCGGGGGCGGCGAACGGTTCGACAGGCGGGGCGCGGCTTCTGTTGGGGGCGTTCTCGGTGGCCGACGCCCAGGCCGCCCAGCACAACCCGAACATCGTGGCGGCGAGCAGCGACGGCAGCATCGGGGTGATCGGCGGCCTCACCCACCAGGAAAACAATATTCCCGGCAATGTCAACAACGTCACTTTTATTGCCCGCACCCGTCTGAACCTGCTCACCAGCTTCACCGGCGACGACCTATTGCAGGTGCGGCTGGGAGGGGTGGCGGGCACCGACCCGGCCTTCGCCACCTACTACTTCGGCGGCCTCTCCTACGGCGGCGATGCGGGAGATTTTAAGGGCCGCATGCTGCTCGACTTCGACAAGATCCAGTACAGCAGCACCGCCTTTGGCCCCAACTTTCGCTACTACGTTGGCCCGGCCCTCGACCCGCGCGATATCGTCGATCGCAACAGCTTCGCAGGCAACGATCTCACCGACTTTTCCTCGACATTTTTTACCCGCAACCGGCTCCTGTTGGGCGTGGTGGGCAACACTCCCGGCCAGAACCCAATTCTTGAAACCAGCCCCGGCTTTGGCTTCGACTGGCAAATCAGCCCGGCGGTGGCTCTTCGGGCCGTCTACAACGCGGGCGAGGGCGGCCTTGCCCGCAGCTTTGGCCGGGGTGGGGTGACGGGCGATCTCAACCAGATCGTCGGTGAACTGGAGATCCAGCCTGCCCCCAACCTGGCGGTGCGGCTGCAGTACAGCCGTTACACGGTGCCGCTCTTTTTTGTGGGCATCGACCCGGCCAACGCGGTGATCCAGCCCGAGGACGTGCCGCTCGTGGGCAACGCTGCGACCAGTGTCTTTGCCTTCAACGCCGAGTGGGCCGCCTCCCCTGGACTCGGCCTTTTTGCCCGCTACGCCACCGCCAACACCAATCTGGGCGACAACGGCCTTTTGGGCGGCAGCGGCACGGCGGCGAGCAGCATGTGGCAGTTGGGCGCTGTCTTTGCCGGTCTGGGTGGGCCGAAAAACGCCCTGGGCCTCGCCGTGGGCCAGCCCACCCACGTCTTCAGCGCCACCGGCAGCATCGATCCGAGCCGGGCGCTCGGTTCTACCAGTCCCGCCGCCGGTACCGCCACACCGCTCACCGCCGACAGCGGCAGCGAGACCGATGTCGAGCTGTTCTGGCGACTTGCCATCGATGAGCGCCTGAGCGTCACCCCGGATCTGCAGTTCATCTTTGCCCCCCACAGCGTCGCGGTCAATCCGCTGTTTATCAACGCGGCGCTGCGGGCGGTATTCACCTTCTGATTGCTGTCACACACCAAGATGCCAAAGCAAAACATTGCCCCGCCCCTCGCCGCCCTCCTCCTGCTGGGCACCCTTGCCGTCGCCGGGCACAGTCTGGCCGGTGGCCTCGACTACGGCGATCAACCGGCGATTGCCCCCGACATCGACACCGATCAAGACAAGGTAGACGCCGGGCGCTACACCTTTGCCCAGTTGTTTGCGCGGGGCTCAAGCCTCTTTCAGGCTCCCTTCAATCGCCTCGACGGCCACGGCGATCCAAGGCGCGCCCACCTGCGGCCCGGCAGTCCCTTCTTTCGCTTCCGGGGGCTCGACTCGCAGTCCTGCCTCGAATGCCACAACAACACCGGCCTGAGTGCGAGCCTGCAGTCGAAGGCCGACTCCGACGGCGGGGCCGGGGGCTTCGTCGCCACCGCCTTCAAACTCTCAGGCGTCTCGCCGGGGGCAGCGAGCCGGGGCACCTTCCGCAACCCGCCCTCCTCCTTCGGCAGCGGTTATATCGAGCTATTGGCCCGCGAGATGAGCGCCGAATTGCGCGAAGAGCGCAAGCGTGCCCTCGCCGCTGCAAAAGCGACCGGTCGGCCCCAGAGCGTGCCGCTGGTTGCCAAGGGCGTCTTTTTTGGCCGGCTCACCGCCCGGCCCAACGGCCAGATCGATGGGCGTCAGGTCGCAGGCGTCGATCGCGACCTCACGGTGCGGCCCTTTGGCTGGAAGGGGCACAGCCATTCGATTCGGGCGATGACCCTGGAGGCGGCGGATTTTCACTTTGGCATGGAGCCCAGCGAAGTCGCAGGCAGGGGCGTAGACAACGACGGCGACGGCGTCAAAGACGAACTGAGCGCCGGCAACGTCTCGGCAATCGTGCTCTACGTGGCCTTCCTGCGCGTGCCCCAGCAGGATACGGCGGAACTGAACGAGGAGGCCATAGCGCGGGGCGAACGGCTCTTCGGCACTGCCGGGTGTGCCACCTGCCACGTTCCGGCCCTCCCCCTCGCCGATTCGCTCTACAAGATCGAAGATCCGTTTTACCCGGATCGCGGCTTTGCAAGGGATCTTACCGATCACCGGGGCAACCCGAGCGCGGCGGTGCCCCAGTTGCGCCGCAAAAAAAATGGCGAACTGGTCGTGCCGCTTTTTAGCGACCTCAAGCGCCACGACCTCGGCCCCACTCTGGCGGAGGAGATCCCCACTTTGAGTACCGGCGGCGAGTATATTCCGGGCAGGCAGTTTCGCACCCCGCCCCTCTGGGGGGTGGGCGACACCGGACCCTGGCTGCACGACGGACGGGCCACCACCCTCAGCGACGCCATTGCCGCCCACGGCGGCGAGGCGACCGCCAGCCGCAGGCGCTTTATCGCCCTGAGCGAAGCCGACCGCCGGGCGATAGTCGAATTTCTCAAGTCCCTGCGGATTCCGGAGACGACCCGCTGAGCGCCTTAAGCCGGTTGCAGGCTGAGCAGGTTCTCGACGGTGCGCACGATGTCCTCCGGCTGGGGGATCACCGCCGCTTCCATCCGACCGTTGTAGGGCACCGGCACGTCCTTGGAGGCGAGGCGCACCACCGGCGCATCGAGGTAGTCAAAAAAGTGCTCGTCGATCGAGGCGACGATCTCAGCGCCGACGCCGCCGGACTTCATGTCCTCCTCGACGATCACGACCCGGTGGGTCTTTTTGACCGATGCGCCGATCGTCTCTAGATCGAGGGGCTTGAGTGAGATGAGGTCGATAATTTCAGGGTCGATGTCGCTCTCGATCAAAGCTCCCAGCGCCTGGGTGCAGTGGTGGCGCATCCGGCCATAGGTAAGAATCGTCACATCCCGGCCCGGACGGACGATCTCCGCTTTGTCGAGGGGCAGGAGGTACTCCTCGTCGGGGATCTCTTCTTTGAGGTTGTACAGAAGCACGTGCTCGAAGAACATCACCGGGTTGTCGTCGCGGATCGCCGATTTTAATAAGCCCTTGGCGTTGTAGACGGTCGAGGTGTGGACGATCTTGAGGCCAGGAACGTTGTTGAAGTAACCTTCGAGCCGCTGGGAGTGCTCGGCTCCCAACTGCCGCCCGACGCCGCCCGGACCGCGCACGACGATCGGGATCTTGAACTGGCCGCCGCTGGTGTAGCGCAACATGCCGCCGTTGTTGGCGATCTGGTTGAAGGCCAGAAGCAAAAAGCCCATGTTCATCCCCTCGATCACGGGCCTAAGACCGCACATCGCCGAACCGACCGCCATACCAGTAAAGGCGTTCTCACAGATGGGCGTGTCGAGCAAACGCAGGTCGCCAAATTCTTTGTGCAGGTCTTTGGTGACTTTGTAGGAGCCGCCGTAGTGGCCGACATCCTCGCCCAGCACATAAACATTGGGGTCGCGGCGCATCTCCTCCTGGAGCGCGTCGTGGAGGGCTTCAAAAAAAAGTTTGACTGCCATCGAAGTTACTCGTCCTCTGCAAACTGAAAGCGATACAGCTCGTCCACCGGCGGCTCCGGCGACTCCTCGGCAAAGACGACCGCCTCCTCGACCTCGGATCGGATCTCCTGATCGATGAGCTTCAATTCGTCGGGACCGGCGAAGCCCTGCTCGGCGATAAAGGCGGCGAGGCGCGGGATCGGGTCTTGCTGACGCCAGAACTCTTTTTCGGCTGGATCGCGCAACTCGTCCGGATCGGCGAGGGAGTGGCCCCGGAAGCGGTAGGTGGTGCATTCGATGAGCGTCGGCCCTTCGCCGGCGCGGGCGCGCTGGATCGCCTCTTTGGCCACATCGCGCACGGCGAGCACGTCCATTCCGTCTACCCGCACCCCCGGAATGCCGAAGGCGTCGGCCTTGCGGTAGATATCGGTGATCGAGGAGGCGCGGGGGTGGTACATGCCGATCGACCAGAGGTTGTTCTCGACGACGTAGAGGATGGGCAGATTCCAGAGCGCCGCCATGTTCAGGCATTCAAAGAACTGGCCGTTGTTGCTGGCTCCGTCGCCAAAAAAACAGGCGGTCACCTGGTCGGTGCCCCGGTACTTGGCGGCAAAGGCCGCGCCGGTCGCTACCGGAATCCCCTCGGCGACAAAGGCGTAGCCGCCCAAAAAGTTGTGCTCCGCCGAAAACAGGTGCATCGAGCCGCCCCGGCCCTTCGAGCAACCGGTCGCCTTGCCGAACAGTTCCGCCATCACCGAGCGGGGCGTCAGTCCCGTCGAAAGGGCGTGGACGTGGTCGCGGTAGGTGCTGCAAACGTAGTCGTCGGACCGCATCGACTTGATCACACCGGTCGAAACCGCTTCCTGACCGTTATAAAGATGAACAAAGCCAAACATCTTGCCCCGGTAGTACATCCGGGCACAGGTATCCTCGAAGGTGCGACCGAGGATCATGTCGCGATAAAGAATCAAAGCTTCCTGGCGATCGAGCGCAAAGCGCGTGGGGGGTAATTTTTCTTGGACCATCATCTACCTCACAAAAACCGGGCAGTGTGTCGTGCGCGCTGGCAATTGCTTAACAATACTACGAATTCCCTCGGCGCTTTTGGTGTCGCACGCTCCAGAACCGGTGTGAAGTTCGATACGATGGACTCCGGTCCAGAGAGCAACCCACCTCGGTGAGAAAGACAGATGGCCACGATTGCTGAATTGCGGGCACAGGTGACGGGCAAGGAGCGCTCGGCGGTCGAACTGACCCGGCAATACCTGCAGCAGGCCGAACAACTCGACACAAAGGTAAAGGCTTTTTTGCGCTTTACCCCCGAGCGGGCCCTCGCCCAGGCCGAGGCCGTCGATGCCAGGATAGCCCGTGGCGAGGAGGTCGGGCTACTGGCGGGTGTGCCGGTGGCGGTCAAGGACAACCTCTGCATGACCGGCATCCCGACCACCTGCGGCTCCAAAATTCTCGAAAATTACCAGCCTCCCTACGAATCGACGGTCACCCGCCGCCTCGAAGCCCAGGGAGCGGTGATCATCGGCAAGACCAACCTCGACGAATTTGCGATGGGCTCTTCCACCGAAAATTCGGCCTACGGCCCGAGCCGCAACCCCTGGGATCTAAGCCGGGTGCCGGGTGGCTCCTCCGGCGGCTCGGCTGTGGCGGTGGCCGCTTCCCAGGTGGTGGCCTCCTTAGGCTCCGACACTGGCGGCTCGATTCGCCAGCCCGCCTCCTTCTGCGGCGTGATTGGCCTCAAGCCCACCTACGGCCTGGTCTCCCGCTACGGCCTGGTCGCCTTTGCCTCCTCGCTCGATCAGATCGGTCCTTTTGCGCGCACGGTCGAGGACACGGCCCTGGTGCTCCAGGCGATCGCCGGTCACGACCCGCTCGATTCGACCAGCCTCAAAGTCGAGGTGCCCGACTACCGCCGGGCGCTCAAAGGCGGCCTCAAAGGCTTTAAAGTGGGCTTTGTCAAAGAATTTTTTGGCGACGGCCTCGATCCGGATGTGGCGGACGCCGTCTTCGAGGCGATCGAGACGCTGCGGGATCTGGGAGCCCAGATTCAAGAAATCAGTTGCCCGCGCTTCCGGCACGGCCTTTCGACCTATTACATCATCGCTACCTCCGAGGCGTCCGCCAACCTCGCCCGCTACGACGGGGTCAAGTACGGCCTGCGCGACCGCGAGGCCGACGCCCTGGTGCCGATGTATGGCCGCACCCGCGACGAGGGCTTCGGCAACGAGGTCAAGCGCCGGATCATGCTGGGCACCTACGCGCTTTCTGCCGGTTACTACGACGCCTTTTATCTCAAGGCCCAGAAGGTGCGCACGCTCATCAAGCAGGACTTTCTCGACGCCTTTGCCCAGGTCGATGTGCTGGTCGGTCCCACTTCCCCCAGCACCGCCTTCGCCTTCGGCGACAAAGTTAACGACCCGCTCAGCATGTACCTCTCGGACATCTGCACGATCCCGCTCAACCTCGGCGGGGTGGCCGGGGCGAGCGTTCCCTGCGGCTTCGACAGCAAGGGGCTACCGATCGGCCTGCAGATCATGGCAGGTGCCCTCGAAGAGAGCAAGCTCCTGCGCGCCGCCTACGCCTACGAGCAGGCCACCGACTGGCACAAGCGCACCCCCAAACTCGCCCAGTGAAAAACTTGCTGCTTTGCAAAGCAGCAAAAGGCATTGCCAATCAGCTCGAAGGCGATAAAAAGTTGAGCCGCTGCTCTATATTTTTTTCAGCCATTAATCTATGCTAATTTGCATAGATCTGCCCCCATCGTAAGGCTGGGAGCAAGTTCGACAGCCAGCCAGTAGTGGGCTTTCAGCACTTCTCGTTAGGCTGTAACGGTACTGGGTTACCGCATACACCACTGGGGTAACGTCCGGGTGAATAATTGGTTATATTCGGCATCAGAGTGCCGGTGGCGTCAGCAATTGCACAACCAGGAGGGGCAGGGTGAAGCATAGAAGTCTGCAAGTTTGCGCAGGAGCCCTCGTCTTGAGTGTGCTTTGTGGCTGCAGCGGCGAGCAACAGGCCAAGGGCGAGGGGGGCGGACCGCCGGGGGCTGCCCAGGGTGTGCCGGTCAAAGTTGCGACGGTGAGCGATGCCACCGTCAGCGATACCTCCGGCTACGTCGCCACCCTCATCTCGCGCAAGTCGGTGACGATGCAGCCGCGCGTTGCCGGTCAGGTTTCGCGCATCTTTGTGCGCTACGGCGACGCGGTCAACGCCGGAGCGCCGCTCATCGAGATCGATCCTTCGGTGCAGCGGGCGAACGTCGAGAGCCTCGCTGCCGCCGTGCGCACCAGCCAGGCCAACCTCAATTCCGCCTCTCAAACGCTGCGCTCCTACCAGGCGACGCTGGTCTCCAACCAGTCCAACCTGCGGCTGCAAAAATCGACCTACGACCGCTACGTCGAACTGGGCAAGCAGGGGGCGGTGAGCCAGCTTACGGTCGATCAGTACCGCCAGAGCTTCGAGGCAGCCCAGGCAACCGTCGATGCGACCAAGGCCCAGATCGAGGCGCAGCAGGCCCAGGTCAACGCCGCCAGAGGTTCGATCAAGCAGGCCCAGGCCAATCTGCAGCAGCAGCAGGCGAGCTTGAACTTTTACCAGATCCAGGCACCGTTTGCCGGGGTCGTCGGCAATATTCCGGTCAAGGTGGGCGACTACGTTTCGACGAGTACTTCGCTTTTGAGCGTTACCCAAAACAGGCCGCTCGAGGTGACCGTGTCAATTCCGATGGAGCAGGCGAGCCGCCTGCAGCGGGGCCAGACGGTCGAACTGCTCGACAATCAGGGCAAGGTGGCGGGCGAGAGCAAGGTCTTTTTTATCGCTCCCAACGTCGATGCCAGTTCCCAGGCAGTGCTCGTCAAAGCGCTCTACGACAACCCCAACAATCGCCTAAAGGCCGATCAGCTCGTGCAGGTGCGGGTTGTCTGGCAGCGCCAACCGGGCGTGCTGGTGCCGACGGCGGCGATCTCGCGGGTGGCCGATCAAAACTTCGTCTTCGTCGCCCAACCCGGTCAAAAAGCGGACATGCTCGTCGCCCGCCAGCGTCCGGTGCAACTGGGCGACATCCAGGGCAACGCCTATCAGGTCAAATCGGGCCTCAAGCCCAACGAAAAAATTGTTGTCTCCGGCATTCTCAAACTCAGAGACGGCGTACCGATCGTCGCCCAGCCTTAGTCCCACTGCCCCAAAGCTAAGGAGCCCGTATGTTCGTCGATTTCTTTATCCGCAGGCCAATCTTTGCGGGGGTGTGCGCCGTCATCATTCTGCTGGCGGGGGCAGTGGCGATTCCGTCGCTGCCGATTGCCCAGTACCCCGAGATCAGCCCGCCGCAGGTGACGGTGAGCGCCACCTACGTCGGCGCTTCTTCCCAGGTGGTCGAGGAGACGGTCACCACCATTCTCGAGCGCGCAATCAACGGCGTCGAAGGGATGCGCTACATCGACTCCAACTCCTCCGATCAGGGCGTGAGCACGATCGTCGTCACCTTCGAACTCGATCGCGACAAAGATATCGCCGCTGTCGATGTCCAGAACCGGATCTCCACGGTGCTCTCGCAGTTGCCAAGTCTGGTGCAGCAGACGGGAGTATCGATTACCAAGACGACGGGTGCGCCCCTGCTGGGCATGGGCTTTTATTCTGACAAGGGCGAATACAGCAACACGTTTTTAAGCAACTACGCCGATCTCTACCTGGTGGACGCCCTCAAGCGCGTGGAGGGGGTGGGCGACGTGCGCATCTTCGGCGAGCGGCGCTACTCGATGCGGCTGTGGCTCGATCCCAATCGCCTCGCCAGCCGCAACCTGACTGCCCAGGATGTGGTCGCAGCAATCAGCGAACAGAACCAGCAGGTCGGAGCCGGTCAGATTGGCCAGCCGCCCATCGCCAACTCCCAATCTTTTCAAGTCGGAATGCGGGTGCTGGGGCGACTGGCCGAGCCGGACCAGTTCGGCGATATGGTCATCAAGACCAACCCCAACGGCTCGCTGGTGCGGCTCAGGGACGTGGGCCGGGTCGAACTGGGAGCCGAAAACTACAACTCCTTCCTGCGCTTCCGGGGCCAGGACGGTGTCGGCCTCGGCGTCTATCCGATCCCCGGCAGCAACGCCCTCGACATCGGTAAAGGCGTCAAAGCCCGCATGGCAGAACTGCAGAAGAGCTTTCCGCCAGGCGTAAAATACCGCATCGCCTTCGACACCACCGACTTTATTCAGGAGTCGGCGGGTGAAGTCGTCAAAACTTTGATCGAGGCGATCGTGCTGGTGGTAATCGTCATGTTCGTCTTCCTGCAGGACTGGAAGGCGACGCTCATCCCGGCCATCACGATTCCGGTGTCGCTGGTGGGCACGTTTATCTTTGTCAAGCTCTTCGGCTTTTCGATCAACTCGCTGACGCTCTTTGGTCTGACCCTCGCCACGGGGCTGGTGGTAGACGACGCGATCGTCGTCATCGAAAACATTGCCCGCACCAGCAAAGAGCAGTGCGTCGATCCCAAAGACTGCGCCTCCGAGGCGATGCGCGAGGTGACGGCGGCGGTGATCGCCATCGCCCTGGTGCTGATGGCGGTGTTCATTCCGGTCGCCTTCTTTCCCGGAACGACGGGGCAACTGTACAAGCAGTTTGCCCTCACGATCGCCTTTTCGATCATCATCTCGACGTTTAACGCCCTGACACTCACCCCGGCTCTGGCGGCGCTGCTCTCGACCCAGCAGGCGGGCGAGTCGAACTTTATTTTGTTTCGCTGGTTCAACGCCGGCTTCGAGCGCTTCCGCAACGGCTACGCCGGTTTGCTTGAGCGCCTGACCCGCGTGTCCGTTCTGGTGATCTTGGGTTTTGTCGCCCTGCTCGGGGTGACGGGCTGGCTCTTCTTGCGCACCCCTTCTGCCTTTTTGCCCGAGGAGGACCAGGGCTACTTTATTACGCTCGTCCAGGCACCGGAGGGGGTTTCGATCAACTACACCAGCGACGTGATGCGCCAGGTCGAAAAGCTCCTGCTCAAGCAGCCCGAGGTCGAGGGCACCTTCGCGGTGGGCGGCTTTGGCTTCAACGGCAGTGCGGCCAACAGCGGTGTCATCTTTACCACCCTCAAGCCCTGGTCCCAGCGCCACAAGCCTGAAGAACAGATGCTCGCCTTTATCAACCGGGTGCGCGGTCCGCTCCTGGGCATCAAAGAAGCGATCGTCGTGCCCTTCAACGCTCCGGCGATCCAGGGTCTGAGTACCTTCGGTGGCTTTACCTACGAACTGCAGGACAAGGGCAACAACGACATCCAGACCTTTGCCAGTACCGCCCAGGGCCTGGTCGCCCAGGGCAACCAGACGCCGGGTTTGCAGGGGCTATTCACCACCTTCAACCCCAACTCGCCCCAACTGCTTATCGAGGTTGATCGCGCCCGCGCCAAGTCGCTCAACGTGTCGCTCTCGGATATCTTCAATAGCCTCCAGACCTACCTCGGTTCGCGCTACGTCAACGACTTCAACCTCTTTGGCCGCAGCTACCGGGTGTACGTGCAGGCCGACGAAAAATTCCGCTCCAATCCCCGCGACATCCGCGCCCTTTACGTGCGTTCCCAGAGTGGCAGCCTCGTCTCCCTGGGCGAGTTGCTCAAGATCACGCCCACCACCGCGCCGTCGATCATCACCCACTTCAACCTCTTCCGCTCGATCGAGATCAGCGGCAACCCGGCACCGGGCTACAGTTCCGGTCAGGCCCTCGCATCGATGGAAAAACTCTCCGCCCAGAACCTGCCGGCGACGATGGGCTTTGAATGGAAGGGCATCTCGCTCGAAGAAAAGACCTCCGGTGGTGCGGCACCGCTCATCTTTGCTCTGGGTATCGTCTTTGTCTATCTGGTGCTCGCTGCCCAGTACGAGAGCCTGGTAGAGCCCTTCATCATCTTGCTGGCCGTCCCTCTGGCCGTCCTCGGGGCGCTGGTCGCCCTCACCGTCCGGGGCTTTCCCAACGACGTCTACACCCAGATCGGGCTGGTGATGCTGATTGGTCTGGCGAGCAAAAACTCGATCTTGATCGTCGAATTTGCCAACCAGGCGCGGGAGCGCGGTCTGGGGATCACAAAGGCGGCCCTGGAGGCGGCGAGCGAGCGGCTCAGGCCCATCTTGATGACCTCGTTCGCCTTTATCCTCGGCACCTGGCCCCTGGTGGTGGCGGAGGGAGCGGGAGCGGCCAGCCGCCAGTCGCTGGGCACGGCGGTGGTGGGCGGCATGGTGATCTCGACTTTCTTGAGCCTGTTTGTGGTACCTGTGCTCTACATCGTGATCGTGAGCATCCGCGAGCGCGTGCTTGGCCGCCACAGTGAGCCACAGCCGATCGCCAAGGCCCAGACGCCCGCCGAATGATCTCAAAAATCCCAGAGGAGCTGCCATCCAGCCTTCGCTCTCAATCTCAAGAAAACTTGCTGACAATCGTCTCTGGGCGGATAAGATACCAGAGATGTCCGCCGGGGGCGGACAGCAACAACCTCCGTTGGGAGCGAAGGAGCGTGATCAACACCGATATGCTGGCTGAAGCGGCGCTCTGGGTGGTTCTGGCTGCCTTTGCCTGGAACTTTCAGGGGCTGGTCGCCCGCTTTCCGGCTTTTTTTCTGGGTATGCAGACCAATAACGTCGCCCTGCCCACCCGCTATGCCCGGCTGCTTTTAGCCGTCCTGGCGGGCTGGGAGATTTCTATTAATGCTGGTAACAACTGGCTTCCGCCCGTCTGTTTTTTGATCATTGTCGGTTATCTGCTCGCCTTCGGCTGGCAGGCCGAAGGCGAGGAGCACCTGCGCTGGCTGGGTCTATTTGGGACGCTCACCGCCGTCATCCTCTGCTGGATGAGCCTGGGCGGCTAGGCGGGCAACAGACGCCACCAGCCAAACGGGTTGTAGAGCAGGTCGCCTTCCGGGTAGAGGGTGCAGGGTTCCGCCACCAGCCGGTAGGTGGGAAACTGGGGACCGGGGCTGAAGGTATCCCCGTCGCTCAGGCTCGGGTTCTGCAGCAGCAGGTACTGCGAAAAGCCCTGCAGGGCAATTGCCGCCTGCTCGGGGGACAGGTGGCCGGGTATGGCGAGATCGCGCACCCCGAGATTGTGCATCCCGCAGGTGTAGAACTGCTCCTCGCTGCGCACCAGCGTCACGTAGCTTTCGAGCAAAGCGAGTACTCCCCGCCGTTCGGCCAGCTCCCGCCAGCGCTCGGCGCTATGGGAAAGACCGGAAGATTCGACCTTGACCGCCAGACCACCGGCGTCGAGCAGCTCGATCGCGGTGCTCATCATGTTCTGGGCAGCGTCGAGGGAGCCACCCGCACCGATGAGGTAGAGCGCATAGGTGTGAGAACCGATTGCCTTGAGCAGTTGCGGATCGTGCGGCGTGGAGGCGGATAGCTCAAAGGCCCGCTGCAGCTGCGGATCGTGGTCCGCTACGTCCAGTTGCAGTGTCGAGTCGGTTCCCGAGTCGATGAGCATCGAACCAGCAAAAAAAAGCCGCTCGCTCTGGCTTAAGATTGCCTGGCCAATCGCATCCGGCTCGGGCCAGTGGCCGGGGATGCCCAGGACGATCTCGACGGGACCATCGCTCGGGTGTGATTCCATAGATGTGCGTGCCCACAGGTGTCGCACCGCAGTGTACCATCGCTCAGCCAAACGGCAGCGTCCGATACCGACCTGTACCCTCGCATACACTAAGAAAGAAAACTCAGGCCCGATCACGAGCGAGCGGCAAGATGAACCTGACCTACAAAATTTTGAGTGCCCACCGGATGAGCGGCGAATTGTCCCCCGGAGCCGAAATCGGCATCCGCATCGACCAGACGCTCACCCAGGATGCCACCGGCACGATGGCTTACCTGCAGTTCGAGGCGATGGGCCTGCCCAGGGTGCGCACGAAGCTATCGGTCTCCTACGTCGATCACAACATGCTGCAGACGGGCTTCGAGAACGCCGACGATCACCGCTACCTGCAGTCGGTGGCCGAGCGCTACGGCATCGTCTTCTCGCGCCCCGGCAACGGCATCTGCCATCAGGTCCACCGCGAGCGCTTCGCGGTGCCTGGCCAGACGCTGCTGGGTTCTGACTCGCACACGCCCACCTGCGGCGGTCTCGGGATGCTCGCGATGGGCGCAGGCGGCCTGGATGTGGCGGTGGCGATGGCGGGAGAGCCGTATTTTATCCCCACTCCCCGCGTCCTGGGCGTAAAACTGACTGGCCGCCTGCAGCCCTGGTGCTCGGGCAAGGATGTCATCCTTGAGATGCTGCGCCGCCTGAGCGTCAAAGGTGGCACAGGCCGGATCGTCGAATATACCGGTCCCGGCGTCGCCTCGCTGAGCGCTTCGCATCGTTTTACGATCACGAACATGGGAGCGGAACTGGGAGCGACCACGAGCATCTTTCCTTCCGACGAGATAACGCGCCACTTCCTTTCCGCCCAGGGCCGCGAGGATGCCTGGGTACCCCTTGCCGCCGATCCGGATGCCAGCTACGACGAGCTGGTAGAAATCGACCTCGACGCCCTCGAACCGCTGATCGCCTGCCCCTCCAGCCCGGATAACGTCGTCAGCGTCCGCTCGGTGGCCGGCACACCGGTCGTCCAGGTCTGCATCGGCTCCTGCACCAATTCGAGCTACGAAGATCTGGCCACCGCCGCCTTGATGCTGCGCGGTCGGCGCGTCCATCCCGATGTCTCGATGACGGTGACCCCCGGCTCCAAGCAGGTCTTCGAGATGATCGTCCGCGACGGCTACTTCGCGGATCTGATTGCCGCCGGCTGCCGCATTCTCGAATCTTCTTGCGGCCCCTGCATCGGCATGGGCCAGGCACCGCCCACCGGCGGCGTCTCGGTGCGTAGCTTCAACCGCAACTTCAAAGGCCGCTCCGGCACCAGCGAAGACCTGGTTTACCTGGCAAGCCCGGAAGTCTGCGTCGCCTGCGCCCTCACAGGCCAGATTGCCGACCCACGGGATCTGGCTGAGCTTGCGCCTATCGCCGTCGCCACCCCCGAGCACTTTCTCATCAACGACAACATGCTCGTCTTCCCGCCCGCCGACGGCCAGAGCGTCGAGGTCGAGCGCGGTCCCAACATCAAACCTGTGCCCTTAGCTGAGCCTGTCCGGACGAGCCTCGAAGCGCCGGTCCTGCTCAAGTTGGGCGACAACATCTCCACCGACCACATCATGCCCGCCGGAGCAAAGGTACTGCCCTTGCGATCCAATATTCCGGCCATCTCCGAATTTGTCTTCATGCGCGTCGATCCGACCTTTCCCGAGCGCGCCCGCAGCGCCGGTCAGTCGATCGTCGTGGGCGGCAGCAACTACGGCCAGGGTTCTTCCCGCGAGCACGCCGCCCTCGCTCCGATGTATCTGGGGGTGCGGGCGGTGCTCGTCAAGAGCTTTGCGCGCATCCACCGGGCCAATCTGGTCAACTTCGGCATTCTGCCCCTCACCTTCGCCGACGAAGCCGACTACGACGGCATCGAGCCGGGCGATCAACTGCGCATCGATGGCGTCTTAGAAGGGCTGGCGGCGGGAGAACTGAGGGTCAGCAACCTGACCCAAAAGACCACCTTCACCGTCAAAGCCGCCCTCACCGAGCGGGAGCGGGAGGTGATCCTGGCTGGTGGTTTGCTCAATAAAATCAAAAGCGAGCAGGCTGAGGCCGCAACGGTGTAGGCAGGCTTCCTCAAATTCAAGGAAGCCGACTGTCCCTGTCTGGAGGGTGTTCACCTACTTGCCTCCAAATCTTGCGCGCCCGCATCAAATCTGGCCGGTTCATCTGCAGTGCCTCGATCGTCGCTCTGCCGGTGGGTGTCAATCCTATTAGTTGCGTATCATCTTCAGACCAAGCGAAGTGTTCGTCCCATACCTGCTGTTGCGGATGAAAGAGGCTCTCCGTCATTCCTGTTTTCGGATCGGAGGCACTCTGCCTCCTTCCCTTGTTTCGGTTACAGGTTGGACAGGTCAAGGCTAGATTCTCGAAGGTAGACGTGCCTCCAGCCACCGCCGGTACGATGTGGTCGAACTCAAAGGTGACAGGTATTAGCTTTTCCCACGAATGGCAGCAGCCACAGTAACCATCGAAGTGTTTTTTAACTTGGCGCTGTAGATCTGGCGGAATAGACTTCCTCACTGGTTTTCAGCGTTATTCCGTACAGTTCGTGGTGAGTCAGGTTCCAGGTTATCTTGGATTTCTTTCGGACCTGCATCTACTACGGAAACGAGGGCATTGAACGCGCTCTTACTCTTACGAAGAGTGAGCCGTGCGCGGGCGACCAACAAAGCTAGTTGATCGACTCTAGCTAGCAACTCGTCGAGCCGGGTAGTCTCTTCGGGCGGTAGATCGCCTTCGGCATTCCGGGCAAGTAGATTATCGAGCTGAGCTTGCGCGTCAGGGGCCAACCAGGCCATAGTGAGAGCCCTTAACTCTTCATCGCTCAACCCTTGCAACTCCTCAGAGTCACGTCGGCTCTGCTGCTGATTTTGAAGGTGTCGATAGGATTCAAGGTCGAGCAGAACGCCAACGCGCTCGCCCTCCTGGTTAGTTACGTAACGCACTGGATCACTCACGATGGCTACCTCGCAGCTTTCCTATGAGTATCCTAGCTGTTTCTTCCCTTCTGACCTAACCCCCTGACCCCCTTCCCCTCAGCGCGCTCATCGGCCCACCGGCGATGCTTTGAGAGCGTCCCGCATCGCCTCAAGCGCCTGGGCGGACCACTTGTGGAACTGGCCTTTTTTGCCGGACTTGATGCAGAGGTGGTAGCGCGGGTCGCCCCGGAGGCCGAGCTTTTTGATCAGCATCTGAACGTCGTAGGGGCGGACGTCGAGCTTTTCGGCGAGCTGGCTACAGGAATAGGTGTAGTATTCTTCTTTGGGCAGGGTGATGCTTGCGAGAGCAATATCGGCATTCTCAAGCTCGGTCGTCACCTTCAAGACCGCACTGGCCGGTTCGCCGTTGCGCATCGCGTCGAGGTAGTTCACCAGCTTGTTGATGCTGTTTTCGAGCCGCCGGAGTTTGGCCTCGGCTCGCTTTTCTTTTTCGTCGGCTCTTTTTTCGAGCCGGTGATCGAGCAGATCGATAAATTCGTCGAACATCTCCCGGATTTCGTCGCGGGAGGCGCTGGCCATGTTGCGAGCGACCTTTTTAGCTGAAGGGGCACGGGAAAGCCGCGTCACCTTGCTCGAATCTTTTGACATATCGCCTCGCTAGGCAACTATGGGGGGTTTGAACTTCTGGCGCAACTTGGCAATCAGGCGCTCCTGGGTGACGATCGCAATCTCTTCGAGGTCGCGAGGGGAGAGAAAATCGCCAAATTTTTCGAGCAAGACCTCGAGAACAGCCTCGTGGACGATGCGCCGATCGCTGCAAATTTCTGCCAGGTATTCGCTCAGATAAGCGCCGAGATCCAGTCCGGCAGAGATATCGCAGTCGGCGGCCTCTTCCAGTTGAACCGCCAGATCCAACCAGTTTTTTGTGGGGTCTATCGTCATGCCCTCTGCTCCGATAATGGGTCATCTTCTGGTGCCGTGCCCCGAGCCAGTTCAGTCTGAAATAGCGGTGAGCTTTCGATCACGTACTCTTCTAGCTCGAAATAACGAAGGTTCTGCTTGCTCGCGTCCGGCCCAAAATCGCGCAGTTTGAGCTTTCGGTAGAAGCCTTCGGCGTTCGGCAGCGCGTGCAGTCCGATCCGGCCCTTGTACTCGTAGACTTTGCTGCGGGCGACAGCGCAGCAGAGCAGGGCGGTGCCGACACCTTTGTAGGCGGGCGTCTCGCTCAGCGCCCGGCGGTTCCAGGGGGCGATACTGATGAAGTCGATGTAGACCAGGCTTGCCCCGGCTACGACGCGGGAGCGGTGACAGTCGAGTTCGATGAGCATCAATCCCTGCGTCAGTTGATCGCAGACGATCGCGTAGCGCTCGAAGTTGGGTGTGTTGGTGACCAGCCACTTGACTGTCCAATCCCAGTGCCTGTCCTGCTGAGTCGAACCTTTTAGACCCGGCAGCCAGTAAGTTCTAAAGTCCTCGAGGTGCCTGAGGGCAAGCGGGACGATCTCAGCCGGGACTCGCTGGTTGTCGCCTGCGCGCAGAAGCTCTAACGCTACTTTCACAGAACACCCCCTGTCGAAGGCTCAAGCTTGTTTACAAGAGCAAAACTTCCGCTTTTTGTTTGTCAGCGGTCTCGAAGTAAAATTTTTCGCCCTGCTCCAACCGCCGCTCGATCACCCCCATCATCCGCAGAGCCTGACGGATGATCGCCGTTTTGCTCATGTCCTTTCTGGCACTCAACTCGTTGAGCAGTTCCAGTTCCGCCGCCGACAACTGCAGCGAGATCAGTGTCTTTTTGTCCAAAGTCGCTCTCCTCCTGTTCGACCATAGTGTACTTATGCCATATTTTTTATATAAAAACAATAGTCGTTTCTGGGTTGGGGGTTCTCCCAGGCCGTACAATTTTCTCAATAGCCGTTGCAGCTGTATCCGTTCGCTTGAGCCAGGCACCGCTGAAGGCAAATTCCAGCCGCTAGAATAAGCGCAGAGCCAGCCAGGCGCTGGGGGCGACGGTGCGCCGGGAGTGGCAGAGTGCCCTTGCCGCCCTCTGTCTGGTGCTGGCGGTAGGTGCTCACTCCTGAGGGGCAATGCAGCGCCACTCGTGCAGCTCAAATTCGACGCAGCCGCTGCGCACCAGTGGATCGGCGGCGACGATTGCCTCTGCTTCTTCTATAGATGCCGCCTCGAAGAGCATCATCCCACCACCCCGCTCGGCCCAGTAGCCGCTTTCGACCCGCCTGCCATCCTTGCGCAGGGCGTGAACGTAGGCGATGTGATCCGGAACGGACAGGTCGAAGATCGTTTTGGGAACGACTCCCCGCTCGATCTTGACGAACAGCTTTTTTTCCATGGCCTGCCGGTGGAAGTGCTCTTGATCGATGATCGCACCCGGCAGGGAAGCAATTGGTTAACCTGGCAGGGAAGCTTTCAAGAAGCGGCTTTGCTGGCACTGGTATACGACAATCGACAGGTGCGCGTCGAACGCGACTGGCCGCTCCCGGAGCGAGCGGGCGAAGTGCGGGTGCGGGTGACCCGCTCCGGCATCTGTGCCACCGATCTTGAGATTATCAAAGGCTACATGGGCTTTAGCGGCGTGCTCGGCCACGAGTGGGTGGGCGTGGTCGAAGCCGCAGACGATCCGGCCTGGGTGGGCAGGCGGGTGGTGGGCGAAATCAACGCCGGTTGTGGCGCGTGCGCCCTCTGCCGCCGGGGTCTTGCGATCCACTGCCGGGAGCGCACGGTCCTCGGTATCAGTGGCCGGGACGGAGCTTTTGCCGAGTACTTGAACTTGCCTGAGAAGAACCTGCACCTGGTCCCCGAGGCGGTGAGCGACGAGCAGGCGGTCTTTTGTGAACCGCTCGCCGCCGCCTGCGCCATCCTCGATCAAGTTCACATTCACCCCACCGACCGGATCGCTGTCCTCGGTGCCGGTCGCCTCGGCCAACTGTGCGCCCGTGTGCTCGCCCTCACCGGTGCCGAGGTGAGCGTCGTCGCCCGCTCGCGATCAAAACTCGATCGCCTACCGGCAGGGATTGGGGCGCTGACGCTGGCGGAGGCAGAAAAATGCGCGCTGCTCGACGTGGTGGTCGATTGCACCGGCTCGGAGGCGGGACTCGCAGCGGCAACCCGGATGGTGCGCCCGCGCGGCACGATCGTGCTCAAGACGACGGTCGAAGCGCACCACTCGCTGCACCTGGCACCCTGGGTGATCGACGAGGTGCGGATCGTCGGTTCGCGCTGCGGCCCCTTTGCCAGTGCCCTGCGGCTACTGGAGCGGGGGCTGGTCGATCCAGTCACTTTGATCGATGAACAGTTCGCCCTCATAGATGGCGAGAAAGCTCTGGAGCGCGCCGGCCAACCCGGCGTGCTCAAGGTGCTCATCGACAACCGCGAGCGCTACTGAGACGGCGGCAGGTGGTGGTCGATGATCTCCTGCAGCTTGGCAAAGGGCGGGCTCGTGGCATCGAACTTGATGTTGCAGTTCGAGATCATCTGCGAGCCACGGGCCGTATAGAAGGTGTAGGTAACGTCCTGACCACCAGCCGCAGAGGGGCACTCGAAGTACTCCGTGCGGTTGGAACGCAGTTGCTGATAATCTGCCCCATCGATCTGCCCGCTCAGGGCTGTGAGTTCTTCTTTGCTCAGCGTCTTCTCGACAACCTTGCCCGCTGGATCGGTGTAGCTCAAAAGACCGCCGCGATCGATGGTGTAGGTACGGTTACATAGACTGTCGCCGCATTTGCCGCTGCTGATCTTGTAGCGCACCAGAAGGGGGGCGCTAGCTGCGATCCGCGCCTCAGGAGCAGATCGAACCGGCGTCGCCACAAACAAGGTGGCGGCAAGGAGCAGCAGGGACGCTACGGCTACAGCAGGGGCGTTTTGATGACGAGTGGGGTTATTCATTGCAAGGGCTCGACAAAATCGGCAAGCAACTGCGTATCTTAGGCCGTCCGCTGCCCGGCGGCACTGGACTGAAAAAACATGCAACAATCCGGTGGGCTCCCCCAAAGCTCCCTCCCGCGAGAGAAGGAGCCAGAGCCAGGACTGTGCTGTACTGAAAGCAATACGCTCGGCGAGAGGATACCAGGACAGTGATGAACGATGGACTGCGGTGGATCGAACAGGCGGCGCGGGAAGCGGGCCGCACCGTCGATGCGGTGGTTGCCAACCCCGTTGTCCGCACGGTGGCCGGTGTGGTCCGCCTGGGCAGTGTGCTCAATGCCGTCGAGCGCGTCGATGTCGATCAGGTGCAGGCGGAGGTCGATCGCTTCCGGCGCGAGCACCCCGACGAGGGACCGGCGGCACTGGCTGGCCGGATCATTGCCGAAAAAGCCGCCTACGCCGGGGGCATTGGCCTCGCCGGCAGCGTCGTTCCTGGCTTTCTCGCCGGTCTGCTCGCGATCGATCTGGCCGCCAACCTGCTCCTGCAGGCCCAGATGGTCTATCAGATCGCCGCTGTCTATGGCCTCGACCTGCGCAACCCCGACCGCAAGGGCGAAGTCGTCTTAATCTTTGCCCTCGCCTTCGGCGGCAATCAGGCTCTGCGGCTGGGACTCGCTCCCCTGGTCCGTCTGCCCCTGGTCGGATCGCTGGTGGAGGCGGGCACCAGCGCTACCACCCTCTACGCCCTCGGTCAGGCAGCCTGCCGCTTCTACGAGGCGAAGCTGGCGGCAACTACCGATCCGACAGCAGCCTGAATGGAGACCGTTATAGAATCTGATTCTGTTAACTCGCAGAAGAGAAGTTCGATCTCGAAAGCTAACAGTCCGCAGCTATTTTTCTCTTTTAGCTTTGCACCTTTCTTTAGATACCAGGTAGAGACAAAATAGCCAGAAGCCAGTCGTGTTGCTGTTTTTTGCTTCTCAAAAAGTTATTATCTCTACCCAGGTATAGCTCCGATAGTTGCTCCTCTACCTGGGTATAGGTGTGGACAATAAGTTGCTGTCTTCATACAAGCTTTATATTAAAAGCGATCCGGGGACTCTATTCTGTAATGAGTTACCTGCTTTCACTTCCCCCCTCGAATCGGTCACAAATCTGTCTCCCTTCACCGTCCATTCTTTCCGCACCCATCCCTTCCTTTCCCTCTGCGTCCAGGCATCAGGCTTTCATCGTCGCCTCAGACTCTCCTCCCCCCGTCCCAGCTGACAGTCTCCAGAGAGCCAGTCAAAAAAACTGATAAAGACGCCCGCCAGCGGACAGTTAACTGTCCGCTGGCGGGTTTTTTGTTGCTGCTACTCGGGGCAGTTGGGCAGGGGCCGCAGGTTCTTGTTCTGCTGCCAGCGCGGGCGGCAACTGACGCCGACGATCGGGGTGGCTTCGGGACGCCGGAGCGGTTCGACGCTCTCGGAAGTTGGCAGTGGTGCTTCGGCTGTTTCAAGGGAGCGCGCTTCGATGTGCGGGCGGGGGGCTAGTGGCGGTGACTCACTCTGGGGCTGAGCTGTTTCGCTGAGGACCGGTGACGTCGCCGGTTGCGCAGCGCTCATGGTGGGCGGTTGGCTCTCCACTACTGGAGGGGCAGCCTGGATCTGAGGGACTGGGCCGGGTCCATCTGGTTTTGCAGGGCGCTCGGAGATGGCCGGCAACTGTTTTTGGGGACGGACTGCCAGGGCAATCTGATGCGCCTGCGGTGGCCGGGAGAAAGCGGCGGGCGGTGGCACCTGCCGGGGCCGGAGTGGAGCCGATGCCTTCAGTGGCTCACCCACCGGTGCAGCCGGTTGGGCAGCGATCAATCTGACGGGCCGGGGGGCGGCAGCCCTGGAGGAGACGGCTGGCGCGTCGTTGGCGGCGGTGCGCACCAGCAGAGCCGTAGCGCTAAAAAGCAGAACTGCCATGCCCGCCGGTACGAGCAGGGCACCCAGTCGGATGCTGGCACCGGCCATCGCGGGGACGGATGGGGCCGGGTTGCTCTGCTCTCCCGCTGCGGGTGCAGGCGTAACTTCCGGCTCGACCGCTGCTTCGTGGCGCGCATCGGCTACCAGCCGCTCGGCTGTCTGCAGTTGCTGTGCGGCTGCCAGTTCACGCTCCCAGAGCGGGCGCAACCGATCGCACTGCGCGTGGGCCAGCGTACCGGTCACGATTGCCTGGGCGGATTGGAGAGCTTCGGCCCACTGGCCGTCGGCGGCGTGGCGGCGCGCCTGATCGAAGACTTCTTCGGCCTGTTGCTCGAGGTGCCACTGGACCATCAGGCTGTTGATCCGCTGGCTTGCACCGGGCAGGCTTCTCACCAGCTCCGCCCGCTGCAGTGCCTCGTTCCAGCGGCGCTGAGCCGCCAGCGCCTCGGCGGTGGCCAGCACCCGCTCCACCCAGCTTTGCGATTCGGCCTGGGCCTGGGCAAAGACCGCTGCAGTGATCGGAATCGAACCGACGCAGGAGATTGCCCGCACCAGACCGATGATGTCGCCCCGGACGGTCAGTTCGCGGGCTTGATCGAGCACCCGCTGGTACTCGGCCTCCAGCTGCCAGCCCCGCACAGCGAGCTGGGCGTCGAGGTAGAGCGGCGAATCGTAGGGGAGGTTCTGGGCCATAGCGATCGCCGCCGGCCAGCGCTGATCTTTTGCAAGCTGACTGGCATCTTCGAGCACCTGCTCTTCTTCGTGGCGGCGCTGGTCACGGATGGCCTGCTGCAGGTGGTAGCTCACCTCGAGCAGATTTGGCCGCTCCTCGGGGCGCTTTGCCAGGCAGCGCAGGACAATCTGCTCGATCTGCTCCGGGATTGCCCGCTCTGGGCAGGCAGCAGCCATCGGCCTCGGCGTCTGCTCGCTGTGGGCTTTGCACCAGAAGGCAAACGTCTGCTCGCGATCGGTGTCGGTGTAGGGCTGGGCACCGCACAGCAGCTGGTAGAGGATCAACCCGAGGCTGTAGATGTCGGAGCGCACGTCGATGTCGATGGCGCTCAACTGCTCAGGGGACGAATAACGGGGCGTACCCATGTACCCCTGGGTGATCGGCCCGTTCGCTCCGAGGGCCGCCGCTTCGCTCAAAAACTTGGCAATACCAAAATCGAGGATCGTCACCCGCGTGCCGAACTGCGGATCGGGGCTGAGAAAAATGTTGCTGGGCTTGAGATCGCGGTGGATGATCCCCTCGTCGTGGGCCACTTTGAGGCCGTCGCACAACTGTCTTGCGATCAGCACCACTTGATTGAGGCTCAAGCTCTCGCCCGAGCGCAGCAGCGCCTCCAGGCTGCGACCGCGCAGGAACTCCATGACGAAGTAGGGCAGATTAAACGCTTCGAGAATACCAAAGTCGCGGATCTGAACGATGTGGGGGCTGCGATCGCCCAGCCGCGCACAGATCGCCGCTTCGTCTCGAAAGCGCTGCCTGAGCATCTCCTTGTCTGCACAGGTCTGGGAAAGCAACTTGACAGCAACGAGCAAATCAGGAATTTCAACGTGAACTGCGCGATATACAGATGCCATCGCGCCGGAGCCAATTTTTTCGACCAACCGATAGCGGCTGGTGACGCGGTTCAGCAGATAGTCCGTCGGGCAGGAGGGATCGATCATAGCAGGGAGGGCACAGCTAAACGGCAAGCAGCGAAGGGACTGTCAACCACTGTGTCAGCTTTAACCTGACAAAATGAGCGTAGAACGTAACACTCATTTCGCCATCTACCCTCAGGCAGGTAAGCGCAGAATCCTCTGCAAGAGAGTGCTCGGCGCGGCAGATGGCGCAGGCACGACCAGAAACAGTCTGCACACATTCCGGATAGCCCTGAGCGCCGACGAAATATGAGTCTCAACTGTACACCGGTCAAGATCTTTGCCAGACCAAGTTTAACACGGGCCGATTTTGGCGAATATAGCCACAATGGGTGAAGGTGTCGGGTGCTTTGGGCAGGTAGATACGAGCGATTCGCTTTATTTTAAATCGCAAATCCCACACATTTTTGACAGAAAGACGCAGCGGATTCTTATCCGGCTGGCTCCGGTTAATCGAGATTAAAACGGCAGGATCGCATAACGATCCTGCCGCCTGCACCTATGGGTTGTCGTGGCCCGTATCGACATGCGATAGCAGGGCCAGGTCGAGCTAGATAAGGTGAAGAACGTCGCGCACGACGCTGTAGCCGGCCAGATCCCAGAGCAGGTAAGCGATAAAGCCAATCATCGCCAGACGGCCATTCCAGATCTCAGCCTGGGGTGTAAAACCGAATAGAAAAGCGTTGCGATCACTGCCGTTGATCTCGGTGCGATCGAGATCCTTGCGCGGTTCTAAAGTCATGAGCGTTACTCCCAAAATGTCCAATCGCAGTTGTTTCCACTGTACAGACGCCACCGCTTGTTCCTCCCCTGCCACAGGAGGCAAACCCTCCTCGTCCGTGGGGCAGAAAAACAAAGTATTGCTGAAACAAAGATCCTTTTTATGGGGGAAACCAGATTACAGCCCGCTTGCCTTTCTCACACCGTCGAGTGAATGCGTTCAGCGAGCGAGCCGGTCAGCCGCTTGAGGGCTTCCGAGCAATCTCCTGGTTCAAGGTGTACCTCGATGAGACAGAAGCTGTCGGTGTGGGTGTGCGCTTTTTGGAGGGCCTCGGCGAACTGGTCCTCGGTGTGGACCTCGAAGCCTATGCCCTGGCCCAACAGTTGAGGCAGCTGGCTGTAGCGCCAGCCGAGCACGTCGTTGAAGGGGCCGTCCTGCATCGGTCGCTCGGTGCCGTAGCCCTGGTTGTTGAGGACGACGACGATCGGATTGAGGCCAAAGCGGGCCGCCGTCGAAAGTTCGATGCCGGTCATCTGGAAGGCACCGTCGCCCACCAGCACGAGGGGGCGCAGCTGGGGAGCCGCCGCCTGGGCACCGATGGCAGCGGGCACAGCGAAACCGAGCGAGGCGTAGTAGGCCGGGGCGAGAAAGCGGGTCTTGCCGTGAATGAATAGATCCGCGCCACCAAAAAGGGCGTCGCCCGGATCGGCGACGACGACCATATCGTCGTCAAGAAAGGCGTTGAGCTGCTGGAAGAGGCGCTGGACCGTCATCGGTCGGTCTTTGACAACTTGAAAATTGGCGGGTTGCAGTGGGTGGGGCACCGGCTCGTCGCTTTGCCGGACGATATCGGCTTTGAGCAGACCTTCGATAAATTCTTCAAGGCCGACCTCCTCGTAGGTGTGGTAGCCGATCGAAAGCTTTTCGGTGGCGCAGTAGATCGAGTACTTCTGCTGGAGTTGGGCGGTGTAGATGCCCAGGTTCATATCGGTGAGCAGTGCCCCAAGCAGGATCACACAATCGCTCGATTCGACGTACTCGCGCACCTCCTCGCGGCCCATCGCTCCTTCGTAGACGCCCAGATAGCGCGGGTGGGACTCGGCGAAGACCGATTTGCCGAGAATAGTCGAGGCAACCGGAATATTCGTCTTTTCGATGAGTGTGGCAAGCAGGCTCTGCAGGCCAAAGCGGTGCAGTTCTTCACCGGCGAGGATGACCGGCTGGCGGCTGGTGTTGATGAGAGCGACTGCCTCCTGGAGGGCGGCGGCGAGCACAGCCGGATCGCTCTTTTCTTGAATAGTGATGCGCGGCAGGCAGGTGGTGCCGATGGCGTTGACGATGTTGCGCGGCAACTCGATATAGACCGGTCGGCAGTAGCGCCGGGCCGCTGCCAGGACGCGATCGATCTCGCAGAAGGCGGTCTGGGGATCGTCGAGGACGGCGGTGGCGACGGTGAGTTGCTCGAAGACTTTTAGTTGGGTGTCGAAGTCGCGGACTTTGTGGTGCAGCAGGGGGTTCTTGTAGCGCTCGTTGGTGCCGGGAGCACCGCTTATCACGACGACGGGCGATTTTTCGGCGAACGCCTGGGCGGTCGTGTTGGCCACCTTCAGACCACCCACGCAGTAGGTGATGCAGACAGCCCCCATCCCCCGGATGCGGGCATAGGCGTCGGCAGCAAAGCCCGCCCCTTGCTCGTCGCAGGTGTTGATCACCTCGATCGGGCTTTCTTCGAGTTGCTTGAAGAAACTGAGCACATAATCGCCGGGAACACCAAATACATGATCGACGCCAAAGGCGCGCAGACGCTCGATCAGATAGGCTCCCACGGACAGGGCGGTGGATTCCATTGTCTCAACCTGCTTTACTACATTCTCCATCATGCCGAAAGTGCCCCTCTCTCCGTGGGCGCTTCACACAAAACTTAGACCCCAGTGCTAGGCAGGCTGCGGCGGCTGCTTGTTGACCGGTGCGGCGGGCAGCCAGCGCACCAGGACGTGATTGCGCTTGGCATCGACGCCGATCCGGTAGCGTGCCTCCACACAGCGATCCGCAAGCCAGATCGGAAAGCTGGGCATCAGTTCGAGCCCCTCCTGCAAGATACTTTCAAGTTGCGGATTGGAGCAGAAGCGAATCTGGGGCGGTCCTTTGAGCAGGCAGCCGCCCAGGCGCAGGCAGAAGACGATCTCCGCCACCAGCTGACCGTAGTCGCAGCTGTAGCGCTTCATGAGCGGATTTTTGCCCCGATAGATGCCGCGCTGGCTGCCGAAGATCAAACTGTCGAGGTCGTTTGCCAGCATCGTGCCCCAGCTGTTGGCCGCCGGGGATTCGGGATCTTTTTCGAGTAAGGGTGGAACCTGCAGCCAATCCATCGTGCTGGGAAAGCTTCAAAAACCTACATGTACTGTAACTGTAACTGCTCAGGGTATCTGACTCAAGTGCGACACTAGCGCCCGGCCCGGCGGCGGCGACCAGCTCGCCGCTCGCCGGCGGCGTTGTAGAGCGCCTCGTTCGCCGCCGCCGATTGAAAAAGATCGACCATGGGCAGCGGATAATCGACCCCCAGCCGGACGCCGAAGCGCTGCTGCTCGACGGGCAGAAGCTTCCAGGGCTCGTGAATTTTTGGGGCCGGAACGTGGGCCAGCTCCGGCAGCCAGTGTTTGACGTAATCGCCCTCCGGGTCGTAGTCCCTGGCCTGCTTGAGGATATTAAAGAAGCGAAAACCGCGAGCGTCGTTGCCCACACCGGCGGTGTAGTTCCAGTTGCCCCAGTTGCTCGTCACGTCGTAGTCGATGAGCTGGGACTCGAACCACTCCGCTCCCTGCCGCCAGTCGATGCCGAGGTTTTTGGTGAGAAAGCTCGCGACGTTCTGCCGCCCCCGGTTGGACATATAGCCGGTGGCCGCCAGTTCGCGCAGGTTGGCATCGACCAGTGGAAAGCCGGTCTGGCCCGTCCGCCAGCGCTCGAAGCGCTCCGGGTCGTCCTGCCAGTCGATTACCAGTCCCCTCAGTCCCGAGGCGCGAAACAGGCGGTTGCCGTGCTTGAGGGCCACCAGCCGAAAAAAGTCGCGCCAGAGCAGTTCAAAGATAAGCCAGTAGGTCGAATCGTTCTTGAGCCGCTGGGATTCGTAGAGCCGGACCTGCTCGTAGATCCGGCGGGGCGAGAGGCAACCGTGGGCAAGCCAGGGCGAGAACTTGGAAGAGTAGTCCCCTCCCAACATGCCGTTGCGGGTCTGCTTGTAGTTCTTGAGTAAGTTTGCCTGCCAGAAGTAGTGATCGAGCCGGGCCAGTCCCGCCGGCTCACCGCCGGTAAATTCGATCACCTGGCGCGGGTCGGTTGCCGGTTCCTCCAGACCCCAGGTGGCGAGAGTCGGGAGCGCTCCTGGATCGACTTCGGGCAGCTTTGACAGCTGACCGGGGGCAGGCAGCGCCTCGCGGACGGTCGGCGATTCTTCGACGCGCTTACGAAAATCGGTAAACAGTTCCGGCAACTGCGCGACATCGAAGGGCAGATCCTCCAGATGAAAGAGCGTCGTCCCCCAAAAGGCTCTTAGCGCGACATTCAGGGGCTTGAGGGCGATCTCCAGGGCGCTTTCGACGGCCCGTTCCTCGCTGGTCACTTCCTGGTGGTAGTAGACCGCTGAGATGTTGAGTTCTTTTACCAGAGCCGGGATCACCGCTTCCGGCTCCCCCAGCCGGACGACGAGGCCGCTGCCCAACTGCTCCAGGGCGTCTTTAAGTGCCGCAACGCTCTGCAATAAAAACCGGGCGCGGTGGGCACCGGTTTTAGCAAAGCCATGGGGGGTCCGGCCAAAAGCGCGCGGATCGAAGCAGTAGAGCGGCACAACCTGCGCCCGCTGCTGCAGCGCCCGATATATCGGCTCGTGATCGTGCAGGCGCAGATCGTTGCGGTACCAGATCAAGATCGTCTCTGACATGGCTAAATTCCAAACTGGTAGACACGGTATGCAGGCGTCCGTTCAGACCACTTCGCTCACCGGGAAGCGATCGAGCAGGCGCTGGGCCTCAGCGCAGCTGTCGAGGACGGTTTTGGGCAGGTGCGGAACGTGGGGCACCTGGCGCAACAGATCGGCGGTGCGGCGCAACAGCCGCACCAGGTCGCCCTCGTCGAGGTTGGTGCGGCTGCACAGCTCGTCCCAGCTCGTTCCCCTCGCCCACAGTTCGACCAGGCCGACCAGCCGCTCTTCAAGCCAGATCGGAATCAGCGCCTGGTAGCGGCGCTGGGTGCGAAAGAGGGTGCGCCGGGTCTGGCGCAGAGCACCGATCGCCTCCTGAACGGCCTCGGAGGGTTCGACCGTCGCCCAGGTGTTGGGCCGGGGCGGTTCGCTCACCAGGGCAGCGGCCAGCCCCGCCATCTGTACCGGCTCCAGCGCCTCGATCTCCGCCGACAAAAGCGCCAGCGCCAGCCACAGCTCGTTGTCGCCCCGAATCGCTGCGGCGACCGCCCCAAGCTGGTTGGGCCTTTGATTGTCAAGAAACTCGAAGCGCTCGAGTACCCGCACCAGGCGCAAAAATTCTTGCCAGTAGCGGTCGGACTCGCCGCTCAGTTGCTCAGCCAGGCGCTGGTGGCGCTTGAGGAGTTTTTCGCGGTGGTGCTGCGAGCGCTGGTGGGCCGAGCGGCCACTCCAGCGGTGGGCAGGATGGTTTTCCTGGATCTCGCGCAGGCGCTCGACTTCGTTTTTTTGGGCGATCACCGCCTCGGGCGGTCCCGGCACCGGCAAAGTCGGCAGACGGCAACTGAGCGCTTCGCTCTCGGCGCTGCCTGCGATGTGGCCACCGGGGCGCAGCATCAGGTGGGCGGGGATGGTCAGATGTTCGGCCTCGTCGAAGCGCAGGTGGGCGCTGCCCTGGTAGTCGAGCACGCCGCCGCTGCCGGTGACGATCCAGCGGTTGTCGGCGCTCAAGCAGACCAGCATCAGGGGCGGACCAGGAATCTTGCGCACCAGCACAGCGGTCTTTGCCACCCGGTCGAGGGGATCGACGACGACGAGCAGGCTGCCGACCAGGGCAAATTTAAGCTGGCCAGTGAGCAGCTGTTCGCGCTCGCGGTCGGTTTGTTCTTTAAGGAGCATCAGCAGGCGGCGCGCCTCGCGCAACTGGCCGCGCAGCTTTTCGTAGGCAGCGAGTTCCGCCTCGCTCACGGGCGTGTCCTCGCCGTCGATCGCCTGGAGCTCAGCGCTCACCTCGGCGTACTCGCGGCGCACCGGCTCAAGGTGCAGTGTCGCCAGGTACTGCCCAAAGCTGCTTTCGATCAATCTGCGGGCCACATCGAGGGGATGGCGCTCGAGCAAATTGAGCACCATGCCGTAGCTGGGCGTGAACTGGCTTACCAGCGGATCCGGCTGGGAGAGGGCGAGGGCGGCAGCCTCGGGGGCCGACTCGAAGGGGCTCTGCAGGGTGACGACGTGGCCCACGGCGTCCATGCCCCGCCGTCCGGCCCGGCCCGCCATCTGCAAAAATTCGCTGGCGTTGAGGGGCCTGTGGCCCCGGTCGGTGCGCTTGGAGAGCATCGAGATCACCGTCGTGCGCGCCGGCATGTTGATCCCGGCGGCGAGGGTCTCGGTGGCAAAGACCACCTTGATGAGCCCCTGCTGAAACAGCTCCTCGATAAGACCCTTCCAGGCCGGCAACACCCCGGCGTGGTGGACGGCGATGCCGTTGTAGATCTGCTCAAGCTGGTGGGTGCGCACCGCCTCGGGGTGCTCCTGCACAAAAGCGTCCACCTGGGCGGTGAGTTGGGTCTGCTCGCCCTCGCTGAGCAAATTGAGATCTCCCAGTTCTTCGAGGGCCTGATCGCAGCCCCGGCGGCTGAAAATGAAGTAGATGGCCGGCAGCATGTCGCGGCGGGCAAGCTGGCTTGTCACGTACTTGTGGCTGGGAGCCTCCGCCTGCAGGTTGCGCTCGCCGCGCAGCCGTTTTTTGAGCGGTTTGAAGTGGGGGTTGAGGCGCTTGCCGGTGCGATCGAGGAGCGGAAAAAGCCCTTTTGGCGAGCAAAAATGAAATTCGAGCGGCACCGGGCGAAAGTCGGAGTAGATGAGCCGGGTGGGTCCGTGGACGCGACCGATCCAGTCGGTGAGCTGCCCGGAGTTGGCGATCGTCGCCGAGAGGGCCACCAGTTGAATGCCCGCCGGACAGTAGATGATCGATTCTTCCCAGACCGTGCCGCGCTGGGCGTCGTTCATGTAGTGGCACTCGTCGAGGATGACCGCCTCCACCAGGGCGAGCGAGGTGCCCATCTCGCCTAACGGCATTCCGTAGAGCATGTTGCGGAAGATCTCGGTGGTCATCACCACCACCGGGGCGTCGCGGTTGACCGAGATATCGCCGGTCAACAAGCCCACCTGCTCCGGGCCAAATTGAACGCAAAAATCGCGAAATTTTTGATTGGAGAGCGCCTTGAGCGGCGTCGTATAAAAGACACGCCGCTGGTGGGCGATCGCCCGATAGACGGCGTATTCGGCGATCACCGTCTTGCCGGAGCCGGTCGGAGCGCAGACCACCACCGATTCACCTTCATCAAGAGCAGCGATCGCTTCTTTTTGAAAAGCGTCGAGATCGAAGGGAAAAAGTTTGCTTAAGTCGAGTGATGAAGAGACGACCACCGGGGTCCAGAGCTGGAAAATGCGTTCCCCCCAGACTAACCGAAAGCGCCGATTCGCGTAAGGGCAGGCCGGTACTCACAAGCGCCGGAAGTGCCGGGGCCGGTGCTGAGCGTCGATCTCGACGAGCAGATCGCACCGGTTGCGGGCGATGAGCGGTTCGACGAACACTTCCCACGGCAGCGCCTCCCAGAAGTACGCTACGAACGCTTCGATTTCGCGGGGGGTCATGCCCGGCTGGCCTGCGGCGCGGCGCTGGGCTTCGGCTGCCTCCCGCCAGGTTTTGCTCCAGGCAAGTTCAGCGGGCCGCAGGACCAGAAGCCGGTCCAGATAGCGCCACAGGGGCAGATACCCAGGCAACAACCGGTTGCTTTGAGCCGCCAGGGGGTTGGGGCAGCTCGCGGCGTCCACCGGCTGGACACCGACAAACCAGCCCTCGAAGATCACTGCATCGGGCCGAACGGGCAGCAGTTGCCAGCCCACAGGCGACGAGAGCGGCAGCAACTGTCCGGTTTGCTTTAAAACCCACCTCCCTCCGCACACTTGCCAGCGGGCAGGGCCGTCTACAAACGCGGCCCCGAGAGGAACGGGCCTGCCCATCTTCTCAGGCAGCGGTAGCGGCCTATCTCGGTACACGCAGCCCTCCAGATAGAACGATCCCGCCTCGATCCGCCCATTTAAGACGAGCGCTTCGTCTGGCTCCACCCAGGCAAAGCGGTCCCCCTGGCCGCCTGTGGCCCCCTTGTCGAAGCGCGGCAACCAGAAGGGCGGCTCACCGCCGACGAGCTGCTCCAGGGTGCGTTCCCCGAGATCGAGGTCGTGGGTTCCGGGCGGTCCGCGCCACCTCCAGAGCGCCTGGGAGCACCTTTCGCTTGCCGTCAGATACAGATCGTCGAGCGACAGGCTGACGGCCCGCCGACCGAGCTGGTCCAACAACTGGACGAGCAGCCCTGCCAGGGTCGATTTGCCGCTGCCCTGCGGGCCGAGGATGCCCTGAACCACCGGACGAGCCGACGGGCAGCACCTGGCCATTTCGCTCGCTACAGCCAGCCACAGCGCTTTATTAAGCGAATTCTCATCTTCCGGATTAGGCATTTTTACTAGCCCCCGGCCCTCGAAAGGAGTAGAGTAAAGAAAGATAAAGAAAAAGTGAGTTTCAACAAGGGGCTTTACATCGCTTCTTGGTTAAAACGGTTTCCCATCCAGCAAGGGAAGGACGGTCGCCCGAAATATGGAAAGCCTCGTGCAATTTGGTTGGCTCATCCCAATCTACTGTGCAGCAGGTGCTCTGATTTCTCTACCGTGGGCACTGACGCAGTGGAAGGGCCAGCGAGCGGTGGTCTTCACCGGCATCGCCCTGACCGCCCTGGCGCTGGTGCATTCGGGTTTGATGCTGCCTGCGGTGCTGGCCGGTAAGGGCGGCACCTTTGAGTTGCCCTGGCTCAACCTCGGCTCCGTCAACATCGAGGCGAGCTTTCTAATTAATCCCCTGACCGCCGGTACCCTGGCGCTGGTGTCGTTCGTCAGCCTGCTGGTGCAGTTCTATTCGGTCGGCTACATGGATAGCGAGCACCGGCTGGCGCGCTACTACGGGCTCATCAACTTCTTCACGATGGCGATGCTCGGGCTGGTGCTTTCGGACAACCTGCTCGTGATGTACGGCTTCTGGGAGCTGATGGGTCTGTCGAGCTATCTGCTGGTCGGTTTCTGGTGGTCCAAGCCCGAAGCGACCGCCGCCGCCAAAAAAGCTTTTATCACCACCCGCGTCGGCGATTTTCTGCTGCTGGTGGGCATCATCCTCCTTTACACGAGCGCCGGTACCCTCGATATCTCTCAACTGGGCGAATGGGCGCACACGGCGACGGTCGCCGCTCCGCTGGCGACGATCATCGTTTTGTTACTGTTTGCGGGTCCGGTGGGCAAGTCCGCCCAGTTTCCGCTCCATGTCTGGTTGCCGGACGCGATGGAAGGCCCGACCCCTGCCTCCGCCCTCATCCACGCCGCGACGATGGTGGCCGCCGGTGTCTTTATGGTCGTGCGGCTGATGCCCGTCTTTGAGCTGTCGAGCACGGCGATGCTGGTCGTCGCCTACACCGGAGCGATCACCGCCCTGGGGGCAGCCCTCATCGCCACTTCTCAAAACGACATCAAGCGCGTCCTCGCCTACTCGACCATCTCCCAACTCGGTTATATGTTTATGGCCCTCGGCGTGGGCAATACCGAAGCGGCGATGTTTCACCTGTTTACCCACGCCTTTTTTAAGGCGATGCTCTTTTTGGGGGCAGGTTCTGTGATCCACAGCGCCCATACCCAGGACATGCGCGAGATGGGCGGTCTGATGAGCCGGATGCCGATTACTGCCCTCACCTACGGCGTCGGTGTGCTGGCTCTGGCCGGTGTCTTTCCCTTCGCCGGTTTCTGGTCGAAGGACGCGATCCTCCACGCCCTCGAACACGCCGGACTCTACCCGGTCTTTGTCATGGGCCTGCTCACCGCCGGGCTGACCGCCTTCTACATGGGCCGCCAGTTCATCCTCGTCTTTTTGGGTGCGCCCACGGCCAAGTCGCGCTCTGCCCACGAATCGACCTGGACGATGATCCTGCCCCTGCTGGCGCTGGTCGTACCCGCCGCTGCCGCCGGTTATCTGGGCAACACCTGGTTTCTGCACGAGCCGATGGATATGACGCTCCTGGTCAGCTCCTCCCTCGTCGTTGCCGTCGGGCTCACGGTCGCCGTCGCCGTCTACTCGCTTCACCTGGCACCCAAGGGGCTCGTCGAGGCGCTGGAGCCTGTGCGCACGGCCCTTGAAAACCGCCTCTACATCGACGATCTCTATGCCCAACTGTTCGGGCGCGGCTTAGAGGGCATCGCGATCGTGATCGCCTGGGTCGATCGCAACGTCGTCGATGGCATCGTCAATCTGGTGAGTGCTGCCATCCTGCTCGGGGGCGAAGGGCTCAAGTACCTCGAAACGGGCAAGGCCCAGTTCTATCTGCTCGTGGTCTTTGCAGCGGTGATTGCCCTGGGGGTCATGGTCGGCGTGCGCTGACGCGCCCAAAGCGCCGGTGCCATACAGCGGCGTTAACATAGAGGCGAGAAGCAAACCGGCTGGAGAATCATCGAATGGACGAATTAAGCCCGATCCTGCGCTCGCTTGGCGATCAGCCCCTCGGTTTTTTTGGCGGATTTGTCGCCGGTCTGTTGCGCCTCAATCCCCTGGAAGATCCAGTTAAAGGCTGGTTGATCGAGCAGTTGCAGCGCGAAGGCGGCAGCTACAATGCCTCCTCGGCCAATTTTGGCAGCAACAACGGTTCCAGCAAAGGGCCCCAATCGATCGCCATCGACTAGGAGAGACGATGAACGCCAGATTTGCTCCGCTAGCCGCCCTGGCCCTCCTCCTCAGCGCTTCGGCTGCCTTTGCCGGTGAGCAGACGCGGGAGTTGGCTTCTTTTTCGCGCCTCCGCGTGAATGGTTCTACCGACGTCGATGTGCGGGTCGGTGCAGGCCAGTCGGTGATCGTCGAAGGTAGCGACAGCCAGCTCGATCGGGTGGTTACCGAGGTCAAGGGCGATACCCTCGTCGTCTCCAACCGGGGGATGTATCTCGACAACGAGCGCAGCAAACTGCGGGTCCACATCACCGTGCCCCGCCTCAACGCTGTCGAGATTTCCGGTAGCGGCGACGTCCAGGTGAACGCTCTGGCAGGATCCCAGTTTGCCGTCGCGATTAGCGGCAGCGGCGATGTCAAGGCCCAGGGCTCGGGGGTCGATTCGCTGAGCGTCACGATCTCCGGCTCCGGTGACGCGGACCTGCGCGCCCTGCCTACCCGCAGCGCGGCGGTAAATGTCGCAGGCAGCGGCGATGTCAAAGTCAACGTTACCGAGGCCCTGAGCGCAAATCTTTTAGGAAGCGGCGATATTCGCTACGCCGGTAATCCCCGGCGGGTGAACAAAAATGTCGCCGGTTCCGGGGAGATTGAGCCGCTGTAGTCTCACTCCGGCAACTGATATGCCTGAACTGCGTTTCTGGCTACTGGTCCTGGCTTCTCTGCTGACAGTCGCTTCGCCCGCACCGGCTCAAGAAACACCCGACTGGCTCAGCCGCTACCACCGGGCGATCACATCTTTGAGCCTTCCTATAGAACGGCGCTACGAGCAGCAGATCCAGACCTACGGCTGGCAGGAAGCGATCACTGCGGGCGAATTTGTCTTTCGCGCCGACGGCGGTTGGGAAGCCAACCTCACCGAGGGCGATCACTTCTACCGGCTCAGTAGCGATGGGTTGGTGCTGGTGAGCGAGGCGGACCGGCTCGGGCTCTACAGCGAGTACAGTCGGCGACCGGCGCGGGTAGCTCCCCACGCCCTCATCGATCTCGACGCCGATACCACTTCCTACCGCGTCACCGCCGCTGAGACGACGAGCCTGGGCGATAACACGGTCTACCACCTGCACCTTGCCCCCACAGCAGGTGGCCCCCTGCGGGATCTGTGGCTCGACCCGGCCACAGCCCTGCCGCGCCGCGCCACCGCTCACCTCGCGGGCGTCTGGGGGGTGGCCGACTTTACTCTCGACTTTCAACCAGTCGGTACCTACTGGCTGCCGGAGCGCTCACGGACGCAGATCCAGATGAACTTCTGGGTACCGGTGGGTTTTACCCGCCGCACCTTCGCAGGCTCGCTCGATGTCGGTAGTCTTTATCGCGAGTACCGCTTTGGCGACAGCGCCCCTCTACCGGCGGTTCCCGCCGCCCAGCCTCAAAGGGCGCTCCCTGCCCCCGCATCGCCGGATTCTTCTAACAGCAAGATCCTGGGCAACACTCTTGAACTCAGCGTCTCCAACCAGCAGGCCCGCTCGCCCCTCGCCGAGCGCATTGCCCAGTTCAACCTCAACAAGCCGGACCTGAGCGACCCGCTTACCCGGATCAATATTTTTATGACGCTGAAGATGGGCAGCGGGCAACTGCTTCTTTATCTTTTTCGCTTTGACAGCAAGCAGCCCTTGATTCCGCTCGAACCGGCCACTCCCCAGAACGATTCGATCAAACTCTTTGGCACGAATAACTGAGTTGATTTGGCCCGGAATAAGGGGCTGCTGAAAAAGTAAGCTTCCCGGCTGGTTTTCATCTAGGGTTTCGGCCTGGTCGGGTTGGCTTCGATCAATGGCTCGAACTCGTAGATGCCGCCGTCTGCCATCAGCGACAGAAAGAGGTGGCCGTCCTTGAGGGTGTAAGAGCGGATGGCCGGCCAGTCCCTGCTCACCCGGTCGCCCAGCGAAGGCCGGGGGCAGAAGGCGCGGGTAAGAGCGAGCGGACCGAACTGCAGCGCGTTTGGAGCCGTGGACTTCCAGCTTCCTGCCCCACGGTTGCAGTCGATGCGCACCGCTACCCGGCCATCTTCGCCGAAGGCAACCGTGTACCTGGCTTTGTCGTCTGGGGTGAGGGTCGTACCGTCGCCGCTTTGAAACTTTACCAGTTGCCAGGCAGTACCGGCGAGGGCAGGGCTCGATGGCTGTGGGTCCGCCGCTGCTGCCCGCGCATCTAGCTGTCGCTCGACCAGGGCGAGGCGTTCGCGCCAGGGGTCGGGCTGGGACCGGGCTGTGCCGTTGTTTTGAAATACCATCAAGTCAAATTTGGTTGGATCGAATTTGGGCCACTCCGGCAGGCCCGCACCGTTCGGATCGCCGGTTCTGGCAAAATTGGCGAAGTAGCGATGGAAGGTCCTGGCTACGGTCCGGTCCCGCTTGGAGACGTTCTTGCCGTAGCGCGCTCCCAGCTGATCGAACAAAAAGCCCAGCTCGCCCGCGTGTTCGGCGCTCGTCACCCTGGGCCGCAGGCTATCGGCCACGTAGTCGAAGCGGTAGAGCCAGGCGGGTGCTCCCCCAGTACTCATCTGGCGGGCGAGGAAACGGGCGGGCTCCTGCATGGTCATATCGACGGCGATAAGGGTGCTGAGCTGGTTCGCCTTCAGCCTGCCCAGCGGGTCGTAGAGGCGGCGGGCCACCTCGCTGTCCGCCCCAAAAAAATCGAGCGGTCGCGTCTTATCCGGCGGAAAGTCTCCCGGCAGGTCCGCGCCTGTGCTGCCGACGATGAGCGGCACCCGCGCCAGGTTGCCCTTGAGGATATTCTGCTCGGGCTGGGCAGTGACGACATCGCCCTCGTTGACGGGGCCGCCGGTGTAAGTCGGTGGTTTGGTAAGCAGAGCCGCCATGCTCATATCGCCGTTTACCTTGATAGCCGGAAGGGCACGCAGCGCCGCGAGCCCCGCCGGACCGGTGTCGTCCACGCCGACGCTTCTGGCAAAGGCCAGGCCACTCGCTTCGGCAGAAGGCAAAGGCCCAATCGCCTCCTTGAGCTTGCGGTACTGAACGATGTAGCTGCGCCCACCGCCCGAGAGCACCGCCGCCCGCTGAAACAGCCCCTGCGCCGTGGGCCAGGTGAGCAGGTGAACCACCGAAATCCCACCGGCGGATTCACCGACGATCGTCACCCGATTTGGATCGCCGCCGAAGGCTGCGATGTTGCGCTGCACCCAGCGCAGGGCCGCGAGCTGATCGAGAAAGGCGTAGTTGGCGAGGGGCCGCCTGTTCTCGGCGCTGAGAGCCGGGTGGGCAAAAAAGCCCAGCCGCCCGAGCCGGTAGTTGGGACTGACGAGAATCACTCCCTCGCGCGCGAACTGGCTGCCATTAAAAAAGGGCACCGAGGCCGCGCCGTTGAGAAAGCCGCCGCCGTGCAGCCAGACCATCACCGGCAATTTGGAGCCCGGCTGGATTTTTGCCGGTCGCCAGACATTGAGCACCAGACAATCTTCGCCCCGCGCCGAGCCACTGGCCCCGGCGTCGCCGGGAATTGGAAACTGAACGCAGTCGTGGCCGTAGGCCGCTGCCCGGCGCACCCCCTTCCAGGCGGGGGCCGGTTGGGGTGGTTGCCAGCGCCGATCGCCCACGGGCTGAGCCGCGTAGGGAATACCCTTAAAAGCGAGAACGCCGCCCGACGGTACGCCTCTTACCAGGCCGGTGTCGAGCTTGATCGTCTGCTCCTGTGTCCGCGCTTCCGCCCCACGGGAAAAACACGCAGAGGCGAACAGGAGCGTCATTGCTGCTACCAGTAAGCGATTTTTGGGCACGGAGGTTCTCGGTGGTATATGCCGGTACTGGCGGCTGACTGTCTCTTTACTGGACTGCGCAACCGCCCTAAGAGTTATCCCATTTTTCGGAGCGTACCGGCAACCGGTTCAGCTCGCTGCGATAGAACGCCCACTTTGGCAGAAACTGGTCCATCAGAGTACGAAAGCGGCTGCCGTGGGTCGGTTCGAGAAGATGCACCATCTCGTGGACGACGACGTATTCGAGAAATTCCGGCGGTTTTTTGGCTAGGTCCGTATTCAGCTAGAGCCTTTCGGTAAGCTGCCGCCCTGGTGACTGGAAGAGCGGAGTTGCTCAGGAACTTGCGATATTCGCCATGCTGGTAGAGAAAGTGGTGCAGATTGAGCCAGAAGCCGCTGTGGAAGCTGAAAAATGGCTGGCCCCGACTGAGGTTAGATAAATCGTCAGCAGCGACGGGTCCAGCCAGTCCGAACGCGCCCGCCACCAGTGCCAGCGCAGCGCATCGGCGGCGGGACAGCGACACTTTTACCTCCAGCATTGCATCGAGTGGCAGCATACAAGTTCTTTGGTTTGGCGTGGAGATTATATCCTGCACTCGCAGGCAGGGCTGTACTTTTGGGGAAGCAGACGCCTATGTCTGGGCACAACCAGAATTTTTACTGCTATCCACCAACCTGCGGAAAGTGGGGTTAATGAGCAGGAAGGTCAAGTAATGGGAGAGCGGTTGGGTTTTGCTCGCCTCAATTGCATTGTGGAGGCTGGTCTGTCAACTAAAAACTGGCCTGAATATGTCAACAAGCACCTACTCGCTTGTGGAGGTGAGTCCAAAACTGTATCGGCAGGAACAACCACATCTCAGGTAGGATTAAATTGTAGGCCGTGCAAGCTTGCAATATAGTACGAGGTAAGAGTGACTGAGGATGAGAATGTTTCCTCATCAGATGAGGTTATAGAGTCAAGAAAGCTCCACGAGCAGGCGATCGAGCTGTCGCAGGACGTCGAATTGAACTGGCTGGCTCTTGGGCGACTATTCCTGCAGATCAACGAGGAAGAGAAATATAAGATTCTTGGCTATTCTAACTGGCTCGACTACGTTAATGAGTCTGGCTATCCGATGCGAGGGCGCACAGCCTACAACCTGATGAAGCTGGCCAAGTATCCTTTTATCGAGAAGATCAAGCATCTGCCCAGAACGGTCTGCTTGAGTCTGGAAAAGGTCAAGGACGAGGCAGCCCTCGATGACATTCTCAAGCGGATCGACCGGCTCAGTGAGAAGGAGCGGTGGCTGGAGCTGGCCAGGCACGACGATCGCAGTCGGCAGTTGCAGCGGTTGCGGGAGCGCAAGAATCTGCTGCTCGAAGAGTTGCGCAAGGTGCTCAACGAGATTGCGGCGATCGAGGCAGAAGAGCAAAAAGCGGAAGGGCAAAAATAGGCAAATTTTTTTACAGGCGGCAACCCGGACCAGAAGTTGAGCTGCCTTCCGTAATGGAGATGTGGTCAGCTTTCGGCCACGGCATTATCCCAACAGTGAACCGTCCGGCTCATGCTGCAAGTGATTCCGCCATCCGCAAGCGCTGGCCGGTAGACCCGGCTAGCATACTGACTGCCCTGGTCCGAGCGACTTTCTGGTTCTGCACTTTGGCAGGCTTAAGAATAAGCTTATGTATAGCCGTACCCCTGGTCCACCCAGTAGTGCCAGTCCCCTACAGCTTCCAGAGTCTTCTCATCCGTCGTGAAGGGATCAACTTTGCGAAGGGGAACCGGCAGTGGATCACCATCCCAGTCAATCAAGACATAGATCTCTGCCTCGCACTCCTCCAGTTCAGCCAGACCTGTCACCGTGACCTCTCGAACGATGTCGCAGCCTGATCTGGGACGGCGGTCGATGTAGCGAGCAGAAAAGGGAAACTGCAGATTGTTCTCCAGATAGCAGTACCAGCCTATGGCCTGTTCTTCGGGGCCGTAGGCGTCAACGATGATTTCCATGGAGATCCGGTGTTCGCGTTCTTCATCCACGGGGGTGCCCGGCACAGCAATCTGGGTGTGAGGTAATACTCGTTGCCAGTTTAGCCGACTCTTTTGCTGGGTGTACAATGGATGCACATCTTAAAATATCTCGAATGCGTTCGAGTTGAAGGAGCCAAGCTCATGTCTCGGAGAGAAAACACGACGCAGAAAGAAAAGCGGCTTTCTATCCGAGCGACGGAACCGCAGAAAATGATTCTGGCACAAGCCGCGCGGGTGCGAGGCACGAATGTCAGCCAGTTTGTGCTTCAAGCGTCCCTTAACGCTGCCCACATGCTTCTTGTGGATCAGACAGTGTTCCAGTTACCGCCAGACCAGTGGGAAGCTTTTTGTCAGCGCCTCGATGAGCCGCCAAAAGTAATTCCAGCCTTGCAAACATTGTTCAATGAACGAGACCCGTTTTGATGCCGGATGAGCAGTTAAACGCCCCTGTTCTGCTGACCAGAAATCACGAACTCGCAGGTTTTGATTGTGGCAAGCCGCCGCTCAATGACTTCCTGACAAAGTACGCCCTGCAGAATCAGACAAGCGGAGGAGCGAGAACTTACGTCCTGACACGTGGGGAGCGTGTGCTCGGCTACTACAGTCTCGCTCCGGCTTCAGTGTTCCCGGAAGACGCTCCTGCTCGTGTCACCAAGGGACAGGGGCATTACCCCGTGCCGACTATTCTGATGGCACGATTTGCAATTGATAGAAGCGAGCAGGCAAAAGGATTTGGCAAAGCCATGTTGCGTGACGCTTTGCGCCGCTCTCTAGCGGGAGCAGAAGCGATCGGCGGACGGGCTTTTCTGATTCACGCCAAAGACGAGGACGCCCGTGCCTTTTACCTCAAATTTGGCATGGAAGCATCCCCGACCAATCCCCTGCATTTATTCTTGTTGTTCAAAGACATTCGCCAATCTCTTGGAGGTTGACTTCGGCAAAAGACGATGATGCAGACTTCGCCCATCGACCACTTCAGTTTTCCCACCGTAAGGAATTCGCTCAACTCGCCGTTGATACTCAAGGTTAAAATCTACAGTCTCAAGACTATAGAAATCCGCCTCGCGCAAGCACTGCACCTCTAGCCAGCACCTGGAAGAGAAAAAATACATAAATCCTGAAAAATTTCAGACTGTAGTACTCGCAAAGTTCTCTGAATCAAGCTATGAAGCGGGTGGCAGGAATCGAACCCGCAACGACAGTTTGGAAGTCTAATGCCGATCTGCTCTAGAAGCGGGTTCCAGCTTTTGTACTTTTGCAAGCTTAAAAATAAGCTTACTGCTCATTAGCTTGCAGATGCATTTTAACCCGAACTCACTGTACAGGTGTGTTCAAAATTAAGATTGAAGTCTACTGCAGGCCAAACTCATAGTACTCCAGGAGTTGGGCTAAGGCTTCTGCCTCAGCGGGATCACCGTAAGTGCGCAGAACAGCTTCTGTAAGGTATGCGCGGCAGCGCTCAAACTGAGGTGGACCCGGAAAACTGGACACCGAGCTAAGTTATGTGCCTGCTCCACTACACTGATACCAGTAGGAGCAGACCATGACGCAAAGCCGCAAAAAGTACACACCTGAGTTTAAAGCGAAAGTCGCCCTCCATGCCATCAAGGGCGAGCAGACGATTGCTGAATTGGCCAAGTTCTACGAATTACATCCGGTTCAGATCTCGCACTGGAAAAAGCAACTTCTTGATTCTGCCGCTTCCATTTTTGCCTGCCCACGAGCCACAAAAGATTCGCAGCAGACGGTAGCTGTCGATGAGTTGTACAGGCAGATTGGTGAACTGAAGGTAGAACGCGATTTTTTAGCGCGCAAGTGTGCCAGATGAACCGCAGCATTCGCATGGAAATGCTGGAACGTTCTGAGGGTACACTGCCTCTTGTTCACCAATGTCAATTGTTAGACTTGCCTCGCTCTTCTGTCTATTACCGACCAGCTATGGCCTCAGAAGAAGACCTGCATCTGATGGCGCTGCTGGATAAACAGTACCTGCTTAGACCGTCTTACGGTTCAAGACGTATGACTCTGTGGTTGCGAGACCAGGGCTACCGGGTGAGCCGCAAGCGGATTCAGCGGCTGATGGGGTTGATGGGCATCGAAGCGATCTACCAGAAGCCTAACACCAGTAAGGGAGAACAAGGCAGCCAGCTCTGGCCTTATCTTTTGCGTGGCGTAGCCGTGGTACGTTCCAATCAAGTATGGTGTGCGGATATCACATATATTCCGATGCCAAAAGGCTTTCTGTACCTGATCGCTGTAATGGACTGGCACAGTCGCTTTGTCTTGTCCTGGCAGTTGTCAAACACGATGGACACACACTTCTGTCTGGAGGCACTGGAAGGAGCGCTTGCCTTTGGCAAACCAGAGATCTTCAACACAGATCAGGGTAGCCAGTTCACCAGCGAGCCCTGGACAAGAAGGCTGCTAAATCAAGGCATCCAAATCAGTATGAATGGGCGTGGCCGCTGTCTGGATAATGTGTTCGTAGAGCGATTATGGAGGTCGCTCAAGTACGAAGAGGTGTACCTTAAGGTGTACATGAATGGATTGGAGGCACAGGCAAATATCAGCGAGTACCTGCATTTCTACAACCGGGAAAGACGGCATCAAAGCTTGCATTACCTGACGCCGCAGGCAGTGTATGAGGCAGGAAGTGTGACGGCATGCTTGCAAGCGCAGGAGGTATTGACGCTCAACTGACTTGAGGATAATGTAAAGACGGCTGAAAAGCCAACTAGAGGGAAACACGACCAAGTCGGCCAGCAGGGCATAACTTAGCAAAGCCCTCAAGCTGTCCAAACAATGGGGTCCACCTCATCCAGCATCAAAGTGCTCAGTGAAAAACTCTGGCAGCGCATTCAGATGGTTGAGTAGCAGCCCCTGGAGAATGTAGACAGTCTGCCCAGCCTTGCTGTTGGAGATGGGCTCAACTGCAACTAGGGCCAGGGCTGGCAGGGAGCGGTTCTCATCTGCGAGCAACTGGCTGCTCAAACCAAGACAATCTATAGTTCGCTTTGAGAGGCGAAGGAAGTTGATGTGGCGGGCTGAAGCATTGACACCAGCTAGCTCCCGCAGTGAGCAGTTCTGGCGGACAGGTACCAGGGCATATCGAGTGGCCGAGAGAGCCTCAGTCGGATTTCCGTTTTTCTGGCGTAGCATCTGGGCAAAGTCATCCAGGTAGCCGAGACCAGCTAGCCTTATCGAAGGATGGGCCAGTTGCTGCGGTAGGGAGGAGTCTTTTAAAACTTGGGCAATTCCATAAGCAAGATGCCCTTGGCCATCGATCACAACTGCAAAGCTCGATCGACTACTGATCAGGCTCTGGGTAAGCAGACGCATAGCCTGGGGTTTGGCATCCTGAGCCGTGGGTAGGGCTGCCCCAGCAAGAGCAGTCATGTTGCGCAGCAACCCTTTATGCTCGAAAAGGTAACCTTCCACCGTATTTACACCACTAATTAAGCCCGAAAGGCTGTAATCTTTCTGAGACTGCCGGAAATAGCTGAACTGCAGTTCTGCGAGAACGACCAGAGGCAGCATCACACAGAACAAGATAATCACCGTGAACTGCAGATTAAGCTGCGGGCTCAATCCGACAAGCTGTAGAAGGGTCTGCCAGCGATTGGTGCCTTTCGAAAGCAACGGTTTCCTGCTCATACAATTCACCAAAGGCTGTTTTGAATGGAACGACCATGCTCAATCAGGGGGGAGACAGAAGCTCACTACTGGCAACAGTAAAGAATGGTTTGTTTTCATCAGGATGAAGATGTGGAACTCCTCCATGCGGAGGACACATTGGCGGACAAACGCGATCAGGTTTGGGTGCAGGGCGATCAGGATTTGTTGATGGCTGTTGTGGCTGAGGCTTAGGCATAGGGATAGATATAGTCCAGGGAAATGAGGGAAATGACTGACTAAGATATCTTTCTCCAAAAAAACTGTCAGCCGAAGCATCAACAACTTTGCGGGAATGAGTACCATCAGTAACGATACCAACAGTGCTGGTCAAAACAGCTACAAGCGAAAAACCACGCTGAATGCTCTTCATCTCGACCTCAAGGTGAATCAGTGCAAAGTAGACCGCTGGAGTTTGAAGATTCTGCTCCGGGAAGAATCGGAGTGAGACTGTCCTCAACGAACAAAAATCCTTCAATAACCAGCCGCTGAACCAGCGGCAGAGCCAGTTCATGGCCGCAGGTGCCAGACAACTCGTCGAGGGTGAATTGTTCTCGCTCAAGAATGAAACGGAGCATTGTGAGCAGTTCAGGCTGCAGAGAAATACAGCCGCCAGGGAAAGTTAGGATCAAACCTGCTGGTGTTTTCTCAAGATGGAAGATGTTTCCTTCACGCTTGCGAAGAACGGAAAAATGAGAAAGGGAGGTAACCCGAAGCGCTTGAGAAAATTTGCCGCGTTGAGACGGAACGATCGTCCCGGTCATGTTACGTTTGATGTTCTCGATCGCCTGCTCGACGACTTCATCGCTTAGAGCCTGCAAACAGGCGTCTCGAATGCTGTGAACGGTATGCTGGTGATTTTCCAGCGTGAATGCCACAAAACTGCCTTGCACACTACGTCGCAGCTCCGGGTTGCGGGCAATCAGGAGATTGACGGTTTCCTGCAGCAGGTCGCTCCGCTTGCAGCTCCTGAAGATGAGCGACAGGCTCAGGGCAGCAGCATTACTTCTAACTTCATGTACAAATCCTCGCGGCACGTAGAGCATATCTCCAGGATGCAGCTCGACTTGCAGGATGGACGAGCCGAGAGTGCTCTCATCGACCTCGTAAGAATCGTCATCATGTGGAATGGGGAACAGGCGCTGAGGTTCGTAGATTGTCCACTGCTTGATCCCTTCAAGCTGAAGGACGTAGGAGTCATGGGGATCTTTATGGATTCTGAAGCCCTGCGGTTCTCCGGCTTTCGCGTACAGACCGGCGCTGCCTGTGCCCAGCAGCAATTGCTCAGCACTGCGGACGAGCTGATGGACGGCCTGACTGCGTTTGGTCAGGCCAAACAGCGCGATCGTGAAACCCGAGGCGTAATCGAACAGGATCTTCGATATGGCGTGCGGGTCGTCGGCAGAGTAGTTCTTGTAGTGCCCAAGACCGCTGAGCGGATCGATCCTTGAAGCCAGGATGTTCTCTGGGCCTGGCCATGTCGAAAGAATTAGCTGCTCGAAATCATCAAAATTGATCAAGCCATTGTAGTAATACGGATTATCTCTGAAAATGTACAGAGGTTCTCTCTCCCAGTAGCGATGTAGAAAATCGTCTACCGAGATAGGGAAAATGACTTCCTGAAACGTGGTGATCATGAACGCATTGTCCAAAACACAATTGCAGTCGCGCTGGCGGGGGGGCAGCTGATAAATCTGTATTGAGGTAACCTGACTGTCAACCTTAGTCTAAGGGATGCAACTTCGCAAGGAGTTCCACAGATTTTTGTCGATCTTTATACTTTAGTTGTAGATGAATCTGAAACTATAGAATGAAAGCATCTCAGCACAAATGAGTGCATGAATGTTGCTGCTTTTTGCCTCTATTCGAGCGTTATCTGGCGTGATAGGCTGTTGCTCACAGCAGACATCCGGTATCGATGTCTCTCGAATAAAGAGCAGGTACGTCCTTCTAAGAAGTCGTGCGCCGCTGATAGACGAAATTTCGGCTGAATCTACCGAATGACTGTCACTGCTGGATGAGCTTCCCCGTCCGTCCTAGCTGCCTCATCACAGAAGAGCAGGGATGAATCTGTGGTCACACTGAAAATTCTGTAGCTGTTGGAAGTCACATATGAATTAGCGGAGCCGACCTCCACTGCTGCCAGTCAGGACTGAAAATCATGATGGGTTTCTCCAGTGAAAAGGAGCGTGCCGGTGACATCTCTACTCGAGGCAATGCGGCTCGCAGGCGTTGCTGAAAGTGAGATTGCCAGAATATCTGCATCGGCAGACCCATGGACTCAGGCGGTCAACTACCTGCACAGCGCTTTCAAAAATCGGGAACTGCGACCGAAGCTCGAAGCTCTGCAGTTAATCGAGAAGTATCTCAGGTCCAATTCATAGCGAGCGACGGACCAGAGCTTCGAGTAGCCGGTCCACCAACTTCAGACTCCACATCCATCCCGTGAGAGCGAGTGACGGTATACAGTTCAATCATGGGAGAGCGCGGCGAGGGATGGGTCATTGCTCAAGGTCTGGTGCTGGGACTGTTCGTCCTCGCTCCTGGCGCAAGCACGCCCTGGCCGCTGGGAGCACTATGGACCCTCCTCGGTGGGCTACTCACCGCTCTGGGCTCGCTGGTGTTGCTGCTGGCAGTGAGCGGACTTGGGCGTAACCTATCTCCTTTTCCCCGGCCTGTACCTGATGGCCAGCTGGTGACGAGTGGCCTCTATGCTCTGGTGCGCCACCCGCTCTATACCGGACTGATGCTCGTCTGTTTGGGAGTCGCCCTCTGGACCAACAGTCCTGCCCGATTGGCTTTGAGTGCTGTGCTGTTGTGGCTGCTCGATGGTAAAGCAAGCCGGGAGGAAGCCTGGCTTCAGGAGCGATTTCTAGAGTATGAAAACTACCGGCGACGAGTGGGTAAGTTCTTCCCCGGCGTGTATTGAGCGGCACAGAGCAATCGAAGCGATGCATTGGGCTACCCACCCCCCGAAAATTGACGGCCTCCTTTTTTGGACAATATGGGTGAATTGCCAATATGACGCTTAAGAACACCAAGCGTCATATTGAAATATGGACGTTTAAGTGCTAAATCTCAATATGATGCTAAAAAGCCGTGCCAGCCTTCCCGACTACCTCACCCACCTACAGGCGGGCGGGCGCGTTTCCTTCACGCGAGGTGAAGCCCTGGAGGCCGTGCGGCTTTCCGACGCCGCCTTCTTGAAAAGCGCGGCGCGTCTCCGGCGCAAACATATGCTGCTTAGTCCTCGCCACGGATTCTACGTGGTGGTGCCGCCCCAGTTCCTTTCCTGGGAGGCCCCGCCGCCAAGCTGGTATATCGACGACCTGATGCGGCATGAGGGCAGGCCCTACTACGTCGGCCTGCTCAAGGCAGCCGAGTTGCACGGCGCGACGCATCACGCCGTCATGGAATTTCAAGTCGTCACGGACAGGCAGCTTCCCAAAATCCGCGCCGGGCGGTCTTACATCGTGTTCTATTTTCGCAAGGAGATGGAGCCTGTCCTGTCTGCCGTCGAGCGTCGCAAAACCGACACCGGCAGCATGGCGGTGTCATCGGTTGAACTCACCTGTCTTGATCTGATCCGCTATGTTCATGGGGCGGGCGGCTTCGATGCCGTGGCGACGGTGCTTGTCGATCTCGGTGAGAAGATCGACGGCGAGAAGCTAGCGCTCATCGCCCCGCATTTCGAGCGGGCGACCGTCCAGCGGCTTGGCTACCTGCTAGATCACCTTGGACATGCGGCGGCAGCGGAAGCTCTGCACCGCCAGCTATTCGAGCAGTCTTCCGTCCCGTGGGTGAAGCTCGATCCGGCGCGGCGCAAGGACAAGATCGTGTCCACCCAAGGCGAGCCTGCCGAGAAAAACGCACGCTGGCGCGTCGTGGTGCAGCACCTGCCAGAGATCGACGAATGATTCCGGCGCAGAACATCATCGCGTGGTCAGGGCAGGCTCCGTGGGCAGAACAGCGGCAGGTCGAACAGGATCTCATCATCAGCCGCGCGCTCGTTGCGTTGTTCGGCGATTCCTTCCTTGCCCAGCAGCTGCGGTTCCGTGGCGGAACGGCGCTCAACAAGCTGCATCTGCCAAAACCGCTGCGCTATTCGGAAGACATTGACCTGGTGCGCACCACCGGCGGCCCCATTCGCCCGGTCCTGGACCACGTGCATGACGTTCTCGATCCGTGGCTGGGACAGCCGAAATTCGATCAAAGCCCCGTCGCCCCGAAGTTCAGGTACGTGATTGAGGGAGAGGATAAGACTCCCATCCGGCTCAAGATCGAAATCAACACGCGTGAGCGGGAAGCCTATGATCCGATCCAGTTGCGCCCCTTCAAGGTCGAGAACCCGTGGTTCTCGGGCGCGGCTGACATCCCGATATTCTCCGACGAGGAGTTACTGGCCACCAAGCTTCGCGCGCTGCTCCAGCGCAAGAAGGGCCGCGATCTCATCGACCTTTCGCACGCGCTGGCGATCTTCGAGGCGCTCGACGTGCAGAAAGTTGTCGATCTTTTTGGTCGCTACCTGATGGCGACCGAGACAGTCATATCCAGGGCGCAGGCCGAACAGCGCATGTTCGAAAAGCTGGATGAGCGCAACTTTATGGCCGATGTGCGCCCGTTGCTTGCCGCCGACGAGCGGGAGACCTTCGACGAGGCGGCGGCACGAGCATCCTTCATCGCCGTGTTCGATCAGATCATCCGCCTGCTCCCCGGAGCCGCCTGGGCACGCACCGACGAGATGCGGAAACGGTTCGGGCTATAAGGGGTCAGGGTCCGGAAGCATACAATCCTCTTTCTCAAGGATAGATCGCTACGATCAAGGCTGTGCGATAGTTTCAGCAACCTGGATTGAGAATAGAAAGACTATGTGATCCCTGGCTGCAGCTTTCAGCCCACTACCCCTTGTCCATAGGCTCTCACGACACCAGACCCTCAAACATCTTCGCCACCACCGGTTCCATGGCGCTCCTGCCGTCAATGTAGCTTTGCCAGAACGCCTTCAAAACCCGATCGTAGTTGCTCCAGCCCACGCGCTCGTAGAAATCCTGATTCCAGAATGGGCTGTAGGCGATGCCGTCCCGAGCCAGCTCCTGCCTTACCACTTCGCTCGTGGTGTAAAAGATCAGAGCGTGCTCGAAGCCTTCGGGCACCGGTGCGTTCTTCGCTTTGCAGAGATTTGCGAACGCGGTCAGAATCGGCCCCTCGTCGCTGAGGATGCCGTGGGAAACCTCGTGAAAGACCGTTTCCAGCGCTGCCCAGCCTGAGATGTCGCCAGGGCCCGTAGAGAGGACAATCACAGTCGGTTCGGTTGTGGTGTAGGCGTTGAATCTGCGGGCATAGGGGACGAGTTCGATTGGTACCTGGCCCTTCGTAGGCCGGGGTTGCTGGTAAAGAGAAACAAGCCGTTTCTGGATCGTCGGACCGTACTTCTTCAGCCCTGGCATCAGCTTTGAGACCCAGAGGCGGCTCTGGCGCATGTGAGTCGGCCACCAGGTTTTGCGGTAGATGGGAGCAGCAGTGGTCAAAGCTGTGTGCAGGTTTTCGGGCAGGGCGATTTTTTGTGGAGGTTGGCTGTCGGGAGTGGCAATGAGTACCATCTTGGTGCCAAAGAGGCTGTCGTCGAACAACAGATCCTTGCCTGCCCAATGGTCCTGGTATTCTGCCACGGTGCTATTCCAGATGCGTCGATGGGAAAGGGGCAGCAGGTCGATTTCAGCCAGAGCCTTTCGGTAAGCCGCCGCCCTGGTGCCTGGAAGAGTGGAGTTGCTCAGGAACTTGCGGTATTCGCCATGCTGGTAGAGAAAGTGGTGCAGGCTCAGCCAGAAGCCGCTATGGAAGCTAAAAAAGGGCTGGTCCCGACCAAAGCTGAGCAAGTCTTCAGCGGCGGCGGGTGCGGCCCGTCCGAAAGCACCTGCCGCCAGAGCCAGAACAGCGAATCGGCGGCGGGACAGTGTCTGCTTGGCCTCTGGGTTTGCATCGGGTGGCAGCATACAGGTTCTTCAGTTTGGCGTGAAAATTCTATCTTGTACTCAGGAGACAACACAGTAGGGCTCGATCGCTGGTGATTAGCAGAACCAGGAAGGCCAGGCGTGATCGGTTTCACCGTTCTCAGCGATGGTCGTTGTGCAGGTAGTTGAGCAACTCGCTCATTTCAAGGATGGCTACCCGCTCAACGATGCGGGGGGTTTGCACTCGGGCGGCAGAAAAGACGATGATCGGGCGAACGCGAAGCTTTTTGCGGGCGGAGGCCAGACGCGCTTGGGTTTTGGCAGAGGCTATGAAGTCTTTCTCGAAGCGGCGCTCGTTGCCTTGAAAATCGACTCTCCAAAGCTGGCCGGAGCGTAGCAGGACGGTGCCTCTGTGAGACTTGACGTCGATGCACCAGGCGCGCTTATCAGGAGCGATCACAAGTGCATCGATGTCGCCGACGACGGGATAGCGTTCGCCGAAGCTCAGCTGCCAGCCCCCCGGCAACGATTCGAGTAACCGGGCCACCTGACGCTCAGCCTGGGCACCTTTTTTCGCTCTGGCCACCTGGCGGATAAGCTGGCGGGAGCGCCAGGCAAAATAGGCGCTTCCTATCAGCGGCAGTGCGGCGAGGGACAGCAAGCCAGAGTTGAAGACCAGAATCGCAAGAGAGATAAGAACCAGGCAGAAGGCGCAGATGCCCAGACCGAGCGCCTGATTGCGGCGGCGGATGGCGAGTTTCTGGACGTTTTGGCCGGCCTGATTGGGCATGAGGGTTTCGAGTGCGGCAGGTCAGTAAGCCAGATCGACGCTGAAGATGCCCGGAGCATTCGGGAACTGACGGGCAGGACGGTCTGGATAGCTCAGGCGGCTGCGACGGTTGGCAACGCGCAGAATCGGTATGCCCAATTCGATGGCCCGAATACGTTCGATCCGATCGCGCAGCCAGAGGAAGCCGGAGCCGAGCCAGTCATCGTTGCTGAGAACAAGGGCAAAGCGAGCGGGATATTCCAGGGGCCAGGCGATGTCATAGCAGAGGGCGACAGCGACGGGACCGAAGGGAGAGAGCCACAGGCCAGTGGACTGACCGGCGACGTAAGGAGCGAGGCCCGTGAGGCGGTGCATCAGCCAGTCTATCCCCGCCGGACCCAGCCATTCGCCACCGGGAGCAAGGTGTCGCTTGTCGTAGGTGAACAGATTGGCTGTCGGAGTGAGGGCAACCAGGGTGTTGCGAAGCCCGAGCGCTCCTGGACGGATCTCTCCCCAGACAGCGGTACGGTTAGCTAGAGCGCGTTGCCAGTCGGCAGATTGCGCCGGAGTCTGGAAGACACCCTCCGGCAGAACCACAAAAGCATCGGCGGGGAGCTGTTTCAGCAGGCGGTGGGCACTCTGGTAGGCCAGCCTGCCGGGTCGAGCTGCCGCAGGTTGGAGGATGAAGAGCTTGAGGTGATGCTCAGGTCGAGAAAGTGCAGGCATGGCTCTGGGTGGCAGATACCAGAGTGCTGCGCACAGGAGTGCAAGCCCGCTTCTTTCACTCAGGCGGGCGGGGCTGAACAGCTCCAGAAACAAAAAAAAGCAGCCGGTGAGGATGTGAACGCCGCCCAGGTGAGCCAGGAGTTCTAGGGGTGTGTAGGCGAGCAGGTAGCCGGGGGCAAAAAGAGGCAGCGGGTGCAGGCTCCAGGCAACGGTTACGGCCACGGGAGCCAGAAGCGGGCGGGCTGACGGAGGCAGACGTCCCCGCAACCAGGCCCAGGCTCCGAAGGGCAGGCCGACGAGGATGGCCATGCCCAGCCAGGTTGTGCCGATGAGGGCCGCTCCGGTTGGCAAGGTTGGGATGGCGAGCCATTCACTGGGCAGAGTTCCCCAGATCCACAGAGAAGAGGCAAGGCCGTATCCCAAACCGAGACACCAGCCGGGCCAGAAGCGTTCCGGCAGCCTGAGCTGCAGCAACTGGGCACCCGCCAGGACGTTGAAGCGCTTCTGACTGGTCGCCTCAGTAGACATGCTGGAGTTCGCCGGGTGGTGGAGTTTCGGGGGCGGGAGGAGTGGGGTCTGGTTCGCCGTAAGGGGCGAGGTCGAACTCGCCTGCTTTGAACTTGTCCAGCAGGGTGGCATCATGGACGCCGTTGGGGAAAGTTCGTGCCAGACGGACGATCGCTTCGCGGGCATCCATTTTCAGCTCGTTCACCAGATAGTTGCGCCAGGGGGTGTCCAGCTCGTCGGTAGTTGCCACCCAGTAGCGCATCGGCGTCGAGAAGTTGACCACAGCGCTGCGGTCGTTGTCCCAGAAGAAGAACAGCTCCGAGAAGTCGCCCTTGACAGTTTCGAGGGTATTGATCGTCGCGAGGGCGATCGGGTTGGCCTTGAGATCCTGGGCGGATTTGTGAAAGTTGTCCTGCTTGAGGGCGATCCGCACCCGCGTCTGCTCGAACAGGTCACGGGCGTATTCGCTATCGAGGATGTCCCCGAACGACTGGGTGACGAAGAAGACCCGCACGCCATAGCGGCGGTAGGCGCGGACGGAGTTCTTCATCAGGTTGACCATCTCCGGGTTGTCGGTGACATCCGACCAGATCTCCTCGAAGATGATCAAGGTGCGCTTCGGGACGGTCTGCACCCACTCGTCGATGCTGGTGGCAAGCAGTTGGGCCACCAGACGCTGGGTCATCGTGCCCTTGCCCAGGGGAGCCAGGTCGAAGTAGATGTGATCATGCTCGAAGAAGCGTTCGCTGGACTGGCCGTTGAAGCAGAGCTTGAGCATCGAGTTCTCGGTGTTGAACTCGAAGAGGCTGACCAGGGTGCTGGAGACCAGCTCCTTGAAGCTCTGACTGGTGAACTCGATTTCGCATTCTTGAAAACCCTGACCTTCGAGAAACAGGCGCAGGGTGTCGATCAGATCCGAGATGATCGGATAGCGACCGGTGGGCAGAATGCGCTGATAGGTAAGGCTGATCGCTTTGGTGAGCAGGGCGCGGATGTTGCCGTTGGTGTCGCGTTGCAGGCCGAGCACTGTGGCAAAGCAGGCTTTGAGCGCCTCGATCCGGCTGGGCGGCACGGTGGCGGTGCGCAGATCCTGGCCCTCGCCCAGGTAGAACTCGAAGGGATTGATCGTGAAGGTGCCCGGCTGCATCGTGCGGGCCATGCCGCCCAGAACATGCTTGAACAGAAAGTAGTAGCTGCCCATCTTGTCGAGGATCACACCCCGGCAGCCGACCGCTGCTGCCTGCAGGTACAGGTCCAGTGCCTGGAAGGACTTGCCTTCGCCCGTTCGCCCGCCCAGAATGCCGTGGCAACTGGTGAAGTTGAACAGGTCGTAGCCAATCACCTGCCGCCAGCGGTTGGCGATGAGGAAATTTTTTTTGGGTGAGCCCTGCCAGGGGAGCACCGGCAGCATGAAATCGGCAGCATTTTCTGGAAAGCAGCGGTTACGGACGCTCTCAGGCGGCGGCACCGGTGCCGCCGGTAGACTCGCGAACCACAGATCCTCCTGCCACTTGCGGCCCACTTCCAGTTCCATCTGGAACAGCGACCGCCAGCGATCGCAGGTCTGTTTGACGGCGTACTGGAGGTTCTCGCGATCTGGGGCAGCGACGACGACGATGATGCCGCACTGGACGATATTGGTCTTGTCCTGAAAGATGCGTTGCTCGGTGTACTGGAGATCGCCCTGCTGGACTGAAGAAGCCATCGACTGGCCCCGACCGATCATCGCCTGGAAGGCATTGGCCAGCTCCCCCAGGTTCTTCTTGATGCTGATGTGCATCTGGTTGGCGGTATCGGAGGGCCGGGCCGTGGAGATAGACAGTCGGGTGAAGTTGCCCTCCGAGATGTAGGGGACGAGCATGCCCGCACAGGTCACCTGAGCAAAGGTTCTGGGCACCAGGCAGGTGTAGTAGGTGCGCTGCTCCGACTGTCCCAGATGCCGGTTACCAATCGTCTGGATGACACAGTCATCGAGGAAAGTGTAGCGACCGATGGGCAGAGCATCACTGGTGTGCCCGGTAAGAGAATAGGCAGGGTACTGGGCCTGCTGCAGCAGGTGGCGTAGCTGTGGCCCGTCCATCATCTGCACCTCCAGGCCGGCAGTGGTGAGGAAGCTCTCGATCTGGGCGAGCCGTTCGAGTGCACCGGAGAGGATCACTTGCGGAGCGAGGCTATCGCCCTCGGGAGGATGGACCTCCTGCCAGTGGAGCAGGCCAGGCAGGTCTGGCCGCAAGTAGCCCAGCAGTCCCTGACGGCGCTCGATGTAGGGATCGAAACCGGCGCAGATGTAGGTTTCCAGCGCAGCGCATTGGCCGTTTTGAGCACGATGGATAAACCCCCGGCAGCGCTCCTTTTCCAGTTCCCGGACAAAATCTGATTGGGTCACGACTTGAGCCATGTGCTCGTCGAGGACGGGCCGGACATCGGGGCTTACCATCACAAACGTCTGCAGATGATCCCAGACGGGCAGCGTCCGGTTGCAGAAGCCTGCGATCATGTCGGCAAACACGGTCAGCTGATCCGGCATCAACGCTTCGGGATTGCAGCCTCCGATCACCTTGAAGACGAAGCGGATGCGACCGCAAGCCGTTCCCAGAAACGGTCCCCCGAGCCACTTATAAGGAAAGATATCTGCGTAGCGAGTAGATTTATCTGCCTGTATCATCGTTCACTCCCGATGAGCGCTCATTTGTAGCGGTTGGGGCGAAAGGCGTAGAGCACGCTCGCCCACAGGTAGCCACGGGGCTTTCCCCACTTGAAAAACTGGAGGATGACGTAGCCGGTGGCGAGAAATATCCAGAAAAGGAGCGACTGCAGGGACATCCCGAGCAGATAGACGTTGTAGGTCCAGCGGTAGAACAGTCGGGGAAGCAGCAGCGCCAGCAGGATGATGAGCCAGTCGGTGGCATCAAATGGACCGATGCGAACCGGCTCTTCTACGGTTCTCGGCACACGCCTGAGCATGGCTACCTCCTCGAAAGACAAAAGCTGCCCCGACCTGAGGGGTCAAGGCAGGCTGGTCTGGCATCCACGGCTTCAGCCACGGAGATGCAGCGATTTACTGGGCGAGGATACAGGCAGCTCGCTGATCTGCTCAGGCAAGAACAGTTCTGCCCCGGCGGTGACCGCATCATCACCTCGGCCCCAGAGCAGGTTAACGATCTGGGGAGCAAAGTTGGCAAGCAGAGCCAGCGCCCCGACTACCAGGGGATAGCCAAAGTAGCGCGGGAGGAAGAAGACGAACATGATCGTCACCAGCAACGCGATGATCGCGATGAAGGGCAGGATGGTCAGGATGTTGGTGTACACCTGACCAGCATCGATGTTCTGGGCATCGTTGGAGAGCAACTCGGCAGCCATAGCGGGAATCGCGGCGAAAACGAAGGCGATGACCAGTGCTGCGGGGGCAAGCCACCTGGAAGATAGTCCTCTGATACCCGCCATGAGTGAGCGGGAAAACTTGGCAAGCATAGGCAAAGCTCCTACAGGAGGTTCACGCCAGCGATCCTACACACGCTCTGCAATAGTGCAAGCAATGCACTAAAGCTCTACCTGCAAATACCAAAGAGTTTGAATGAGAGTCAAGGGCTGAGAGCTTCTGCACTCAAGTGATGGTTTTTACCTGGCTCGGTTCTGCACGAACTGCCGTAGCGGCTTCAACAGGTCTAAATGCATGACGGAATCGTTTATGCATCGCAACAATTTTGAGATAAAACTTAAAGGCAATCTTTCCCATTACTGCTTTATACTCGCTTTGTCAGTTGGGGAACTGACATCCGCCCATGCATCTGCAGAGCCATCCGCTTCGTGAAGCCAGAGTCTCTGCTCTTAACTCGGCCTTAACCGAGTCATTACTCACTCATCTGTGTCACCCTTAGTCATACTTGACCAGGGCAAGAGTTTCTTGCCCCTGTGACTGCTTTTTACATTCTTTCTGCGCTTCTAGCTGCTCGCCGTTCTCGCGAGAAACTTGCTACTTGTGCAGTCTTATTTGTGTGAAGGCTACTTCCTTCTGCGGCCTTTATTACCCTATCTTGCGTGGTAGCTATCTATGCAACCGCTGTTTCGCTTTGTCGTTGTTTTTCTGAGCTTTCTCCTGCGCCTGCTTCCAGTAAGACCGATAAAGCGTGCCAAGCGGCCCTCCCCAAAGGCGCTCGTTGCTTCCTTGCTCTCTCTGCTGCTGGTTGCTCAACCCACCTCTTTTTGTTGGGCGGCCAGTTCCGTCAACGCTCAGCTGGGCATCTTTAGCTACGACCACATCGACCTCACCACCGGCGGCATCGACCCCGTCGTTATCTACCGCCACTACCAAAACGCCAAAAACGACGGCTTTACCCCAACCGTCCAGGGACCCTTTAGCTGGGGCACCACCCTTGGTCTGTACAGCTACATCGTTTACGACTACACCTTGCCAGGGGGTCTGTCGGTGCTGACCTTGACCGGCGAGCAGACCGATTTCCATTGCAACAACGGCACCTGCACCAACGACGACTCCAAGGCGGCTCTCCGAGGCACTTTCACTATCAGTGGCTCCACCGATACTCTCACCCTCGAAGACGGCACCAAGCTCAACTTTGCCACAGCCGCGACTACCCAGGGTCAGAAGCACCTCAGTTCCATCAAAGACCGCTATGGCAAGGTTACAACCCTCACCTGGAGCGGTGATAACCTTACCAAAATCGAGAATCCTCTCGGGCGCGGCATCCAGCTGACCTATTCCAACAACCGTATCAGTACGGCCCAGCTCTACGACACCCACAACGCGAATGTGCTCGCTCACGGCTACACCGTCAGCTACGACTATGACTACACGGGCAATCTGGTAGGCTACCACGACCTCAATGGCAACACGACCAACTACGGCTACTACGTTGGCACCAACGGCATCGAGTCAGATTGGATGAATTCGATCAAAGATGCACGCTTTAACACGGTCTTAACCAACACCTACACTAGCGGTCCGTCGCACGGACCGATTCGGGTGAGCCAACAGCGGATGCCTGGTACCAATGGCAGCGATAGTTCTGACGATATTCTTGTCAACTACGGCATCAACACCCAGTACTCGAAGGCGACAGTGCAGACTTTTGGGGCCAGCTCTGGGGCTGGTCCAGTACTGACCTACTACTACAACGCCACCAACAACTACATCAACCAAATCAACAACTCTGCTGACAATAGCAGTACTTACTACACGTATGACGACACTTCTGGTCTCGTCAACTCAGTTAAGTACAACATAAACAGTACGGACTATACGACCTATTACAATTACCAGACGGCTGGTGCGTTTTATCACTTGAGTTCGATTGCCGAACCGAATGGCTTTTCGTTCACGAGTTTCAACTTCAGCGGTCCTTTTGGTCAGTTGTACAGTCTTGAAGACGCCAACTCGCACACGACTTACTTCACCTATAACTCAGCGACAGCGACGACTGCACCGGGTGCGTTGATTCAAGTAGCCACACCGTTACCAGCGTCTTTGAACTACAACCCGTACAACGACTTTGGTCAGGTGCTAACCTTCACCGATGGTGCAGGAAGGGAGACTAAGTACACCTACAACTCCACAACTCATGACCTGACAGATGTGCTTGGTCCAGATGGCCTGACTCGCCACTTTGTCTATGACGAGCTTTCTCGGATCACCTCCGTCTACCTCACTAATGTGTCTGGCGATTCGACAAATTACACTTATGACCACGGTGGGCGGGTCAAACAAATTACTCGTCAGCCGGGAAATCAGACGACTCAGTTCGAGTATGACGGCGACGACAATATAACCAAAGTAACCGCACCGAACGGTGTAACGACCCAGTATCAGTACGATGCAATGGGTCGAAGAACTTCCCGGCAGCAGGGTTCGTACACCGAGTACTACTACTACAACTCTTTGGGCCAGCTTGACCACACGGTTGACCCAAAGAACCAGACAACGCGCTACGGCTACGATTCCAAACAGCGGTTGCATACGCTCACTTACAACGACGGCACTATTGTTACCTACAACTACGACACTCTTGATCGGGTAACTTCAGTTACGGATAGCAGTGACTCGTCTCATAGCAAAGACGTCAGCTTTACCTACAATAATGATAATGGTAATATTCCTGGCCCACTGACGGTCACTACAGGAGCTGGTTCTTCTGCTCCTGACACGCTTAGCTATAGCTATGATTCGGCGGGCAATCTGACGGCGGTCTCAAGAGGCAGTACGCAGTTACTGACCTACGACTACTGGCCGGATAACAGTCTGCATCAGGCATTTCTCAAAGGTCAAAGTGGCGCGCCGGATATGAATGTTGCCATTGGCTACAACGATGCCAATCAGCAGACTGTTCTTAACTATCACGATGGCAGTGGCATCCTGTATGGAAACTACTATTACAATCCCCAGGGAGATTTGAGTGAGATCCGTTTCACCAACAATCTGTCGCCTTCTGCGCTGATTCGCGAGGTGGTTTACGGCTATAACTATTCCCATAAAGGAGAACTGACACAGCGGACCCTGACTGGGCAGAAACTCTCGGCCAATAGTCTTAGCTACACTTACGACCATTATGGCCAGGTAATATCAACACTGGTAAACACCTCTACTGGCAGTCAAGCATATAACCAGACCTGGGATAGCGATGGCAACATTACATCTGAGAATCAGGGTAGCGTCACTTATCAGCTTGGCACGAATCGTTTGGACACTTATGCTAATCGTGCAGTCACTAACGATAACAATGGTAATATTACAACTCAAAAGTGCAGTTCTAGCTGCACAGCGGTCAATGAGACCTATACCTGGAATGCGCGTAACCAGTTGATAAAATATGAAAATACTGTCAATAACGGGAGTGAAAGCTTTGTCTATGATGCTCTTGGTCGTCGCATTCAAGAGACGGTCGATGGCGTAACTACTAAGTTTGTTTACGCTGGAAGTCAGGTCATCGAGGAAATTACCAATGGTGTCACCAAACGCTACTTGGTTGGTCCTAGTCTCGATGATGTGTGGGGCAGTCGCACAGATAGTACCGATGAGTTCTTAATCCACGATCCGCTCAACAACTCAGTTCTAGTTGTTGTTGACGCAAAGACTTTGCAGGCAAAGTTTGGGATAGAATATACCGGATTTGGTTTGGCAATTGGTTCTTCTCAAGCTGACAAAAATACGACGGACAATCGCTTGTACTTCATGGGACGTGAACTTAGTAAGAACACTGTTCAAAATGTTGTTCAGCTCTATTACTTTCGAGGCCGTTACTACAACCCGGACCTCCATCGCTTCATCAGCGAAGATCCAATTGGTTTCTCTAGTGGTAATACCAACCTCTACGTTCTTAACTTCAATAATCCTACTGTTGGAACTGATCCAATCGGAGCTTATGAGGAAGGGAACCCTGATGATGGTAATACTCCTGACTCTTCACCTGTCCCTGCGCCTTCACCTATTCCTAAACTTTTCGGTGGTGTAAGTACTGATCCCGAGACGGAAGGGCCAAAGCCGCCGCCACCTTTTATTACCAATGGCGGAGGTAATTTGATAGCTGGAGGAGGCAGTCCCAGTCAGCAATTACCGCGCAATATAGAAAGGACAGGTCCAAATGAAGTAACGATTACTCGAAGCTATGCAGATGACTTAGTTCTCCCGTTGTATCATAGGTTCGAAGCTGAGTTTCAATCAAAGGAGACTGCAGCGAAGCAAGTAGCAAGTCAGGAAATCTGGGGGCGCGTTCCACGGGGGGGATTTGTACCAACTGTGCAAGCTTACTTTGGTGCTCTTCCACCTGGAGAACGAGGTGTAGAGTTTACAACTCCAATCTCTCCTGAGAACACAGGGGTACGTATGGTTCCAGGTGTGCAGGTAAGATGGTATGGCAATATAACACCTGGGGTTCCCATTAAAGAAGTTGATGGTGATGAGTTTGCTATTTTAAGAGTTATAATCCTTAGGAACACCCAAATGTAGGTAAAATAGTGGCTCACGAGATTTCCTTGCAAGCAGATTTTGTCCATTGGATATCCAATGAGCAGCATGACTCTTTCTTCTCTCAGCAACCTTTATTTGTTGATACAGAAAGGGCGTTTTTCTCAGCTATCGGCGCGTCCGACCTAAGCAGATTTATTCCCGTACAGCCTTTTGATGAGAATGGTAACGGGCTTGGCGTTCTTAAGACATGGTATGGCTATACAAACTTTATAAGGTTCGGTATCCTTGTTTATCCATCACCAGCAGGGTTTCCTCATGCAAATCTTGTACCTGCTCTTGATGATGTCTCGGGATGGAGCACGGTAGAACTTCTAAATCATTTCTCTTTTCTTCCTAAATTATTTTTTGATAACATTTTTTCTATCTCTCCCTATATACCGGATGGTAGTTGGGTTATGCTAACAAGAAAAAGAGAAAAATTTCAAGTTCTACGCTCGAGTGATCAGAATGGGATAAAGTTGGTAGCAGACGTGCTTAATAAATTATCAGGTGATAATTGTTTCTATGTAGAACGCTCGGAAGCATCATACTAATATCATTTTAATTTGGGCTTGGCGAATAGCGAAAGCGCTCAAATATGAGGTAGCTCTCAGAACTAGACAGCTTGCCTTGGAGGTGCCCCGAATAATAGACCGGCGGGAATCACCATATTTCGGATATGATCAAGCTTGCAGGCCATGCATGCTTGCGAGAGGCCATGAGGGAAGAGTGACTAAGGATAAGAATGTTTCCTCATCTGATAAGGTCATAGCAGCAAAAAAGCTTCATGAGCAGTCGCTTGAGCTGTCGCAGGACATCGAGTCGAACTGGCTGGCTCTCGGGCGACTATTCCTGCAGATCAGCGAAGAAGAAAAATACAAGATTCTCGGCTACTCGAGCTGGCTTGACTACGTCAACGAGTCTGGCTATCCGATGCGGGGGCGCACAGCCTACAACCTGATGAAGCTGGCCAAGTATCCTTTTATCGAAAAGATCAAGCATCTGCCCAGGACAGTCTGCTTGAGCCTGGAGAAGGTTAAGGATGAGGCAGCCCTCGATGACATTCTCAAGCGGATCGACCAGCTCAGTGAGAAGGAGCGGTGGTTGGAGCTGGCCAGGCACGACGATCGCAGTAGGCAGTTGCAGCGGTTGCGGGAGCGCAAGAATCTGCTGCTTGAGGAGCTGCGCAAGGTGCTCAACGAGATTGCGGCGATCGAGGCAGACGAGCAAAAAGCAGAAGAGCCCAAATAGGCAAATTTTTTTACAGACGGCAACTCGGAACAGGATTCGAGTTGCCGTCTGTGATGGAGATAGGGTTAGGGCGCATACCAGGTGTAGTCGCTCAGCCAGATCCGAAGTTCATCGTGAGGGATGTGGCCACTGTGATGCAGGAGCCAGTCGTTGAAATCCTTGCCGTGAGGGACGGGGCGGCTGTCGAGGGCAACACCTTCGGCGCGCATCTTGCGCAGGGCTGTCTCACCTGCCCGGTCGCGATCGTAGGCGAAGAAGATTCTGGAGAAGGGTTTCCAGAAATCCGGCTCGCTCCACTCCGCCGGGAAGTTCCCAGCACCATTGGTGGAGGAGATGAGCCAGCAGTTGCCGTGGAGCGGCGTACCCAGCAGAGCCTGATCCAGACTGAGCAGGTCGATTTCACCCTCGACGGCGATGGCAAAGCGCTTCGAGTGGCGGTGGTTGGCAGCCAGGGTACGAACGGTGCCCCGGCCCCAGCACTTGGTCGCCTCCTGTCTATAAGTGGAAGGATCGGCGGTGAAGGCTTCGGCAGCGCTGTCGCGTTTGAGCCGTAGGCGGAAGCGACCGTCGGCAAGAACCTCCAGGAGCTGGTACTTGATGCCAGTCTGCTGGTGAATGAGTGTGCAGCCTGGATGAACGGGAAGATCGGGGGTGAGGCCAGGTACCTGACGGAAGCGCAAACCCCAGCAGCGAGCGGCTCCGTCCTGGGGAGGGCCATCCTCCCAGACAGGAATGGAGATGCGCCAGGAGCGAAAGTGGTGGGCATGGCCATACCGCTCAATGAGCATCTGGACATCGAGATGCTTACCAAACCAGCAGACCTGACGTTCTTCGAGTTTCCCCAGGCAGAGGTGCTCCAGAATCCGGTGCTGATGGAGGAGGTCGATGCCCTTGCGCTTGAATGCCGCCAGGATCGTCACAAGTCCAGGCACTTCCTGGCACAGCCCGCCCAGAGAACCTTCCCAGCGAGGACTGAGGCCCAGCCGCCAGCGCAGGGCCGTGCGGCGTTCGATGCCTCGGGCCGCCAGATATGCCAGAGCCTGCTCTCCTTCAACGCTCAACATCAACCGATTGTGCAGTTCGTCGATCCGCTCGATAGGAATGGGTTCTTCTGGAGCTGATGGCGGAGGTGGCGGTCGGTTTGGTCGGTTGTGGATGGCAGAAGTTGGGGCACCCTGAGCCGGGAACGTACCTAGGATGTAGTCGAGAGCCTCACGGAAGGAGAGGTTCTGTAGCTGCTGCACCAGGTCGATGGCATCGAAGGCTTGCTTCTGGTGACCGCCACGGCTCCTCGGAACACACCCGGCATGGCACTTGAACAGATTGCGGCGGCCATCGTGCAGAATTACGCCTGAATCTCCACCGTGGAAGGGGCAGTAACATTGGGTATACCGGGGGTGAGAACGGATGATGTCGATGCCGAGGCGGGCAGCCACTTCGAGAACAGGGACCTGACGGGCGGCCTCGATGCACCAATCCAGTTCGTCGTCGCGGACCATGAAGTGATCCTCCGATAGCGTAAGGAAGGTCCGGGGCTTACCAGTCGATACCGGCCCGCAACGATGCGCAGCCATAGTGGTGGGAGTTGCGAATCTCGATGTGCTGCTGGTAGGAACCGAGCAGTTGCTCGGAATGAGGGTTCTCCAGCCAGCAGCGGCCAGTGGCGATGAAGGCGACATCGGGTTGCTTGAGCAGCATGGCTGATCGCACCAGGCGTTGACCTTCGCCTTCGTCCCCCAGCAATTCAAGGTCGAGGGCAACGTTGAGTTCATCGACCAGAACCGCCTGATAACGACCACTCAGCAGATGCTTCTGGGCCAGGGACCAACCGGCCTGGGCTTCTGTGTAGTCGGCGGGTCGCCGGACATTGGGGTGATCGGGGGGGACACGCTTGAAGATCACCCGGTCATCACCGAAGTGGTGGTGATCGACGAGGCCCGTCATCCTCTGCAAAGCGGCGATGGCGGGGTCTTCTGTATAGGGGCCGACCCGGCTGTAGCCCGCTCCTCCTTTCAGTAGCTGAATCAGCGAGACAGGCCGGGTATCTTCACCGCTCAAGATGCGGCTCACGGCGGTCAGCAGCAGGCCGAGGGCGGAGGTGCTCTTGCCCTTGCCGTCGCCGTGGATGAGGGCAGTGTTGGCAATGCCGGTCTGGCAGTGACACTGGTGCTCGGAGTGCAGGTCGATCGAACCTGCCAGGGCAGGCGGTAACTGCTCGCCTGTGAGGATCACCTCTACCGGGTGGGGTGCTCCGACGATCGCAGCGGCCAGGGCGTCGTCCACTTCGACACCATCGAGCAAGATCAGCTGATAGAGGTTGCTGGCGATGAGACCCGCCCCGACCCAATCAGGATGCGGTCCCTGATAGAGGTCTACCAGATGGGGGTACGCGGTGTGGATGGCATGCAGGGCACAGGCTCCTTCGCCAGTTGCCGCTTCGGGCCGAACCAGCAGGACGCGGGAGTGGCTGCCGCACAGACCCAATCCGATCGAGCGCAACGCGACGCCCATGGCAGCCAGGATCCGACTCGGGCCGCTGCCGCCATAGAAGTGGGTACGGCCAATTTCGAGATTGCGTGTGCGGGATGCACGGGTGATTCCGAGGGCTTCCATAAGCTCCATCTCGAATACCTCCTATAGCATAATGTTTTATGCATGGCTTGCAATACTTGATTGCTTGCCGCAGATCAGTCAAAGGCGAAGTGATCGATGTCCCAGCTATTGCCGAAGTAGGGACACAGTACGTCCACGAACGCTTCGGCGCGGGTGACGCCCACGTAGGCGGTGAACTTTTGCTGTGCCCAGACGGCATTGGCGGGGAGGCCCGCATCGACGATGACGTGCTGCCACTCGCGGCCCTTGGAAGCATGAATGGTGAGCACTTCGACGCCGGGGCTTTTGTAGGGCTCGATCTTGGTATCGCGCAGCCTGAGCAGGTCTGCATGGGAGCGAATCTGACCTGTCTGGGTTTTGAGGGTGTGGATGAAATCGACCCAGTCCGCCGGAAAGGTGAGCAGAAAGTCCACCAGTTCGAGGCTGTCGCGCACAGTTGGAGCGTCGTGCATCGATTGCACGGCACGGGCAAACTGGATTGCACGAGCAGCCTCTTCAGAAGGAAGCGTAGCGGGCGGGCGTTCCATCGCTTCTAGCGTCCTGAACCCCTGGCTCAGCGAGAGATAGGGCAGAGCCGTGGGCCAGCGCAGCAGCGGATTTTCCAGAAAGTCGATGGCCCAGGTCACTGCAGGATGGGACCAGAAGGAGACGGCTAGCGGAGGCGTCTTACCGGCGACGGGGATACGGTTGGCTGCCAGGTAGGCGCGCACATCATCGACCATCCGGTTGGTCCGGCAGAGGATGGCGGCGGAGCGGGCCTCGCGGGTACGTAGCAGGCGAGTAGCCCGTTCACAGAATTCTCCCACCCGCTGGAAGTGGTGCAACTGGACAGTGCCGCCGGGATTGCCCCGAAAGGGTTCGCCCACGAGGTAACTGGCCAGTTCGCACACCCGGCTCAGGCAGCGGTACGAGTAGGTGAGGCGCTTGACGGTCAATCCTTCGGCTAGCGGATGATCCGCCTGAGCGCTCAGAAACTGATAGATGCACTGGTGCTGGTCGCCCAGCAGCACCAGCCGTTGCGGCCCCTGGGCCATCAGAGCCTCGATGATCGCCCACTGCACCGCGTTGGTGTCCTGGTATTCGTCCACCAGCAGGGCCGGATAGCGCAAACGGAACAGCTTGCGGCGCAGCACCTGGAGCAGGTAGTACAGCGAATCGTTGTAAGTGAAGGTTGCTCGCGCCCGCCGGGCAGCGATGCGCTGGGGCTGAAACTCGTCTTCAGCAGTGACCGGCGGTTCGTTGAGGTGAATGTGGTGTGGTTTGGAGGGAAAACCCAGCACTTCCCAGCACACTTCGGTCAATTTCATGGCCATCGAATGAAAGGTCGTCACGCGATGGGGAGTTGGTTCCGGTGAGACCATCAGGCGTCTGGCCAGAGTTTGCTGGGCCGTGTGGCTGAACATGCAGACCAGCTGGGGATGGGGCGCATCGAGGAGCAGGTGCTTCAGAAGATGGGTCTTGCCCGAACCGGGCGGCGCTTCGACGCGGAAGCTCTCGTTGCTTGTGAGAAAAAATTCTTTGAGCGACTCCTGCTCATCGGTCAAAGTGTCAGGGTCAGGTTGGCGAGCAAGATCGGGCTCAGACTTCATGAGACACCCCGCTGAGAATGGGTGTGGGTTCATCAGCGTCAGAAGCGCAGGCGTGTTCTGGGACTGTGGTAGTCTCCTGCTCTGCCTCTGCAGAAGCATCAATGGGTCCGTCATCTTCGAGGAACTTGAAAGGAGCAATGCCCCAGGGCGCGTAGAGCCAGAGATTGACCAGACAGGCTTTCAGGACCGTAGGGTCAATGTCGCAGCCTGAGAGGCGCAAGCTGTAGTTGCTGGCAACCATGAGCATCCGACCGGTACCGACACAGGGCTCATAGACCAGTCGGGCGCGGCAATCGGGCCAGATGGTAGGTCTCCCGGTGGCAGGATCGCCGGACTCGACAAAGAGCATCTTCGCCATCAACTCGCAGACTGGAAGCGGAGTTGGGTAGAAACCGTTGTGCCGACCGTGCCGGTTCTCGGCAAGTAGCGCTCCCCAGTAATCGTGGGGCCACAGTTGCAGGGCACCCAGCTCGAAAGTCTGGTAGAGCTGCCCCTGAATGCGCTGGTCCAGTGGCGGCGGGGTGTGGGCATTACCGTGGCCCAAGCCGAACAGAATCCAGTCGAGCAGAGTATTGAAATTCGACCAGCTGCTCCAGCCTGACCAGCCGCAACCGATAGCATCGAGGCAGCGCTCTATCATCCGGCGAGCGTAATTGTGGCTGTCATCGAGAAATGCGATCTGAGGAATCAGGCGTTCCAGCAGATGGCCAGCCTCCTGAGTCTGCAGCCAGTACTCCCAGCGGCCCCAGAGTATCGTGTCCATCTCAAAGAGCAGGGGCCGCATCCAGCCGGGCTGCAGGGGTGCGCAGACAAAATCGGGCCGGATCTTGCGGTTGCTGCGTTCTTTCTCAACCTCGCGGCGCAGACTTTCGAGGCTGCCAGGCTCATCAGCGAGTCTCCAGTTCGTCATCGTTCTATCTCCAAAGCAAAAGGCCCGACCGATGAAGGCCGGGCCAGGGATGCAATCTTTCGTTCAGGGGCAGCAGGGACCGGGGAGCAGGAATTTGCTGTTATTCGATAGCGGCACCTGCAGCAGAAAAGAGGCTGTCCGGCGAGAGGCCGACAGCAGCAGCGAGGTGCTCGGGGGTGTTGTACCGGTTGCGGCGGGCTCCACTCGGGATATCGAGGTACGAGGCGAAGCGCCGGAGGTTGCGGGTGACCAGCAGGTGCAGCAGGTAATCGGCTGCCAGAGAAGCCATTGCCAGATTGATAGTGAGGCTCTGGGTTTTCAGGCGGAGCAACTCCTCGCAGCTGAGATCAGCGTCAGGATTCTCCTCCAGCTGGGGGACGAGTAGTTCCGGATGCTGCAGGGCCGGGGAGGGCAGCAGAGCGCAGTGGGAATGGCCAGGTGTATCGAAGCTATGGGCGAGCAGGTCCGGTTCGGCGATGTTGCCCACGAGCACCTGGCCCGTGTCTACGTGGTTGCCCGCATCTATCCAGAGAATATTCGATACGTTGCTCCTTGTCGCGATATTGAGTAGCAACTGGTGGATCGTCAGGCGAGCGGCGGCGTTGTCCACACAGCCGACGATCACAAAGAAGTGGTCGTGGGCGTACTGGAAGTTGTCACCCAGGATCTTCCGGGAAAAAGGAACGTTCAGCGCGGGCAATTCCAGACCCCAGGCGGCCTGGTAGCGAAAAGCAAGAGCCTCGGCCTTGTTCATACCGAGTTCGGCAGCACAGAAATTCTGCCGGATCAGATTGCTCTCCTCGACGATGTCGGGATCGCACAGCAACAGCCGCACACTCTCACCGCGATCGAGCAGGACACGCAACAGGCGGACCAGATGCGGATACAGCCAGCCACCGGTGCCGCCCGCCCCTACCTGGACAATGGTTGTCTGGCGGGCCTTGAGGGTGAGGAGAGGCACGGCTCTGGCATAGGAGAGATCAACCATTCTGAATCTCCAGGTAGTCGATGATATCGACAGGCATCTCGAAGACGCTGGCCGCCGGGATGGACCAGAAGTGGCCAAAACAGCCAACCCGGACGTGGAGAGCCGGGGTCGTAAACAAGTGGCCGATGACGGCGTAGATGCGAAAACCCTGTTCCTCCTCGTCGTCGCGCAGCGAGAAGCGGGGCGTCATGGCGTGATGGCTATGCAACTCGACATCGGCGTCGCTGTCATGGCGATCGACAGCGATAACGCTGGTACTGGTGGCGCTCGTCGCCGGGGCGCGCAACTGCCAGGCTCCCAGACTGTATTTCAGGTAGAACAACGCTTCGAGAGGGCGACCATCGTGATCAGTGGCGGCCAGGGAGTGGGCGACGATGGCCTGCAGGCAGGTGGCCGGGACGCGGGGATATTCAAGAGAGAAGTAAGGCCGAAGGGGTCGAAGACCCTGCAGGCGAATAGCCCCACAGCTCAGCGGCATACAGACTTCCAGGCCAGTGCGGCGGGCGCGCAGTCCCACACCGTCCTGAGCAAAGAGATAATCCCAGCCGTAGGGCAAAGCTGGGGGCAAAGGGCCAGCCAGGGGAAGGTAGCGAATCATCACAGGTGACCTCCTGCAGCCTGGAAAGCCTGATCCACGTTCTGATTGCAGGCAATCAGGTCATCGAGGGGATACGTCTTTGTCTCGCTTTGAGCAAGGGCAGTTAGCTTCGGAATGATGTTCTTCGGGTGGCTGCGGGACTTGCCGTCCGCCTGATGGTGGTTGAAGGGGCTTGCCAGGAACAACTGCCAGCAACGATCAGGGTTGCCGGGATCAGGACGAGTGTTTTCGCCAAAGCAGATAAGGCCCCGGCTGCTGATGTTGGGTAAAGGAACGTGAAAGATCTGAGCAGTCGGGTTGAATTGTTGCTCCTTGATTGCCCAGATCATGTGCTGCTGAAAAGTGGAGTAGACCAACCCCGGCATCGGTACCGCAAATTGCTCGACCGCGTTGCCCTGGGCCTGAATAAAAAACGAGTGAACGCCCGGCGGGATGAACAGAACAAACCAGGACGTCTGTCCTGAGCGTCCCCAACGGACGATCCCTGGCCGCAGCCAGCCGGTTTCAGCCGGAATCTTACTGGCTGCTGCCCGAAAATCGAGCGGACTGATGTAGCGACACTGGGCAGCAGAACCAGAAAGATCGATGAACATCAACTGATCATCGACGTGGGCCAGCAGGGATCTGGCTCGGTCGATGATCGAATCGACCAGCTTGCTTTTCATGGAGAACGCTTTTTCTTGGGTTGACTGTGACCGGCCAGCACCCAGGCTTCGAGGACTGGCTGCCATCGCTCAGGATCTTCGCCGAGCCACTCGGCGGCGGCACTGACTCGAGCGATGATCGCTTCGCACTCACGAAACTGCGTGTGCAGATAGTCGAGATGTTCGATGGTCCAGGCGATGTTGTCCGCACATATATCCGGTGTGTAATCGATCCAGAAGTTGCCGGTACCGGCAGTGAGCGAGTCAAACAGTTCGGGGATGTCGATGTAATGTCCACCCAGAGCAGTGCAGGCGGTCTGAAACAAAGACCAGTGAGCAGAAGCCGAGAGGCAACCAGGTACGAGACTTTCAGCAAAGTGGCGCACCTCCTCGTCAGGTTCGATAGCATCCAAGATCAGTGTGAGTGCGAGGCGGTAGGGAAAGCTGTAGCCTTCAAGGTCAGCCTCGTAGTCGAAAGCCCAACCGATGCACGGGATGGGTACTGTCTGTGGTTGCGCAATAACGTCAAAGTCGTCGTCCGTCAGATATTCATCGAGGAGCGGAAACAACTTCTCGTTGACCAAGCGCAGGAACTCTATTTCGCGGGGCGAGGCAGGCAACTCACTGGTCTCGCGGGCAAGCCGCTCTCTTTGGAGGCGGCTGATGCCTATTTCTGAAGAAGCAGTGGAGCAGGCATACTCTTCAGCAAAAAAATGCCGATAGCAGATCATCAACTCCAGCTGCTTGAGGATGCGGATGAACGCCTCGATACACCCACCGGCAGCAGCGATGGGCAACCGGTCGAGCAGTCGCTCGAAGAACAGCAGGCAATCACCGACAGCGAGAGCCGGTGGGCAGCAGACAGGACTGTTCACGATTCGAGAACCTCATGAGATTTGAAAGCCAACGGGAATACCCAAAGGCAAGACAGATTTGCATCCGAAAATCCTCGATCGAAAAAAGGCTCCAATCGCAGACGGTTGGAGCCTTGGTATGGGGTTCAGGTGTGTGACGCCGCTCTCGTCGTCTCGCTCGCTCAGCAACAAGAGCCGCTTGAATGGGACTCGCCCTGGAGGAGTTCCTCGGGCGTCAGCCAAACCACCTTGCCGTTCCTCGACACCGGTACCGAACGACCGGCAGTAGCGTGTTCAATGACAGCATTTCTCAGCCCTTCGTAAACGAGCTGGTCGATGCGGTCGCCGGCTATTGACGGCTCGACTGGTACAGCATCTTCTTCACGGGTGGGAACTACCTTGGGAGGCTCAGACATCTTCTGCTCCTGTAAGCGACTGCCAGCCCTGCTGGTCGTAGATAGTGATGCTGTCTGTCCGGTTGCCTTCAGCCAGCTTTCGGGCCGTTTCGCAAGAGTTATCGTAAACTCTCCAACTGTCCGCCAGGGGAATGTACAGCTCACGCAGGTTGGCGATACTACGATCGTAGCGCCTGCGGACATCTTCGGGAGCAACAAAGTGACCACCCGAGCGCACCCGATTTGCCACCCGGCTCACCGCCAGTTCTGGTGAATCCAGCCAGAAATAGAGCAGGTTGACAAAGTAGGCCCGCTCCCGGCACCGCAGCAGGAGCCGAGCAAAGCTGCGGGAGGCAAGAGTGGATTCGAAGATAAAGTCGCTGCCGTAGAGGATGAGTTGCTCCAGGCGCTCCAGCATCATTCGCCCTGCCCGGAAGGCTACTGATTCAGGATGGGCAGGGTTGAGCCGGGCGGCAATGATATCAGCGTTGACGAATTCGATTGCTGAGAGTTCACTGCGGAGCAACGCGTAAGCACTGGTGGTCTTGCCCGCACCGTTAGGGCCGCCGAGCAGATACAGCTGAGGCATGGACGGTGTCCTTCAGTCGGTAAATTGCCAGACAAACGCAAGGTTCCAGCTCCCCCTCTGAGGCGAGGAGTTTTGTGCCCGATAGAGAGACTGCAACCTTTATCATGCAGGTGAGCGTCGTTCCCCATCCTCGCCCGAGACGTCCAGCTTCAACAGAGCCACCAACGGTTTTTTTCAGATTAGAAGCCCATCGGTGCCTGCAGAGCCGGAATGGGTTTGCAAAGGGCGACGGCGGCGAAGATGGCATCGACTTCGTCCTTGAGCGCAGTGCCTTCGGTGAGGGTGGCTTCCAGGCGAGGGATCATTTCGATCTTCTGATCAAGGCTGAAGTTGCCGGTCGCCTCACGTTCCTGCCATTCGCGGTAGAGAAGCACGATCGGATTGATGCTCTCGGAAAGTTCGCTCAATGCTGAAAAAAAGTTTGTGACTGTGTTCCCCTTGTGGCCGGCTCGCTTGGAGAGGGCAATCTCCAGCACTGCGCCCTTCACGGCCCGAGTGATCGAGGCATTTGTCACCTCGGGAAAATAGGGAACGAGAGCCTTGACCAGCAGTTCGTCGTCCTGAGCAATATCGAGGCCGATAGGGATCTGCTGCCCGTCGTAGAGCACGACGGCGGACTGGATGAGCATCTGAGATTGTGGATTTTGCGATTCCATGAGTAGTCTCCTTGAATTCGTCAAAAGATGGGGAGCTGATTGGCTTTATCAGCTTCAGTGGCTTCACCGGCTGAAAGTGGGACCGAAGAAAGGGGCGGGAGTGGTGCAGCGGGCCTGGTTGAAGGAGGTGTCGTAGGGGTTTTCGATCGCCGATTCCTGGGCGAAGTGCTGGTCGTCTGCGAGTTCTTGCCATTTGCTGAGCGCGGCGCTGCTGACACGGTTCGTCTCTGCCGGGCAATCTGACGAGCGGGATAGGTGGCTGCCAGTTGCTCCAGCAGGCTGGTCAAAACTGGGGGAAGTTGAAGCTCTGACAATCGCAGGGTGTCGATAATGGGCGGATCGTTGTGGCTGCGGACGCCGCAGACAACCTGGCGACCCAGAGCATTCCCGTCGTCGGGCAGCAGCTGCAGTGTAAGAGTGACAGTGCAGCGCTCGAAATCGTAAGCTTCGTCCGCTGCGTTGAATTTGACCTCGGTCGTTCCGGTAAGCACAGTCCTGGGCAGTTGTGCAGGCAGATCTGGCTGCTCGGGCGGAGGTATTTCCTCTACAGGCTGTGTATCAGAAACAGGAAAGACGGCCTCGAAGGGTTGTGCAGGTTGGGTTGCTTCGGAAGGTGCTACTGGCTGCTCTTCGGTGAGTGTGGAATCTGGCAGGCTCACCAGAGTTGCTGGAGAATCGCAGCTTTCTGTTTCCGGTTCGGAGCATTCGCCTTCGTCAGGATCATCGAGGTATTCGGCGGCATCGAGGGGGTGAACTGGTTCAGCGGTGGAGGCAGGAGCCGGAATATCGGGAGCTGCAACCGCAGGTGCAGCAGGTAGTGGCTCTTCTGGAGCTGGTATCGGTTCTGGTTCCGACGGTGGGCTGGATGGCAGGGGTGCCGGCAGGGAAGCCGGAATCTTTGGGGGAACATCGGCTGGAAGAGGCTCGAATAGACCCAGCTTTCTCGCGTAGGCGAAGGCCAGGGGCTTACCCAGCATCTGTTTCGCTGCTGTTTGGGCAGAGTAGACAGTCCAGGGTCCGCGCAATTGGCGCTGAATCAAAGCAGTGCTGGCAAACTCAGCAATTTCGTCAGGAAGCTCGTCGAGGACCAGCTCCGGTTCGGCAATGAGCCTGGAATCTTTGAGCAGATTCAAGGTCTGCTGAAGGGCGGGCGCAATCGCAGAGTCATCTGCGATCGGTTCCGCGATGAGCAGATGGGGCAAACAATCGCCAGCCAGGCAAAATTGAACGATCAGGTACATGTGCCTCTCCTTGAAATGAAAATCAGGAGGAAGTCGATTGCCTGTTCCAAAGTCTCGATCAGGCAATTCTCCATAACGAAAAACCCCCAGATCACCGGACCTGGGGGTGATGAACAGACAGGCGGGCGCTCAAGCATTTCTGAGGGAGACTGACATGACCAAATAGCGATGATGGAGTTCGTCACCTGACGGTGAGAAGACCGCAGGATTGTCGGGACCATTGAAATTGAGGACTACTTTTCGAGAATCAAAGGTCTTGAGACCCTCAAGCACGTACTTGCAGTTGAAGGCGATGGTAAATTCCGGGCCAGCATAATCGACGAAGACGGTCTGGCGAGCCTGACCTTTATCCAGGGCATTGACGGAAAGGGTGAGGGCACCACTTGAAGAGAGTTCAAACTTACAGATGTGGTGCTTCTGTGAGGCAATGACAGCAATGCGTTCAAGAGCAGAACACAAGGTTCTGCGATCGGCCTCGACCGTGATTTTGAAGGACTGGGGAAGGAGACGCGGATACTCGGGATAGCGACCAGACAAAAGCCTGGTAGTGAGGATCTGTTTGGGAAATTGAAAGCTCATGTGCTTTTCGTCGAAAAGCAGCCTGACAGAATCGGCGTTCTGTTTAACCAACAGCTTCTGGAGTTCACGCACGGAGCGTCGAGGCAAGACCAGGGTGATGTCGGTGACGGGAGTCTGGAGTTCGATATAGCGATACGCCAGACGATGTCCGTCTATGGCAACGAATTCAAGGCCATCGGGTAGTCCTCTCAGGCAGACGCTGTTGAGTATCTGTTTGGTCTTTTCGGTAGAAGCGGAAAACACAGTGAGCCCAAAGCCAGACTGCAGGACCGGCAATGGAAGTACAAGCGGAGTGGAGTCGATCCTGGGCAAGCTGGGGAACTCCTCAGCAGAAGCACCCTGGAGCTGGTAATGCCCGGAGGGGCAACGGATGTCGATGCCGTGAGTGTCCGACACCTCAATCGTCAGGGGTTCATTGGGGAGCTGGGTAAGGATGTCGGCGAGCAAGCGAGCAGGCAATGTGGTGGTGCCGGCGGCAGACACACCGGCTTCAAATCTGGTCTCGATACCCAGCTCAAGATCAAAACCGATGAGCGTAACCTGGGGGAACGGTGAACGATCTGCGCGACAGAGGACGTTTGTCAAAATAGGGTCGTTTGTTCTGGAGGGAACGATCCGGGCAACGGTCGCAAGCTGTCGGGCGAAAACGGCGGTAGTTGTCGTGATTGTGAACATAAGGCTGCTCCAGTGAGTTGGGTTTTAGCTGATGGGATTGGGAAGGGAGCCCGGCACCAGGGAAGTCAAATCTGGTGGAAAGACTGGCAGGCCGCAGGATTGCGCCTCACCGGCAGCGTGACCCAGCAGGTAAGCTTCTCGATGCGCAGGTGGTTCAGAGGGCGGATCCTGGGGCAGGAACATCGAACCGTCGTAGTGACCCAGGCACCAGGCTTCCCGGAATGCGACAGGGATGCGCTCCGCCGAGAAGGGCGGCAAGTCGTAGGTGAAAGTCTGCCAGACAAGGCTGCAGCGGTTGCCGGAGCCGACGCTGATCACAAAGTCGGGGCTGACCGCCCCGGCCAGGATGTTCAGGTGCTGTCGGTAGCTCAGGACAATCGCCCAGGCATCCAGCAGCGCGCTGATAGGCGAGGGTTGGGAAGTGGAAGTCTGCATGGTGGTGTCCTCCGGATGTAATCAGCGCCGGGGGAGCAGCAGAGCCAGGTCGGGCCGTGCCGCGATAATCGACCAGGCTTCCTGCTCAGCTTCCTGGTAGTCACCGGGCAGTGCGACGATCGCGCTTTCGAGGCGAGGATCGCCCGGCTCCGGCAGAACGATGACCAGATCTGGGCCTTCGCGCACGAGCAAGCGGTGGTAGTCACAGGTGGGGCACTTCTGACTGGTGAGGGTTTTCATAGGAACCTCCTGAAAAAAGTGGGTTGGTGATGGAATCGGGGATTCAAGGCTTTCAAGCTTCGGAGCGCGGGGGCAGGTAGGCGACAGAGGACAGGGTGGGAGGGACAGAGTGCTGGGCGTCGAGCCAGCAACTGTGAACCCGAGCAGCAGCGCGCAACTGGCCAGGATCGAGGGCGGCGGCGCGTAGATCGCAGGCGTAGATGTGAGCACCGGCAAAGGATGCTCCGATGAGGTGAGAAGATTCGAGCGAAGCGTTCAGAAGCTCTGCCCCAGACAGATCACAGAAAGGGGCGTAAATTCGCACAGCACTTACAAGGCTCAGGAAACAGTTGGCCAGGCAGGCCCGTTCGAGGATGGCTTCGTCGAAATTCGTCTCCTGCAATTGAGCGCCGCTCAGATCCGCGTCGGTGAGGTCGGCCCGCTCGAAGCAGCTGCCGAGCAGGCAGGCTCCGCGCAGACAGGCTCCGCGCAGGTTGGCCCCCGTGAAGTCGCAGTCGGAGAGATCGGCCTGAGCCAGTTGGGCAGAGGCAAGATCGGCATGGGCAAAATCAGAACCCGCGAGGCGCGCACCGCAAAGGTTTGCTGCCCGCAGGCGTCCGGCGCGCAGCAACTGCCGATCCAGGTGTGCTTTGGGCAACTGGACCCGCTCCAGGTTGCATCCGTCAAAGCGGACGCCTTCGAGCAGAGCAGCGCTGAGATCCGCGCCAGTCAGATCGACTCCTACGAAGGTGGCATTGCGGAGATCGGCCCGACAGAGGCGAGCATCGCGAAAATTGATCCGCGAGAGGCAACTCCGGTACAGCTTTGCGTTCGTCAGATCGGCAGCGCTCAGATTGCAGTTCGTGAGCCAGGAGCGGGACAGATAGGCGCGGCGGAGATCACAACCGGGCAGGATATGGCCACGCAGGACGATATCCGGGGCATGCACGCCAGCAAGCCGTCCAGGCAAAAGAGCCGAGGTGAGGGAAGCACCTTCGAGATTCGCTCCGGCGAGATCGGCTCCTCGCAGGTCCGCCCGATTCAGCTCAGCGCACCTGAGGTCAGCTCCCCGCAGATCGGCTCCATGCAACACGGCCCCATCGAACCGACTCCGGCGCAGTGAAGCGTCGGTCAGACGCGCTGCGCTCAGATCAGCACCTGAGAAATTTGCATCCGGACAGTCCGAGGCTGACAGGTCAATACCTCGGAGTATCCGGCCTGGCAGGCGCAGGCCATAAATGGCAGCCTCAGCGCGCAGACACGGTTCTGCTTCGCCAACGGCACATACCTCAGCTCCAAGCTGAGCCGCAGCGTTCTTGATGACCAACCGGGAAATGCAGGCGACGACCCTCGGTTCGTCAGGATCCTGAAGAGAGTTGGTTGCCTGAGCAACCTGAGCGGCGTGGTGGGGATGCCTGAAAATAAACCTCATCGAACCCCTCCTTGAGCAAGTTGAGAAAGCGGGAATGGAACGAACACAGGCTTGACAGCTGTCATTGCAAAGAATGCACGATCTGAGAAAAGCCAGCTGAGTAGGCACAGCGGTATCAGAAACCTGTGGTGCATGGCCTGCAATTTAATCAAGCTCGATAGCTGCAGGAGTAGCACAGGGTTGCGAGGTTTGCAATAGTTTTGCCGAAATTTATTTTTCGGCGAGCTATTAGATAAAGAAAGAAAATTCTGGCAGGCGAGCAATCAAAACCAGCGCATCTGTTGAGATGTCTTTGTTTGCTTGAGCACCTACCAGATCTGCTCTTTCTAATCTGCTGCTACAGCAACTCTGGACTCTTCAGAAAAAGAGTAATCACTTTTCCAGATTTTCAGGCTGAGAGGAGAATTCGCTACAGATCGAGACACCGGATGCACCTCGTCCATCTGCAAAGCCCATAGCGTAGGCTGTAGAGATGAGGCCACGAACGATGCTCCAGAGCTGAAGTGCAATGAAGCAGTCGAGTGGTTCGGTGACATCAAGAAACAGTTTCTCAGCGCTGATCAAGAGCATTTCAGGCGGTTTGATGGGAGCGTTCATGATGCAATCTCCTGGAGAATATGGACTGGAAAAATGCGGCCAGACTCAACTGTTGGCCGCGCAAAAACTGACCCGCTGAATTATTCGATTCAGCAGGTAGAGCAAATCACTTCAGATGTAATCAATCCCAAACATCGCGATGACCACCGGCTGGATCATCGTCACTGCTGGGGGAAGCCTGGCGAGCATTGTTGCGGGCCCAATCGCGCAGACGACCGAGTTCTTCCTCCCGACTTTTCGAGAGGGGGACTGTCTGTTTAGCAGCGTTCAGCAGAAGCTCGGGGTCGATGTTGCTGGGACGGCCATCGAGGTAGAACGCCTCGATTGCTGCCTCCTTAACGATCTCGGCCAGTTCTGCCCCACTGAAACCGCGTGTCGCCGCAGCGACGACTTCGATGTATGCGCGATCCAGGCAGGCACCGTAGCGCTGCAGGTGGATCGAGAGGATCTCGACGCGCTCGGGGCAGGCGGGAAGATCGACGAAGAAGATCTCGTCGAAGCGGCCCTTGCGCAACAGCTCCGGCGGCAGGCCGAGCACATTGTTGGCGGTGGCGACGACGAAAACCTGGGCAGTCTTGTCATTTAGCCAGGTGAGAAAGCGGCCAAATAGCCGCTGGGAAACGCCGCTGTCTCCTGACGGGCCGCCGACACCGGCAAAAGCCTTGTCGATCTCATCCATGAATAGAACCGCTGGGGCGCAGGCTTCGGCGGCGCGCAGCAGATTGCGCAGGTTGCTCTCACTTTCGCCCACTATGCCGCCGTAGAGGCTGCCGACATCGACGGCCAGGTTGGGGATGCCCCATTGCTGGGCGATCGTTCGAGAGACGAGGGATTTACCGGCACCAGGAGGACCGACCAGCAGCAGTCCCTTGACCGGCGGGATGTTAGCCGCACTGCCCTGTGCGGAGAAGAGGCGTGTGCGCTTGGCGATCCAGAGTTTGAGGCTCTCCAGGCCGCCGACCGCGTAGCTGGGTGGCTCGCTGAACTCGACTCCCAACTTGCGGAGTTTGGCGATCTTCATCGAGCGGACGACATCGGCACTGGTCTCGTCGATCGCCCCCTCGGTGAGGCCCGCGAGGCGCAGGGCATCTGAGATCTCCTCCTCGGTGAGTCCCTGGGCAGAGCGCACCAGCCGCTGGAGCTGCTCGTCGTCTTTGGGAACAGCAATGCCGCGCCGGGTATGAAGCTGGGTGAGCACCGATTCCACGCAGGAGCGGACGCGGATAGCATCAGGCAGGGGATTGTGCAACTCCTGAATCAGACCGCCGAATTCGTCCGGCAACCGAACATCTTGACCCAACAGGATCAGACGTTTGCGGCTCTGCTTGAGGGCGAAGCAGAGATTTTTGAGGGTGCGGACCACCCGCAGATCCATCCGTTCGCCCGTAAGGAAGGGATGGAAGTCCAGCAGCACAAAGATGGCCGGGTCGGGGTAGTCGGCGATGAAAGGAAGGACGGTGAGCGGATCGTCCCTTGTGCTGTCTTGAACATCGATCTTCACCCCACTGTCGCCGACGGTGACTTTCTGCAGGCCACGCCCGAAATCCCAGAGGAAGACCGGTCGGTTGAGCGGTTCGGCGATGTCGCGGACGATGCGCTCGATGGCGGACAGCTCCTCCGGGGCGGGAGTGGAAATAGCCACCACCGGAATCGCTGCTTTGAAAAAGTTCAGTGCATGTTGAATCATCTGGGCCTCCGAAGCAATCTGGAAATCGAAAAAAGACCCGTCGCCTGTCGTGGGCGACGGGTGGTTGGTGCTGGTGAGCGGCTGACTCAGAGCTGGGTGCGGTGGGTGTTGTTAGTCCGCCTGTGCGTCCGGCGGTATTCCGGTTTGAACTGGCGGGCTTCCACCTTGCCGAGAGCTTGCTCGTAGGCAGCAGTTGTCTCGGTGCAGGCAGTTCCCTCGAAATTCAGAGCTTCGAGATTGACGCTGCCGTCCGGGGCGATTTCGATGACAATTTCCGGCTGATTGGGATTGCTCATGGATTTACCTCCTGCGCTTGTCGGTGGTGGACTGGACGGTGCGGGGCTGGATGCGGAGGGTGTAACCGCCGTCAGCGCGGGCCTCGACGGCGGTCACGGTATGGCCTTTGCGATGGGCAACAGCGATAGCAAGGTGCCTGGCATAGAGGGCAGGCAGCCGTTCGGGCAATTGAGTAAAGGAGAGGGAACTGTTGGGCAGGTACCTTCTTTCGGCTTCATAAAGATCCCAGATCAGCTGAAACGTGCCGTCGCCTTGACGGGCGAAGCCGATGTCTGCCTGGGTTCCCAGCCCAGCCGCCGGGATGATGATCTCAGCGCTCTGCCCCTCTGAGCCGCCGTAGTAGCCCTGCAGGGGCTGGGCTTCGGCGTGAACGACCAGTTGGAGGCCGAGTTCACGGAGGGCAGCGACCAGGGCATCGGCGTCGTTAAGCCGGGTCTTGATTGAACTGAAGTGGCTCATCGGTAATCTCCTCAGTGATGGAAAAATGGCCGGGGATTGCAGGCATCCCCAGCCGGTGAAAAGGCAGCAGCCGAACTACAGTTCGACCCACTCAGCAAGGGCGCGATGGCCGTCGCCTGCAGTGTGTAACTGGGCAAGTTCCGTGCGCAACTGGGAGCGCAGAGCCTGAATTTTTTGCGCCAGAGTTGCCGAGCGGCCAGTCGAGGTGGCCAGGAACAGAGAGTGGACCTGGGAAACCTCGCTGACCAATTCGCCGAGAGAGCCGTCGAAGTTGACCAGAGTCTGCAGGCGCTCACAGGTCCGATGAAGCCGATCACGGGCAGCGGGGGTGATGAGGCCGCCCGATTGGTGTCCTTCGATATCCGAGAGCGAGTCTGCGATCAGGGCGCAGACTTCGTCGCGCGCGGAGCGCACCGCATCGCCCAGGCTCTGTTGAATCTGTTGCTGCCAGCTGCGCTGCAGGATCCGCAGGGCGTCGATCTCTTCCTGGCGGGCAACTGCGGCGGCCAGTTCGGTATTCTCGCGGACCTGCTCGACCAGGGAGGGGATAGCGACGGGACCGAACAGTTCCAGGCGGAAGTCCTGGGCAACCTTCTCGCAAGTGGGAAAGCGATCTGCGTAGGCATCGAGAGCCTGAGCAACACCCACTGAATTGAGGCCCGCGTTGCTCGCCAGCTCAGCAACCGTCTGAAGAAAGCGCGTGTAGGCAGCAGCGTAGGCATCGAGCACCTGCTGCCGCAGTCCATCCAGCTCCTCACTCATAGCCTTGATCTCGGCGTGGACCTCCGGCAGGTTGCGGGAGTGGACCACCCAGAAGGGCTCGAAGCGAATCATGAACCGCTCCTGCAGGCACTTGCGCCGGTATTGCAGGGTACGAGCGTGGGCTTGAAGCTCGGGAAATATCACGATGCTTGGAGCGCTGGCGTGGGCTTTTTTCAGGACATCGACGACCGGCTGAGCCAGTCCCAGTTCCTCGAAGCGCAGCGACAGCCGACCCGCTCCGACGTGGATCATCAGCGAGATCAAGAAGATGGGCTGGTTCTGAATGAGGTCGAGATCTCGCCTGTGGATGGAGGTGACCTTCAGTTCGTTGAACTGTGTGGCAGCGGACACGGCTGCTACAGGTTCTGCATCGGCACCGACGCGGCGGTCTACCAACAGGGAGATCCGGCGGGAGAGAACCTGGGGAAGTTGGGTCTGGCTACTGGTCTCAAGGACACTGAGCTGACTCTGCGAATCCTGAACCATCATGATCGTGCTCCTTAGAAAAATAAATCCCGCCAGCTCAAGGAGCATGGCGGGGTGGTGAGCGGCAAGTTGACTGTGGGTAATGCGGTCAGTGCAGGTTGAAGCACAGGCTCTCCCTGATGGCCACGCGGGCAGTGACCGGGTAGTGCAGGCAACAGGCACGGTAGGTCCAGACGCACTCGAGTCTGGCCAGCAGAACCCTTACCTCGCCAACAGCCGCTTCAAGCCAGAGCGCCAGCCGTCTGATAACGGGTACGGGCGTCGGCTGGCGGCAATCTTCTTCGTCCAGTAGACCGCAGAAGATCTCGTCGCTGAAGAAGGGCCAACACGCACCGATCGCTGGGGCCGACCGATTCCAGTAGATGACGCTGGGATCTTCTGGGCCGGAGACGTTCAGGAACGGGACGGGAGGCTTTTGCTGAGGAAGCGCTGTTGAGCGGCTGAGGATGTGATCTTCGCGGTTGTCTGCGAGAAGCCGCTCCCGTTCGAGGCTGTCCAGACTGAGAACAGCGAAATTGGATGCGGGTAAAAACAGAGAGGCAAGCAGCGACCCGAAAGGCAGGCCGACGAAGAGGACGAGCAGAACGAGTTGAAGGGCGAGTTCCATACTCATGATGTGTCTCCTGAGATGTGTTGACACAAAAAGGAAAAGCCGTCGCTACTCAGCAACAGCCCTTCCAGATGCGATTCAATTGGCAGGCAGAAGCCATGCAGGTTTCTGCCGAAGAAATCTAGAGGCCCATCTTTCCGGTCAGATAGTCCATGAAGGCGACTTCGAGGCTGTCATAGCCCATGTAACGCAGCTGCCAGAAATCGCTGTAGTGACCGTTGGAGGATCTGATCCCGCAAAGGTGAGCAGTGAAGGTCTCGCGATATCTGTATGCGAAGCGTATGCAGCCACGGAGAGTCTTGCCACCTCTGAAGGCAGCAAGGACAGCAGCGAGTTGACGGACCGGCGTACCGTCGGCGGTAATCTCGATCGCGAGAACTTTGGGATTAAAAGGGTCAGTATCGCTCATGTGCATCATGTCCTCAGTGAGTAGCAGGGCAGCAGAAAGTCTCCTCAGGCAGGTGCGGTATGAGGTTCAGGAAAGGAAGAGAAAGGGAGGCTACCGGGTAGCCTCCCAGTCGGGAACTATCGGCAGGGGGTTATGAAAAGCCCAGCCGGAAAGTCAGCAGATGCATCTTGCAGAGCAAGTCGAACATCTGCCGGACAGGTGGTTTTGATGAGTCGAGCCCTGCCAATCCCGTCGTGGCGAGTAACTCGAATAAGGTGACCAGAAACAAAAGAGATTGCTCTGGTCTGTGGAGTGATGAGAGTCCAGTCCCTTTGTATGGGAGCAGGAATTTGAGCAATGGAAGGAATCTGAATTGCCAGGAGGGCAACCAGGGAGAAGGTGAACTTGAAGGGAGAGATGGTGAGCATGTTGAACTCCTTGTGAGTAGAGGTTGGGAACTACGAAGAAAGAGTGTGAGAAGTCTGAGTTCTCGCGAAGCGTATGGCTGCCTCGACGAGGGTGAGCTTTTCGGCGTGCTCGACCAGTAGTGGTCGGCCAAGAGGTTTGTTGATGGCCGGACCCAGAACCTGGACACAAACTTTTCCCAGCCCACAGGGAGCGAAGGTAAAGATGAAATCGCCGTCCTGGAGACGAAGCTGGGTCAGTTCGTGCTGCCGCTTGCGAAGCTGCTTCGCCTGCCTCAGCATGTTGATCAGCAGCCAGAGGGCGTGACCGATAGCGCAGGCTGCAAGCAGCAGGGGCACAATCGCATAGATCATCAGGGCTCCTTTGCCGGTTGAGGGCGGGAGCAGGTGAAATGGCGGCTCGCACAACCGGCTCGCACTCCCAGATGCGATCGGGGAGCCAGTCATGCGAATTGTCGGTGCCAGAAATTGGCACAAAAATAAAGCGACTCAACAGGCACAGGGGCACCGGCTGAATCGCTTCAGAAGAATTATGGGACTGTGGGGTTTCAAAGAGAACTTACACCCGGATCCGGCCCTGTCAAGAGGCAAACGCCAAAAATTCCAAATCTATGGAGATGTTTTTTGGAATTATCTAGGATTGAGGCGGCGATCGGGAGATGGGCAGTGAACTATTTGAGCCTGACAGCCTGCCTGGAGACTCTGATCTTCGAGAAGCGGCTGAGTTACCAGGAGAAGCAGGAGATCTTCGAGCGCTTTCGCTCCGACGTGAACCGCGATGTAATCGGGCAGCAGATGCTGGCCCTCGCCCAAGAAAGAAACCTGAACGGCTACATGCAGATCGTCGGAGCCTGGAACAATACCTTCGGTCCATCAGCCCAGGCAAGACGCCAGCAAACCGATCTGGGCCAAAACAGCCAGATGACAGCTGCGGTTCCTGAAGAACCCAAAATCAACGACCCATATACGAAGTGGCTTCGTATGTCGAGCGGCGCTCAGAGTAACACAGCCCCTTCCCCGGAGAAGCGGGAGGAGGGCCAGTCCCCGGTGGAAATAAGTGCAGGCCGGGTTGCCGAAAGCGATGAAATTTCTACACAGAATTTTTTATCCGCCCGATCAGAAAAACTGGATGGCGACGTTACCTATCACCCCGATCCAGAAGATTCGCTCGAAAAAATTCTGGACGTGATGGACCGGGGCGATCGGTTGCTGATCGCCGGGTGCATCCGCCTGTACCTGGTCTGGGAGAAGGAGGGGGCGGACCTGTACGAGTTTCTGGACGAGGTGATCCGGCTCAGACCGCAGACGAGTCGCCGCTGGATTCAGCAGTGGTTCCACATTGGCGAGGTGATCGTGCAGGTGGGCAGAAAAGCCGGGATGGAGGCGGACTGGATCGCGGTCCATCCTGCTTTCCAGAGCATGACGAAGTGGCTGGATGTCTATGAGTTGCTGGAGAAGCGAACGGTGCAGCGGCGCAACGGTGAGCTGGGTCGTCCGATGCAGATCCTCAACCCCCTCGATGATCGCCTGATTGAACCGATCCGGCGGGCAGTTATAGAAGGCAGCCCCGAACCGCTTTTGATCGCTGCCGGGCAACCGAAGAGAGCACCAGCAAACACTGCCGCTCGAAAAACCTACGCGGTGGTCAAGTTCCGGCCTCGACTGCGCGAGTACTTTAAGGAAGGTACCGTCGTCGTACCTGAAGACCCCGAAGAGCGCAAAAAATTTCTCAAGCAGCTGCGCAAAGACACCCAGAATCTGGAAGTGGCCCTGAGCCAGCTGCGCAATCTGGCGAACGAACTGCAGCATGAGGCTCTCAGCCCTTCCACCGAAAATCCTCCATCGGCTGACTTTTAGCCTGTGCAGTTGGGGATGGTGACCCGGCAGATTTATGCTTCGCCCGTTAAGGCTACTGGTGCTCCAGGATGCATGCTCTGTACTCCCAGACACGCTACGCTGCTCCGTGCGGTTTGCAACAGGCGGAGATAGAAATGGCGAGCGCGGCGGTGAATCAGGCTTTGCGACATTGGCAGCGGCACTTCAAACTGGGACTGCTCAGCACGGGAGTTGGGCTACTTGCTCTTTGTCGCGCTGTGGGGGCGGCCACCAGCAGCGATGTCATCATCAACGAATTTTCTCAAGGCAGCAGTGGGGCTAAGGAGTGGGTAGAGATCCTTGTCGTCACCGACAACCTCAACCTGCAAAACCACAAATTGATCGACGGCAACGGCTCGCTCAGCATCACCCTCGCCGGTAGCGGCTTTGCTTCTCTACGGGCCGGGACGCTGATCGTCGTCTATAACGGGGGCGATGTCGATGGCACGATCGTTTCTGACCTCAGCTACAACCCTACTGGCGGTGACTATCGCCTGGAAGTCTCCTCCCTCAATAACAGCGGCAGCTTTGCTGTCACCCGCACCGCCGGTTGGAGCGGTACCACGGGAGCCTTTGCCAACGGCAGTTCGACGGATGTTCCTCAACTGGTCGATGCCCAGGGCACGACCTTCTACAGCTTCCCGCGCACCCCCACACCAAACTCTGCCAAGTTCAGTGCCTACAGTGGCGGTAATACTGGCGACGCCACTCTTGCTACCAACTGGACCGCTGACGCCGCTTCCAGCAGCGCTACTCCCGGCGCACCGAACCCGGCTGGCAGCAACACCAGCTGGATCACCTCCTTGCGCTCAGGGACAGCAACGCGCATCCACGATATTCAAGGGGCAGCGCACCTCTCGCCCAAGAACAATCAGGCTGTGAGCAACATTCCTGGTATCGTCACAGCGCTACGCTCCAACGGCTTCTACCTGCAAGATCCCACTTCCGACAGCGACCCAGCCACCTCCGAGGGCATCTTTGTCTACACCGGCAGTACTCCCACCGTCAGCGTCGGCAGCTCGCTTCAGGTAAGCGGCACCGTCAGCGAGTATGTGAGCGGCGGCAGCACCTCCGGCAATCTTTCGACCACCGAGATCATTACTCCGACAATCACCACGCTCTCTACGGGCAATGCCTTACCCGCCGCCACGGTGATCGGCAGCGGGGGACGCATTCCCCCGAACCTGATCATCGAGGACGACGCCACTGCCACCGGCAACGTCAACACTAGCGGTGTCTTCGACCCGGCGAGCGATGGCATCGACTTCTACGAGAGTCTCGAAGGGATGCGGGTGCAAATCAACAACGCCGTGGTGGTCGGCCCGACCAACAGCAGCGGCGAGATTGCCGTGCTTGGCGATAACGGCAGCAATGCCAGCGGACGCACCCTGCGCGGCGGTATTGCGATTGGAGCAACGGATTTCAACCCTGAGCGGCTGATTCTTTCTCCCTCCCTTGTCTCCAATCCCCCCAAGCTGAACGTCGCAGACCGCTTTAACGCGAGCATCGTCGGCATCGTCGATTACAGCAGTGGCAATTTCAAGATCTTGAATACGGCAGCACTTCCTTCGGTCACTGTGGGCGGCCTGACCCAGGAGAGCACTGCTCTGGTAGGAAGCACCAAGCAGCTGACCGTCGCTGCCTTCAACCTCGAGAACTTCAATACCGCCGCCGGCAGCCGCATCCAAACTCTGGCCAGCTACATCGCCAAGAATCTCAAAGCGCCTGATATTCTCAGCATCGAGGAGATCCAGGACAACTCCGGTCCCACCGATGACGGCGTCGTCGATGCGAGCCAGACTCTCGCTGCCCTCACCAGTGCCATCACCAGCGCCGGTGGTCCCGCCTACCAGTACCGCCAGATTGACCCCATCAACGATCAAGACGGCGGCCAGCCAGGCGGGAATATTCGTCAGGTGCTGCTATTCAATCCGGCACGGATCAGCTTCATCGACCGGCCCGGCGGCGGCTCCACCGTTGCGACAACCGCAGCAACGGGCAGCGGTGGTCCCCAGTTGACCTACAGCCCTGGCCGCATCGATCCGACCAACACAGCCTTCAGCACCAGCCGCAAACCGCTCGCCGGTGAATTCCTCTTCAACGGCCAGCATCTATTTGTCATTGCCAATCACCTCAACTCCAAAGGTGGCGACACGGCTTTGTTCGGTGCGGCCCAACCGCCGGTGCTCAACTCCCAGCCCCAGCGAGTCAGCCAGGCTACCGTGATCAACTCCTTCGTCAGCAGCATCCTTGCCCTGGATAGCCAAGCGAGCATCGTTGTGCTCGGGGATCTCAACGACTTCGAGTTTTCCCAGCCGCTGCTTACCCTCAAAGGCACCACCCTCACCAACCTGATCGAAAAAGTGGCCGCCAACGACCGTTACACCTACATCTACGAGGGCAACAGCCAGGCAATCGACCACATTCTGGTCTCTCCCTACCTGTCAACTAAAGCGGAAATCGACATCGTTCACGTCGATTCGGAGTTTGTCAATCAGGCCAGCGATCACGAGGCGGTGGTAGCACGCTTCACTTTCCCCTAAAGCTGCTGACCCTGCTGCAGGAAAAAAAGAAGCGTGTTGCAACTTGAGCCATAAAACTGCCGTTTCAGCAGATTTATGCTTCCAGTGGCGACGAATTTGTGGTCAGGTCACAGATTGGTCCTGCGTCGGAGTGCATGGTGTACGTCGGCAGGCTGACCATGACCTCGCAATAATTTGCACTCATGCAAGGCTTGCATGTTGCTCGCTATGGGTCTACGATTGCGGGCACGCGAGAGGGCAAGCGGTGGAACAGCCATTTCATCAGCCAGACGGCGAAGCAGCGATCTTCCAGCCAGACGCAAGGGCCACTGACCGGGGTCGGGAAGCGGCGGCTCGAACGAGCAGCAACTGGCAGCAGAGCATTGCGATCGAAGAGCGCCTTGGCCCACCGGGAAGCTGGCCGCTCCTGGGCGTCCATTCGCGTTCCTGGATAGCATTCTGCAATCGACAGCTACCGGCGCTACTGGTGCAGCTGGGGGTGCTCAAGACCGAGTGCGGTCGGTGGCAGCTGGAATTTTCCGGAAATTTGCGCTGGGCCAGGACACCCGGTTGGAGTGAAATCAGGCGCACAGAACAATCCTGGCGCTGCAGGCTGGAGGCAGAGTGCATCTTGAACGGTATCTCCAGCTGGTTGCACTGCGGAGACCTGCCGATGCTGGGACCGGAACAGACCTTCTGGCTGGATGGCGTCGAGCGGGTGGTGATCCACCAGCTGCTGCGCGCCCCTGGCCTCTACTGGGAATCGAGCCAGACGGACGGCAGGATCCGACACTTGCTGCAGCTACTGGGAGAACGGGGAGCGCATCTGAAGATCGAGGCAGTAGGCGAGAAGACCACTGTCCGGCTCGGGGCGCACATCACCGTCAGTACCCGGCAGTGGCGAGAATGGCTCGACTGCGAGGACAGCGGCGTCGAGAAGCAACTCGCTTCGATGTATCTGGGAACTTACGGCAGGCAGCGGGTGAATAGCAGACTTGCACCCTTCGCCACCCGGAGCTTACCGCTCACCCAGGGGCTATGGATGAGGTGGCCGGATCTCGAACTCCTCTGGCGCGCCTGGTCAGCCTGGGTGCGCGATACTCCGCCACCCGACGAGACGGACGGCCTTGCCCACAAGATCCTCTACCCGGTAGGCCGCCAGATCGGGCGGGAGGTGCATCGCTATCTCGAGATATTCGCCCGCAAGTGGCGGAGCCTGTGTATGCCGGTAAAGCCAGTGATCCAGCTGGACATCGGCAGGGTGGTGGCAGTGTTTCTCAAAACCAGCCCCACCTCCCAGGCGGTCGATCAGACCAACCCCCTGGCGGCTCTGGCGCATCGACGGCGCGTGACGCTGCTGGGCAAGGGTGGCCTGAAAAAAGAGCGGGTTCCGGATCAGGCCCGCAACGTACATCCGTCGCACTTCGGTCGCCTCTGCCCGATCGATGCTGGCGAGGGCCAGAGTGTCGGACTTCGCTACCACCTTGCCCGCTACGTCGCTGTGGACGAGGAGGGCCGTCTGGGTACAGCGGTGATCGATCAGCAGACGGGTGAGCGAGCGATTATCTGGAGCGACGAGGAGCATCTCACCTGCATACAACCAGGGGTCGAGCTGTCTGCTGGCCAGTTGCGAGCAGGCACGGGGGCGCGGTGGGCATGGCCGACACCGACCGCTGGATTCTCAGCTTCTTTGGTGTGTACACCGTTTCTGGAGCACACGGACGCAGCGCGGGCGGTGATGAGTGCCGGGCATATGGGTCAGGCAGTTGCTCCCTGGCGGGTTCAGGTGCCTCTGGTGCTGAGCGGCGGCGAGGAGCCGGTTGCGCGGGAGTCGGGCTTCAACCTCTACTCGCCCGTCGATGGAAAAGTCGAGCGGGTTTGTGCCCGGCAGATTCAGGTAAGCGGGCAGCGGCTGGAGCTGATCAAGTTCCGGCCCGGCAATATGCGCACGAGCGCCAAAGTGCAGATCCACCAGCGCCCGGTGGTCGAGGTTGGACAGTACGTCGAAGCGGGAGAGCTGCTGGCGGACGGGTACGCGAGTTGCGGCGGCATCCTCAGCCTGGGAGCCAACCTGTGGGTGGGCTATCTGAGCTACGAAGGCTACAACTTCGAGGATGGAATCGTGATCAGCGAGCGGGTTGTGCGCGAGGGCCTGCTCTCAGCGGTCATGATGAAAACCCACGAGGTCGATCTGCGGCGCACCGAACTGGGGGACGAACGCTTCGCGGCCAGCCTGCTGGTCGATGCCCCCGCCGACGCCACCAACGCCCATCTCAATCCCAGAACGGGCCTGCCCTTCATCGGCTCCAAAATCAGCAACGGGCGAATCATCGCGGGCAGGCTCAGCCCCCGCAAGACCAGAAGCGAGCTGAGCGGCGAGGAAGTACTGGCCGAGATGCTGGGCTACTTCGGCGGTCGTTACCGCGAACGCCACGCTGTTGCCGGTATGGGCGAGGAAGGCACAGTCATCGATGTGCGGATAGTCACCGAAGATCTGCCACCGGACATCATCGCCAGGGCGATCATCACCGTGGCGCACCGCACGCAGTTAGAAGTCGGCGACAAGCTCTCCGGTCGCAACGGTAACAAGGGCATCATCACTCTCATCGCCCCCGAAGAAGACATGCCGCTGCTACCCGACGGAACGCCCCTCGATATCCTCCTCAACCCGCTAGGTGTGCCTTCCCGCATGAACCTTGGTCAGGTCTATGAGACGCAACTGGGCCTGTGCGCCCGTGTGCTGGGCCGTTCCTACACGGTCTCGCAGTTCGACGAGGTGTACGACGACAGGTCCGAAGATTTGCTGTACCGGGAACTGGAAAAGGCTAGGCAAGTTGCTCCCTGGATTCTGCCTGGTGGACGTGTGTGGTTGCGTGACGGTCGAACCGGCGAGACCTACGACCGACCGGTCTGCGTCGGTAGCCAGTACATCCTCGCCGCCGAGCATATGGTCGCCAAAAAAGAGCACGCCCGCAGCGAAGGAGCCTACGATCTGGTGACCGGCCAACCGGTGGCCGGTAGAAAAGCGGGCGGCGGCCAGCGCATCGGCGAGATGGAAGCCTGGGCACTAATGGCCCACGGCGCAGCTTTCACCCTGCACGAGATGATGACCGTCAAATCCGATGACCCCGAGTCCCGTCTCAAGTGCCACCACGATCTGTGCATGGGGAAGTTGCCTGTTCTGAACAGAACAGGCATTCCGCTGGCTTTCGAGGCGCTGATCGGGGAGTTGCGCAGCACCGCTTTAGACCTGCGCTTTGGAAAAATCAAGTAACTGGTTGCCGCCGCTTTTCTCCCGCAAATTTGGGAAAACAGATCTATCCAGTGAATCAGCTGGCCAGCTTACGTATATCTTTGTAGATGAAACCCTTCGTTTCTGACTCCCTCATCTCATGGCGTCTGCTGCCGTTCCCGTGCCCGAGGACTGGGATTACGTCTTCCCGTCGCACAGTGAGCAAGCCAGCTCTCCCCCGTCTACCGAAACCGATAACCAGTCCGCAGAAGGGCTCGATCCTGCTTCTGCGGGCGGTTCACAGCTTTTTGATATCGGAGCTGCCTACGGTTATCTGCCACCTGACCCTGAGCAGACTGGCGACTATGGAGAGGGTTCTGTCCCCGCCCTGTTCGACCCGTTCGACATCGCAGACGGTGAAGACAATCCTTGTACTGACCCTTTCGGGGTAGCTGCGGACAACACGGATAGCGACGATGCGCCGTTCGACCTGGACATCGGCGATGCAGGCACCGATGGTGATGGAGAAGCTGCTGACGACTCGTTCTATATGGACGACGATGGCGCAGGCGAGGCTTTTGATTTCGATAGTGCTGTAGAGGACGTGGATGGCTCTCTCGCCGAACTGTTCGCGCCGGGTGCCGACACGGACGGCGATGGTGAGCCGGACTTCATCGCTGAGTTGCGGGATCTAGAAGCGGACGATTCAGGCATCGACGGCGAGCAGAACCCCACAGGCGAAGAGCAACTGCTCTCACTCGATGCAGGCTGGGAGCCAGACCAGAACACAGGCATCGACGCCGAGGCGGAGAATCTGTTCAGCTCAATGGATCTGGCTGATGACGGCGCATTGTCTGACTCCGAGCCGTTGACATGGCCTTCCGAGCAGGAATGGTCAGCAACCCTCTTCGCCAACAGCAACAGTATCCCTGCGGATGGGGGTGGAGAAGAGGACGCTCCTCCTCTCTGGCAACAGGCAACAGAGGGAGAAGAGCAAACGGGCAAGTTGCAGGTGCAACCATCTTCCTTCAAGGCTGAAGAACAAGCTACCAACGCAGGCACCCAGGAAGAGCACCTGCCGCTTTTGGGACCAGTTCTGGAACTGAACGGCTCTGGTGATCTGCATGGAAAAGGACAATTTTTTGACAGCCGCACCGAAACAGACATCGGCTATTTTTCTGCTTTTGCCTGGCCTGGAGCAGAGCAGTCATGGCCGGAGGGAGCGGGTTTTACGGAAGAAACTTCGGTTGCTGAAGTCAGCGGTGCGCAGGAGATCCAGGACAACCAGGATAATCCCGAGAGCAAGGATGATGCCCAAAGGCAGCAAGAAGCATCTGTAGCAGCCCTGCTCATTTCAGACGAGGTGTTGCTGGCTGAGACGAGCTCCCCACCTGCTTTTGAGCCGTCGGCAAGCGTGGCCGACTGGCAGGGCATCCTTGCTGGGAACCATCCCCCACTCAATCCGCCTGAGAATGCTCCAGAGAAGTCTGGTAGGGAAGTGGGAACCGGCACTCTTGAAGACAGCTCCTGGTGGGCTGCTGCTCCTTTTTCACTCGTAGCAGGGCAGTCGGATACAACGACTTCGCTGGTGGACTGGAGCGCCTGGCAGCCCACGCAGTGGTCACCGCAAGAGGCTGCCCCGGCTGATACGGCTGAAAGCGCAGGTTCAGAGGGCGCGCAATGGCTGACGGACATTTTTGAGGAAGTAGATACCGAGGCAGACGCTGGGAAGCAAGACGAAAACGCTGTCCTGGACGAAGATTCGCCAGACGAGGAACAAGAAGCACAGGTAAACAATTTACAAGAATTAGAATTGGACCTCGAAGAGCAAGAACAAGAGCCGCCTGAGCTGCAAGATCCAGATGGACAGCAAGAACTAGCAAACCCAGAGGCTGAAGCAGATCAAGAACAAGAGCCTGCTGAAGTGGAAGATCCCGATGGGACACAGCAGAATCTGGTTGACCCCCAGGATTATGACGGGCCGGACGACGCCAAAAAGCCTGAAGACAACCCGGACGAGCAACCAGCCAGAAACGAATCTGCACAGACGTTGGAAACCCGTCAGGATTCCGAGACTGTCTACCTGGCGATGGGGCCAGAAGCCCGCTCCATCGGCGGCCCCAATCCCTCTCCCTCTGCTTCCCCACATCCCAACACTTCCCCACCCACAACACCTGCTGCCTCGGCCAACGCTCAGCCCAGCAAACCGGTCGAGCAGATGAACCCGGTCGAACGCTTTGGCTCGGTGCTCGGCTACACCGCCCGCTACCTGCCCGAAGAAGGAAAGCAACTTCTAGCCCAACTGCTCGACCCGACCAACATCGCCATCGGAGCCGCTGTCACCGGCGGGATGGCCCTCGTCAACCTGACACCGCTTGGTCCTGTCGCCGATGCCGCCCTCACCGCCTGGGCGATCGAACAGTACGGTGAACAGGCTAAAGCCCTGCTGGAAGAACTCAAAGACTTTGCTGTAGAGATGGCGACGGCAAAGACGCCTGAGCAGTTAGAGGAATCAGGTCAGCATCTGGCAAAAGCGCTGGGCATCGGTGGGCAGTTGCTCATTGACCGGCTGTTAGCGGGCAAGGGTCACAAAGGGCATCCGGCGGGTGAAGAAGGCAGCCTGCCGCCTGCTCGCAGAGCACCAGCAGATGAGTCGCCCGTACCAACTGGTGAGAAGCCGCTGCCACAACCAGGTGAGCCACCAGTCAATCTGCCTACTAGAGAACCACAAAGCGAGCCTCACCGTCGCCAGGACGACCAGAACGATAGGGCTCAGAAGCAAAAAGAACCACCGGAAGCCAGACGGCGGGATGCAGAAGAAGATGCCGAACCGACTTCTGGCGAGCGCCGCGTCTGGGAAGCAGAAGGCAATGCCGCCTGGGACCAACTCGGAGCCTACAAAGGACAGTTCAAAAGTAAAGAAGAATTTCTACAGGAATACCGTCAGGGCAAACAGTTCGACCTGCAGACGCGCCGCTGGCGCATCCGCGAAGGAGCGAGGCCGAAGTTGCCCCCATTTGCTCAAGAGGCCACACCTGCCAGTGTGATGGCGACACTGACAGAACCAAAAAAGTCGCTGGGTCCGTACTTGCAGATGCTGGAGCGTGCAGGCATCAAAAATCCGAGACAACAGATGGAGCAGATGCTCAAATCCGGCAAAATTCCGTTCAAGGGTGTCGATGAAGATAAGGTGCGTCATGCGCTGAAGGAGCAGTTTCAGTCAAAAGTTCTCTCCGCGATGACGGATCGCAAGAAGTTAGCTGAAGAGTATCCGGGAGTGCCTTACGAGGAGGCAGCGCATCGGGAGTTGATGAAGCTGACGAAGAACATCGACAACAACCCGAATTTTCAGGAATTGAACTCGAAAGACAAGGGGAATCTGACGGAGGCGTATTATGAGCGAATGTATGGTAAGGAGGGGGATCTCAGTCAGGTCAAACTGGACAAGGAGAAGTTTGGTTTGCAAGGGACACGCCAGATAGATAGAATCACTACAATAGAAGTAGAAGGAAAGAAACAAATAGCATTGCAAGAGATCAAGAACATATCTGGAAAGTTACCTGAGGAAGATAAAGGACAATTCGAGGACTATATGAGGTTAGTGAATAAGGAGGGTGGAGCCAGGGTAGGAGATAAGAATGTCGAGCACATGCGCTACTCATTTACCGATCCTGAATGCGTGGATGACAACATTGGCTGGATAAGAAATATGACAGACCGTTATAGCAAAAAACTCTCTTTCGAGATCTTCAACAAGAAAGGGCAGAAGATAGTTCTCAATGACAAGGTTCTTAAAAAGATGAGTAACGCAGATCTACAAGCCTGGATTAATGGAGGAGGCTAGAAAAATGATTGAGAAGTTCGATCTTGATGTCAATCTCACAAGCGACGACCTCTTCAAGACTGCCCAGCATATACTCAATCTGCCCGTGTTCCAGCAGAAACTTCCGATAGAGCTTGAAGTAGATTATAAGGAAACAAAAGTATCACCTGATTGGGCTATCAAGTGTCTCAAACTCGCCCAGAGAGACATAAGTATCACTTGGGCAGGAGATAAAGATTACAATGCCACCCGTCTTTTTATAGGCATTGATAAAAAAACGATTGAGCCTCGTATCAAAGACGTTGAAGGAGGCATCTCCTCGGTTCAACAGTTCTTTCAGGCTATGCCCTTTACGATCGCCAATATAGGCGATATTCATCTTGAGTGGTCTGATACTGAGAGTGCCGAGGACTATTATCTAGCTCGTAGCTTTGACAGGCATCTGGGCAGCCTCGGTTGGGGTTGTGCTTTCAAAGGCAATGGCCATAGCTGCCTCGTCTCTCGCCGATGGCTCGACTTCGGTCCCTGGTTTGTCCTCTATGGACCAGACGACCTCTCGCTTGTCTTCTTCCACGACCTCGAAGTAGACTCACGCATAGCCCGCCTACAAGCAGAACCAGGTCATCAGCGCATGGCCTCTCCCGACAGCGGTGGCTTCATCCGCGAAGAGATGGAGTTTGAGCACGACCTCAAAGGCTTGTACTCCAAAGAAGAACGCAAACTCAAAATCATCATCAATGGCCGCGAGATTTCTCAGCGCGAGATGCTCGAAGCAAAAGCAGCGATTGCCTATCAAGCCTTTGGCGAACAGAAGCCGCTTGAGAGTGTGGCCTATATTTTTGTAGTCGAAGAAGAAGCTCGTCAATACCTGCACGAGTTGTGGCTGCGGGAGCTGGAGTGCTGGGCGATAATTCGCGGTCAGGAAGTGCGGCTGGACACGGAGTACCATCCGGTGCCAATCAAGCCCGAGTGGGTGAAGCGGCTAGAAAGCCAGCAGTTCCCCTGAATACAAGCTAGGAAGCTATCAGATTACTACCCAGCGGCGACGCGAGAAAAACGAAAGCGAAGCCGAGGGCGATGAAGATGGCTCTCCTATCAACACCCAGCAACGCTCCCAGTGGCGGCAGCAAGGTGAAGCGGCCTGGCAACAGCTGCAAAGACAGGGAGATTACGACGGCACCCTCACCAAAGACGAGTTTCTCAAAAAGTACGAGGGCGGCGAATATCTCGAAAACAAAAGTCGGGGTGAACGCAACTGGAAAAAACACGAGAGCACTCGCAAAACCAAAGACACCAAAGACGACAAGCCGTTTGCAACTGATGCGAACCCAAAAGCAGTTTTAGAGGAGCTGCAAGAACAAGGACGAGCCCTGGGTCCATACCTGGAGATGCTCAAGAAAATCGGCATCAAAGACCCGGAAAAGCAGATGCTCAAGCTGATGGAGTCGGGGGCAGTGCCGTACAGAGGCGTCAAGCAAAAGGATGTGCGCAACGCCCTGGAAGAACGCTTCGAGCCGCAGGTGCTGAAGTCGATGACGGACGAGGCGAGTCTGGCGAAGCGCTATCCGGGAGTGCCGCACGAGGAAGCAGCCTATCGAGAGATGCGTCGGCTGACAGACGAGTTGAACAGTTCAGACAAGGGGAATCTGGTCGAAGACTGGTATGAGCGGATGTACGCGCAGAGGCGTGCAGGTAGCAGCAACAGGCCAGAGTCGAGGCAGCATCAGAAAGTAAGTGCTGCAGAGTGGAACAAAAATCGGCCTGCAAGTGAGCAGATAAAGAAAGACAGGTTTATCGACCGGGTAGATAGTGTGAATATCGGCGGCAAAGAAAAGCCAGCATTACATGAGATAAAAAGTACGAAAGGCAAGCTTCAAGAAAGAGATAAGGAGCAGTTCGAGGATATGATGAAGGTTGCGAAAGCAGAACGCAACGGAGTTGAGGCGAGGGGCGCTGATGGAAGGATGCAGAAAGTGGATCAAGTTGTCTACACCCTCACAGATCCCAGAGGCGTCGCAAAAAATGAGGACTGGATTGTAGATCAACTCACTAAATATAGAAATAACCTCTCTTTCGAGGTGTTCGATGCTCAAGGGAAACGAATGATGATTGATGCGCGTTCATTAAAACGGTCTAAAGATGGAGAGCTTGTCTTGCCAGATGGCATCCGTAATCGCCTCGGTTTGAAATAAGTAGGAGAAATCATGCTATGCATACTGCCGACATGGACATTAGCTTGATAGGTATCGATCTACCTCTCCTTTTGGAGCAGATACAGAAAGAACTTTTTGCTGGTGAGCCACCGTCATCTTTAAAGGTAGATAGTGAGAGGCGAGAGATTACACAAAGTCAAATTGTGTATTGGGCAGAGACTTGTGAAAAGGATTTTCGTGCAACCTGGGCAGAACAAGGTTATGTCTTATATGATCGCAATAGTGTCGTTAGATTGAGTTTGTTTGATAGGAAGTGTAGTTCAGAAGACGTCCTCAGACTACTTGCTCCTCTTACGTGGAGTACTGCATCATTCAGCAGCATCCATAAATCTTGGTTTGATTGGGACATTCGATATGTTGCACCTGATTTTGGATGGCCACATTGGGACTGGGGCTGGGGTTGTGCATTCAAGGGAGATGGACACGAGCGACTGACTTCTCGTCGCTGTCTCAACTATGGTCCCTGGCGATTGCTACGTGGTCCTCATGACACTTCTCTTGTCCAGTTTCATGATCTAGGAGCTGACGATGCAACTGCCCTTGAACAAGCTAAACCCGGACACCAGTTTCTTAAAAAATTTGACATGGGTGACCGACAGCTTAAAGATTTCTACTTTGAAAACGAAGAACTGCTAAGAGGTCTTTATTTGACTGATGAGAGACAGTTGCGCATTGTGATCGCCGACCGACCTGTTTCTGAACGCGAGATGCTTGAACAGCGGGCTGCTGTCTACTACGGCCTCAATGATTCAGACAAGCCCATCGACAGTATCTGCTACGTGTTTATTCTCGAAGAGCAGGCCCGAGAGCATCTGCACGCTCTGTGGCTGCACGGCTTGCAGTGCCGGACGTTTATCAATGCCCGCGAGCAGCGCATCGACGATAGTTATCAGCCGCCTGCATCGGTCAAACCGGAATGGGTGAGGCAGCTAGAAGCTCAGCAATAGCCTTCCTGAAAGTAGGAGCAAGTACCAGGTTCAACCTTTTCTGCATCTCCCAAAGTTGTCTGCAGTTCTGGAACAGCAATGTGTTGTTAAGCTGATGCAAGTTGCACGGATGGATTTAGAGTCAGCAGTCTGGCCTCGACGTAGCAGCTGTACTGTTTGACAGGTCGCTTTTCTTCTACCTTTTGCGCCTGCTCTATTGCTAATCCCCAACTCAGCTCGATCTGGCACAGAATGTAAGTTGATCCCGGTAACAATCTTTCGACCCAGGTAAGCAACTCTCTGATCATCGCCAAATGATCAATGTCCTCATCTTCCTGCCAGTCATCTTCCAGACGCACAGTGACCCACCTGGGATCGCATTCAAATTTGAGCGTAAGCGGCTCGATGGCAAAGGCACTCTTGTAGACGAGAAAAAGAGATGCTTTGGTTCTCTGGTAGAACGGCATATTCTGCAAGATGTCCCGTTCAGAGACTGGAAATGGCGTGGCTAGATCCATTGCTCAGCTCCAATGGATTCAAGTTTTCCAAATTTTAGCAGCTATTTTTTGGAAATCAATAACCCGAAAGAATGCATTTTGTGTGAGGCGGCGTCGGTACCTTGCCTGGCCACAGGTTGACGGAACGAAGTCGCAAAAATTATTGCATGACTTGCATTTTCTGTTAAACTTCCCTCAAGACTGATCTTAGCGGAGTGCCGACCATGCACTTGAGGATTGCCCTGGATGTCGGTATGGGAGCTTTCAAGTACTGCAGCCAGCTACACGGTCAGAAGCTGGTGGGCTTGATTGACTCGGCTGTGGCTCCGCCCCGCGAGCCGGGGTTCGGGCAGAAGCCTTTCTTGCAAGTCACGATGAGCAGCGAGTGCCGGATCGTTGGAAGTGACGCCCGTGCTTCTGAATTTGCGCGAGCCTGCTGGGGCGGTGGCAAGGTTAGCCAGGATGTAAAGCTGCTGGCGATGGCGGCCCTCGGCAAAATCTGCGAGTGCCTGAGCTACGACCAGTTGCACGTCACCCTCGGCAGCTCACTGCCGGTGCAGATGTGGGCGACGCACCGCGACGCACTGGCTCAGTTGCTTTCTGGCGAGCATGCCTTCGCCCTGGGCAAGAGCAGTTACAGGGTCAGGGTAGAACTCGATCCGAACCGGGTGCTGCCGGAGGGCTACTGCACGTACCTCCACCTGAGGAGCCTCGGGCTGTTGGGGGCGCATGAAACGGTGGGCATCGTCGATGTCGGGCACTCTACGGTGGGTTTGTGTCTGGTAGAGAATGACGAGTTCGTTGCCGAGCGCTCCGTCCACCGGGACGAGGGGATGCGGATGTTCTACGGACTCCTCGGCCAGGAGGTGGCAAGGATGACCGGCGATTTTCCAGGCGACCTGATGATCGAGCGGCTGTATATGTCGGGGGCGGGCGAGATCCGGCGGATGAACGAGGTGATCGACCTGCAGCGCATCTTGCAGATGACGATGCGCACCTACGGCGAGAAGATTTTCAACCTGGTGCCCACGACCTGGAAGGGGGTGACGCTAGGGCGGGTGGTGCTGACCGGCGGCGGTGCCACGACCGTGCTGCCTGCCTTTGCCGAGCACTTCAGCAGAAAGTTTGGGATGGCGACCGAAAGGGTAATCGAGATGGCGACCGAACCGGAACCCAGAGGCTTGCTGATGGTTTGTCCTGAGCCTCGCATGGCCAACGTGCGGGGACTCTATCACTGGTTGCAAGAACGATCCGCACTGTCAGTTGCCTGAGGAGAGCAGCATGGCTTTTGAGGAGATCCGCATTCGATTCAGCCTGAACGATGTCAGGCAGAGGAAGCTGTACGAACGGTTGCTCGGCAGTCCCAAAGGTTCGCGCTCCGACGAGATACGGGATGTGCTTTATCAGCACTACTTTGAGCAGAGCAGTGTGGAAGCTGTGGGACCACGTGACTCTCAGCAGCCGGATGGGCCTGGCGATCAAATTTCGCCTCAGCAGCCGACCGTGCCAGGGCTGGTGTTGCAAGAAATCGAGGCCCAGCCTGAACCGGAATACCATCAGCCCAACAGACTCACCCAGACTCCCACCGGTTGGAGGTTCTGAAGGTGGGATTGATTACCGGGCTGGAGCTGATCGAGAGTGGACCGCCGGACGAGCCGTTTGAAGCACTCGTGCGAGAAAAACTCACATCCGCTCTCCAGAAGCGCGGGATCAAGGGAATGCTCGTCTGTGGTGCGCGGGTCGGTAGGGCAACTCGCGAGTGCGATCTCATCGCCCTGCTCGAAACCGGGGTAGCGACTATCGAATGTAAGAACGCCACTGGACGGATAACCGGCGGTATCAACGGCCTGCAGATAGCCTCTCAGAGCGAGGGCAATCCGTGTGAGCAGGTGCTGGAGCAGGTCAACGGCCTGAAAGAATCGATCGCCTCCACCCTGCAGCCGGAGCAGGAGGTCTTTGTCCACGGCATTCTGGTCTTTCCCAATTCAGCAGATCTAAGTGAGCTGAGCGGTGCTTCTGGTCTGCGCGTGAACTGTCATGCCGGAGAGCGCTCAACAGGCGTTATCGTCTGCAATCTGAGCCATCTGGAAGAAGTTCTGGTGCAGCTGGGCGACGCGCTCACCGCTTCGTTCGTGGCGATGGCGAAAGCGACAATCTTCAACTGTCTCTCGACTGCGGAGGAGCGGGAGCTGGTCAGTCGGGAACCGGTGGCATTCGGCAGGCAAGGGGAACTGGTCTGGAGCCAGCAGGCGCTCCGGCAGACCAACTGGATGTACGAAGAGGAGCCCAGTCAGCAGGATGAACCAACCGGCGAGATTCCTGCAGACAGCGGCAGCGCTGAGATGCCGCAGCCTGAACCATCAGATCCTGGAACGGAAAATGCTTCTGATGCCGATTTCGAGCGCATCAGCGAAAGTGACGCTGCAGTAGTTGAGGGAGCACAGCAGGAACGGTTGCTCTCCTACCTGCGCTGGAGCGGATTGGCCTTCGTCGTCGGTGCAGGTCTCTGGGTTGCCCTCACGGGCGCGCCCAGAAGTGCATCGGCAACGCGGCGACCGCTGACCACTGGCGAGAGCCTCGCGGAGCGGACGGCAGATATGGTCAGCGCTCTCGATGCTGGTGGTGCCGTGGAGACGCAGACGCTGACTCCTCGCTTTGCAGACGAGTTGGTCAACGAGTACGCCCTCGGCCTGCGATCACTGTGGGTGCCGGAGCGGGGCGTGCAGCCAATCAGCCAGAAACTCTCCAGCGGTCGTCCCGATCGGATCGGAGTCGAGGTCGAGATGGGCGACGGCAGTGATACGACCACGGTGCTGAAAGCAGTCTGGGAGCGCAGCGGTAGACAATGGTTGCTGGACCGCTGGCAGGTAAGTACTCCCAAGGGGTTGCTGAGGGGAGCAAAGGCTGAGCTGCCAGGAGCCAAACTCAAGTGCCGGCGGGACAACCAGTTGCGCATCCGTGAGGAGGGACTGCTTCAGTTGCACGAACTACCAGCCTTCTCAGGCCAGAATCGGCTTGCTGCCAAGACACTCCAGAACCTGTACACGGTGCTTGCCCGCGAACAGCGCGATCGAGAAGCACCCAAGATCTTCTACTCCACCCAATTGCAGGTGCTCATGGGCAAGAATCGCCAGGTCATGAGCGGTCTACCGGTCAGCAAGACGGCTCAAGTGCATCTGGGATCCCCTCTCTGGCCTGGCAAGCCGGTCTACTGGTTCACCGTCCAGAAACCTCGCTCCTCAAAAGTTGCAATGGGCGTCGTCGCCTTCGGAGTGGAGAGCGGTCAGGTCGTCATCGAGGATCTGAGGATGCGATGCCCCAATTCTTGAACCTGGTCAGGCAGCACATCTGTCGGCAACTGCGGTTCTACACGCAGCCTCGAATAGCCTTACTGTCTCTGACAATCCCTGCTATCGTGGCTGCTCTCAACTGGTTCGACGCAGCGCCCCTCTACCTGGCCCCGATGGTCAGAGGCGCGTCGATGAGCCCAATAATGAAACCTGGCGATCACCTGCTGGTCTGCCGCTGGTGCCGACCACAGAAAGGGGAGCTGGTATTAGTGGACAATCGCTCTCCTCTACGAGAGCGGACTGCAGCGGTCCATAGATCCCTGGCGAGCCGTGTCAACGACGCGCAGGTCACCTTCTACATCAAGCGAGTAGCAGCCACCGAAGGCCAGACACCGCCGCCTTATTCAGAAAAGCTCTGGAACGAGTACAGACTGCCAGTACCACTCAGCAAAATTCGCGCCCAACTGGCCCCGACTCCCCAAAAAATTCCGGCTGGGTATGTGTGGCTGCTGGGTAGCAACGTCAACTCCATCGATAGCCGCTTCTGGGGAGCAGTACCCCTGAATCTGTGCAAAGGCACTGTTCTACTGGTCATTCCAACCCATCTTTCCGTGTTGTAGTATGAATCACACATAACTTCCGGTTGTTATACCTTTTTTAGGAGACGAGATGAGATCCCTGGGAGTGTACATAATTTGTTATATCTCTTTATAATTTACTGATGCATAAAAAGAGCTTTCTGGACATATTAGGAACTGTGTAGTTTATCATCTGATGGAGAAAGTCATCAGGTTTCCCTTGTTCTATGCGCTCAATTTAATCTAGGAAGGCACTTTGTGAAAGTAGGTATTTGCAGCAGCAACAGTGAGTTGTTGGTGATGCCCTGTTTGGGAATCAATAGAAGAATCAGTCATTATACTTGTGGTATTTTATCTCCACAATTATTCACAGAAACTATAGGAAACCAAACCGATAATAACCTTGGATTTAGTCCTAAATCTATAAGCTAATTGTTCAGTAAGACTCTCTACTTTCAGGAGACTATTGCAGATGCCAGATTACATGTCAGAGAAATTCGGTGCATGGCAAGTGAATGATGACATTGCCAGAGGGAAAGTACAGCGCCAATTCAAAAATGAAGTGCAACGGCTGAGAGCCTTGTCCTGAGAGGGCTCACAGAGGTAGCCTGACGTTTACCACGACGCTCAACCACCTCCATGAGTTACAAGCAGCTTAGCGCCTCCGAGCGCCAACAGATCTTCCTCTTGCGTTACCAGCAACACCTCAGTCTGCGAGCCATTGCCCAAAAACTCGCTCGCTCCGCCAGCACCATCAGCCGAGAATTACAACGCAATCATCTGAACAAGCTTTATCTACCAGATACAGCTCATACCCTTGCTCGCTATCGACGCGCACAGAGTAAAACGCCTTTTTTGAAAGTGTCAGAGCAACTGCTCGGTGAAATCAAGCACGGCTTGCATCACTTCCACAGCCCCGAACAAATTCGTGGACGCCTGAAGTTGGCGGGCAAAGCTTATGTCAGCCATGAGACAATTTATAAGATGATCTACGCAGACCATGCAGGAATGGGAGCGTACCAGAAGTATCTACGTCAAGGCAGGCGGGAGCGTCAGAAGCGCGGTGGGTCAAACCAGAAGCGCGGCCAGATACCAGGACGGATAGACATCGATGAGCGCCCAGTCCTTGCTGGGATGAAAGTGGAAATAGGACATTGGGAAGGTGATACGGTTATTGGAGCAAATTACCAAGGAGGGCTGGTAACCTTAGTAGACAAGTGCTCGAAGTATTTGTTGGCAGGATTGATTAGAAATAGAAGGTCGAGTCTGGTGCGTAAAGTGAGCGAGAGACTGTTGAAGTCTGTGCCAAGAGAGTATGCGAAGACGGTGACATTTGACAACGGCAAAGAATTTAGTCAACATCAAAAATTGAGTGAAGCTGTTGGCATAGCATGTTACTTTGCGAAGCCGTATCATTCGTGGGAGCGAGGGTTGAATGAGCATACGAATGGGTTGGTGCGTCAGTTCTTCGGTAAGAAGACGAACTTCTTGATTGTCAAGCCGGAGCAGTTGCAGCGGGTAGTGGACCTGCTGAACGACCGACCGAGGAAGTCACTGGGTTATCGGACACCGCGAGAGGTATTCTTAGAGCAGTCAGGCTGCGTTGCACTTCAAACTTGAATTGGCCCAGTTCAAGATTTTTTTTCCAAAGAATAAGAACGATAAAGTACAGTACTTCAAAGAGCCAAATCAATTTAATCCACCTCGAGACGGTCAAGAAGTATGTGTTCCTAATACAGGAAAGAAGGATCGGCATTTTGATCCTCCAGGTGAAAACTATGGTGAGACGCAAATTCAGTCCATCCAAGTGGTTGGTAGCTTTCAAGCGGAACTTGGTCCTGGTCTTCTCGATTGGGATACTGCAACAGCACCTAGCATGAACCTAGACCCTAGCCATCCTGAAGGCGAAGTCTGGACATATCAAACGGATGTGGAGCTTCCAGCAGGCTTTTACGAATATAAATACTATGTTACTTTTCGTGATGGCGGAAAGCGTTTTGTAGGTGATCCCTGTGCACGCTATGGTGGCACCGAAAACCAAAATTCTGCCTTTGTCATAGGCGGTAGCCGTCCCGCAGGTAACACAGTGACTCAAGTAGTCGGTGGACGAAAATCCTTGCGAGACTTAGTAATTTATGAGCTTATGATTGATGACTTTACTGACGAATATCGAGGTTATCGTGCTCCTCTAAGAGCAGTAGTGGATAAGCTAGATTATCTTAAAAGCACTCTAGGCATTAATGCTATCTTGTTCTTGCCTTGGACTGCTTGGCCTAATCCGAGATTTAACTGGGGCTATATTCCATATCAGTACTTCTCAGTAGAATTTCGTTATACAAACGATTTGAATGCTCCAGCTGAAAAGCTCTCATTGCTCAAGAAGCTTATTACCGAATGCCATCAGCGAGGCATACATGTTATTATGGATGGCGTTTTCAATCATATTGGAGATGTTGAACCGGAAGAGGAGCTAGCTAATGGATTTCCTTATCGTTGGTTATATCAGGATCCACAAGATTGCCCGTTCGTAGGACGATTTGGCGGTCTATTTCCAGGCTTAGTTGACCTCGATTATAACAACACTTGTACTCAAGAGTTTATCGAGGATGTTTGCCGTTATTGGATAGATAACTTTAATATTGATGGCATCCGCTTTGACAATACTCCCAATTATTGGATAAATGATGATGAACGAGGGTTACCAACACTGCTGAAAAGTATTCGTACTCATGTACCTGACCTTAACTTTTCATTAACCCTAGAACACTTATCTTTTGAAGCAAGCTACGTTGTCAACCAGACGAAAGCTAGTAGCTATTGGAACAATGGGTTGTGGCAACTGTGCTTTGAACAATTACAGAATGGATCTTTAAAATCTAGCATCGTTGGTGCTCTGAATACACATGTTGGGCTTGAGGGCGATAGAGTAGCAACCTTATATATCAGCAACCATGATCATTCTCATGTTGCATGGCAAGCAGGAGTCCGAGCAGCGAGTAGAGAATACAAAGGATCACTGCTATGGTATCGTACTCAACCTTATGCCATTGCTCTTTTCACAAGTCCTGGAGTACCAATGATCCAAAATGGACAGGAGTTCGCTGAAGACTATTGGTTGATGGAAGACGATGAAGGTTCAGCTCGACGGGTTAAACCCAGACCCTTACGTTGGGACTTTCAGAGCGATAATATTGGTAAACAACTACTTCCAATTTATGCAAAACTTATAGAAATACGTCTGAATCACCCTAGCTTACGCTCAGACAACTTCTATCCGAGCAAATGGGAAGATTGGCAAACCCAGTTTGATCCTGAGGGCTATGGAGTAAGCTCAGAAAACCAGCTACTCATTTATCATCGTTGGGGAAGCACTAGTACTGGCACCCTTGAAAGATTTATTGTCGTACTCAATTTTTCAGATTCTGACCGAATAGTTGATGTACCTTTCCCCGATAATGGTAATTGGCAAGATTTACTAGATGGGCGATCAGTGAATGTTTCTAACTACAAGCTATTGGGGTGGAAAGTGACTTCTAATTGGGGAAACATATTCTTCAAATAAGAAACTGAGGCTCTCCTGAGTTCGGTGCGTCGTCTTTAGTCAGTGAAGCTTCTAAAATCTTTATGCTGTAGTAATCCTGGTGCTCGCAGGAATTCTAGAATGTATCGAACCGAGTACTTCCCGCACTAACTTTAGGAGTGCCAAAACTAATACTGAGTTAGCTAGTTCATCTGCCAATGTTGGAAAGAGAGTGCAAAGCAGTGATGCTTCCCTTAGGCAACAAAACCATCCCCCAGGTATGGGGCTGGTTGAGCACCCACTGCAGTTGGGAGCCAACGGCACTGGAAGCTATGTCAGTTTTGCCAGGTGTCAGTAATTCACCATTGCCGTTGTGGAGTGCACCGGTTCTAACATCAATAACCAGAGCAAAGCCGATCACTCGACCGTCAGGGCGCTCGCGGCCACCTGTAACGATGAGCCCGCTACCATCCGGCGACCAGGCATGCTCCGGCGGCGTGCTATCGCTGTTGCTGGTCAGGCTGCTACCGGTGAGAACGTAGGAGCGGCTCCTCGACTCAATGCGAGTGTACCAGGGGCGGTGGGTAGTACGACTGACGAAGCAAACCTGGCCCATCTGGCTTTTCAGGCAGGTAGAACCGGGAGGTTTCGGTCGCGCCAGAGCAATGAAACACTGCAGGATGGTAGCGAGCGTGAACAATACGGCGGCATATATACGCATATAGCTCTCTGGATCAGGGTCTAGCCCCATGATAGAAAGCGCTGAGGCAGTCTATCTGGGACTGGGGCACTGGCACTCTCGACAGGACTTTGGTGGCGTAGGGCTCGAAGCCGTTGTAGCCAACCAGGGCGGCATAAGCGTTGCGCTCCAGACCTTTTTCGAGGGCGAGCACACCATAGATGGCGACATTCTGCATGTCGGCACTGCGCACATCGTAGGATGGCGGGTTCTTCTCACCCAGAGCGTGGGACATGGCCCAGCGGTAGAGCCGATCGGCGCGTTTTTGATAGACGCCGACGCCCTCGGTGGTCTCCAGGTACTGCACCTGCTGGCCAGTGTCGTAGCGGATGGTGGCCTGGTTGACGTAGCCGTCGGCGTGGAGCACCTGGCAGTTGCTGTTTTTCGGAAAACACCTGGAGCGCTGCACCAGCTTTGTATACAGGTTACGGTTGACGATGACGGTGTTGCCCTCGTCGCGGGGCTCCTGGATCTGGCCCAGGCCGATGGTCGGACCTTTGAAAGTCGATAGGTTGGCGGGATTCTGTCTGGCAGTGGGCCGCCAGTCGTAACCGACGATCAGCAGGTCGTTGTCGCTCTCGACACTGCGGATCGCGGCGATGAGAGCGGCGACCGCCAGCGGCGGCTTGAGGCAGCGCATATTGACTGCCCCCTGGATGATGCCGAAATTGCCCAGAGACATTTTCGCGAGGTGAGGGGCGGCATTCGGAGTTTGCACGCCGAAGGGCTGAGTGGCATCGAATGGACCCCTCGTACCCGAAGAAGCCCCGAAGTCTGACGAGGATTCATTTCTGTGTAGAAAAAGTCCGAGAACAAAGACGGGGGCAAGCAACCAGAAGTATTTTTGCACGGCTTGCACTATTGCGCATCAGGCATTACTATAGCAGCCATGTCAAACCGGGGAGCTATTCAATGAACTCCAGCCAGCTTGAGCAGATACGCAACGGGTTCGCCTCGGCAGCCAGTGCCGTGAAGGCCCAGGAAGCATCGAGAGTCAGTGTGGTCAAGCGCTTCTTTACCCGCCTCGAAGACAATGACGAGGATGGATTGCCCGTCCGCCGATGGTTGTGGGGCAGAATCCTGCTGGTGGGCGGGGGCGGGGCGGCAATGAGCGCCCTGTTGCTTCTGGCCCTGGTCAGGTCTGCCGGAGGACCAGCGCACCACCGGACGGCCAGAGCAGCGCGACCGGCCAGATCGGAGCCGACCATGTCCAGTCAACCAGCCCGACCAGTGCAGCCAGCTCCAGCCACTTCACTGGCTCCCTCTCTACCGCCGCCGAGTCAGTTGCGCGCCCCGGTACTGCCTCAGCAGCGAATACCCAGGATTCAGAGCCTGCCGCCGACACCAGTCACCTACCGGCTACCGGCGCTGCCCAGTCCAGCGCTGGCGGCCAGGGAAGATAAGGATGCGGCACTGACGAAACTCCTCAAGCGACGAGCCCAGACCCGGCCACTGTACGTGGCAGATGAGACTGGCCGTTTGGGAAACGCTACTGGCATCGCTTCGATGAGTGCCGGTGTGTCCCAGCAGCAGGTTCCATCGCCCCGGCGTCGCCTGACGGCAGGAACAGAAATTCCGGCCAGACTGACGCAGGGACTGGCGGGTTTCGGAGCGAATGCGCCAGTGTTCGCCGAGGTCGCCGCACCGGTCAGTCTGGATGGCGAAGTGCTGATTCCAACCGGCTCACGGCTGGTCGGTGCAGTCAGCGACCTGCAGGCCGGTCGGGTAGAGATAACCTTCGCAACCCTGGTCACACCAGGCGGCATCGAGCGCAGCCTCGACGGGGTAGTGGCGATGCAGGGCACGCAGAGCGGTCTGGCAGCGGAAGTGTCCGACCCGCTCTCCCCGAAAGGCTTTGACACGTTTCTCACCAACACCCTTACTGCGGCAGGTCAGCAACTGACCCAGCCGCTCAGCAGTTACACCTACGGGGGTGCCGCCGGGAGCTATGGAGCGCTCAACAACGCCCCCATCGAACAGCGATTGTTGGGCAGTGTTCTGCAGGGCATCGGTTCTACCGTGCAGCAGAGTGGCCGCTACCAGAAGAGCGAGACCCGCCGCCAGCCTATCCAGTTCAAGGTGCCACCGACCGATTTCGTAATCCGGCTCACCAAAGGCATGGACTTCTGAGTCGATTGCAGAGCCAGGCGCAAATCTACCAGCAGAGGGTCAACGGATGAGATGGCTCAAGCACAGCACATCAGCGACCAGTATTCCGGGCGCGATGCAGAAACTTATCAGCAACCTTGTCGCTCCTATTCGGCAGACACTGCTCGCCGGAGCAGTCGTCGTTCCGGCTACTCTCGGCTTCGGGATCGACGGGAACGGGGCAGCTATCGCTTTCCCAACTGCATCCGCTCCAGCGCACTCTACAAAGCACGGCGATCAGCGTCCGACAAGGCAGGCGGTAGCAGGCATTGTGGCTCCGATCACGACTTTGGCAAACGAGTTCGACGAGGCGCAGGCGACGGCTGGCGGGCTGGATATTCATGCTGGACTGGCGCATACCGTCATCGATCTATCGGCCATTGCCCCCGACGAACTGGTCGATATTCGAGCAGGAGATGCCGGGGAGGGCGGAACGTTTTCGGTGATCTTCGAGCGCCACTCGCCCCAGCTCATCACTGTCAAATCGAACCTGACGCTCAAAGAAAGGCGACTCAACGCTCTTCCTGCAATCACCAACATCGTGGCCGTCAGCCGTAGCGGCAAGATCTGGATGTTCAACGTACTGAGCGACGATAACCTGCGGGGGCGACGCTATACCCTCAAATTCAGCGAGCCGGCCCTCGGGCTGCGCCCACCTGCAGCACCGCAGGGCATCAGCCAGAGCAATCAACCGAGGTACGCGAACCGCGAGCAGGAACTACTGGACAGGCTGACTCAGGCTGAAGCCGATCGACTGCAGAGTGCTCAAAACCGCCAGGCTCACGAGACGGCAGCGGCAGATGCGACCCGAGAAGCCGAACAGATGCGTCGCAATCTCACCGAGGCGGCTCGATCTCTGCAATCGGGTGACAGAAGTCAATCGCCGGGTAAGCAGACCCAGGCTCTCCTTGACCAGCAGGCAGCAAGAGCAGAGCAACTGCGGCAGCAAGCTCAGGAAGCACGGGTTCAAGAAGAAGCTCTGGCGATCCGGGCCGAAGACCTGCGCCAACAGTTAAGAGCAGCTCCACAGCCAGTGATGAACTGGCAGCAGTGGGTCGAGGCAGCCAGAAGCGGCCTCGATCCTGCAGCTTACGGCTACACAGCCCGGAGCCAGCCACCCCAAAACCTTGATCCACAGCAGGTCCAGCTGGTAGAGGAAGCCTACCGGCGATACCATCCTGCTACCTCGATGGAGGCACAGCCATGAGCCCCTTCGATCCCCTGCAAATTCCCTTCATCCCAGACCCGCACCTGTCCTGGCAGCAGTGGGTAGGCATCGTTATTTCTGTCCTGCGAGCGGTCCTGCACTCGAGCATCGAAGGGATGAGCGGGTGGGCCGGTATCCTCTTTCAGGCAATGAGCCTTGTGATCGGGGGCTGCCTCATCGCCAGAGCAGCAGCGGCGGGTTGGTCAAAGTGGAAGGCGAGAAAACAGATGCTTCAACCGCAAACTGTCGAAACGACCACCAGCCCCGATAGAGAAGAACATCCTGCTCACCTCGGACGCTGAGCGACACGATACGATCTGCACCTTCGGTGGAAGAAGATGGCCGTTTTGCTATGGAGGCAGGTCATGCACAGCTGGATTCCTATCCTGATCGTCTATGCACCGCTGGCGCTCATTGCTGGTATGGTCTTCAGGAGCAAGCGCCCCTGGCTCCTCCGCTGGACAACCGCTGCAGGACTGGTTTGCCTGTGGGGATTCATACTGCTAGCACTGACCGTCAGCCGCTCCCTGCCGCCTATCTCCGAGGTGCTTGTCAAAAGTGCCGCTTTCGGTTTGCCCCTGGCTCTCATCTGGTTTACCCACTCCCTAAGCTGGACAGGCAGATTCGAGCGCAGGGCACAGTGGGGAGCGACAGCGATCTGGATTGCCCTCTGGTATTTGTTGCTCGACCCTACTGGCCTAAGCCTGATCACCTGGATTGTTGTCTGGCCAGTCGTGGGGTTCGCCATCTGGAAAGCTTATGACCTGCAGGGACCAGCTCGGTTTTCCTCCCGAATAATCGGAGCCATCAAAAGCATTCTGAAAATTGGGCAACGGCAATCGTTGAGGTAGCTGCCGATGTCGCTGATTTGGCTCTACCTGCCGCTCTCTAGACTACCAATCCAGCAGTCCTTGCTATAGCCAAAACACAGAACCTCCTTAATGCGATGCGGCACGTCTCCTGCATTCGCAGCTTGAACACGCGAGGTCTCGCCGAGACACAACCCCGGCGGACGGCTCCGCCTGCGTGTCGTAACTTTATGTGGGATATGCCGCCGGTTGAGGAATTCTGATATCCTACTAAAACGTCATTATTTGTCCTATTTCTTCCCCAAGGATATCCATGAACTCAATCGAACTTCTGCTTTCCCTCTCCACAGCCCTCGGTGCCGTCCTGGCTGGGTATTCGTACTACCGTGGCTCCCAATTCAAGGCGAAGCTGGCCCGGTATTCCGAGATTGTAGACAAAGAGGCTTACATCGCCGAGATTGACGACCAAGCCGACAAACGCCAGCGCGCTTTGCAAGAACAAGAAGCGGCCGTCAAGAGAGAGATTGAGCAGAAGCAGCAGCGCCTGCGGGAGCAAGAAACCGCAGCAGCCAAGGCCGTTGATGCCAGTACCCAGGAGGCCAAGCGCATCGGGCAGGAAATCCAGACTCTCAAGCAAGACCTGGCGAAACTTCAAGAGCTTTCGTTCCTGGAAGACTATGGGTTCTACGAACGCCGCTTCACCTACGAGGACTCGGGCAAGTACGCACAGGCTCTTAACGCCTGCCGCGAGCGGCAGAAGCAAATGCTCAAAGACAACCGCGCCGCCCTCTGCGAGACCACCTGGAGCATTGGAAATAGTGAGGCCGAGGGGCAAAAGATGACTCGCAACATTCTCAAGCTCATCCTGCGGGCCTTTAACGGGGAGTGTGACGCTGCGATCTCCCGGATCAAGTACAACAACATCGAGACGATGATCAATCGTATTGAGGGCTCCTACAAAGCGATCAACCAGATGGGGCAAACCCTGAACTTCCAGATCGCCCCAACCTACAAGCAAGAGAAAATTCAGGAACTGCAATTGGCCTACGAGTATCAGGTGGTCAAGCAAGAAGAAGCCGAAGAGCAAAAACGCATTCGCGAACAGATGCGCGAGGAGGAACGTGCGCAACGTGAAGCGGAAAAGGCACGGCTTGAAGCCGAAAAAGAAGAATTACGATATCAGAAAGCCCTGGAAGAAGCTCGCAGGCAGCTCGAAACTGCAACGGCTGCCAAGCAAAGCAAGCTGCTGGCCCAGATTGACGAACTCTCCAGACAATTAGAGGAAGCTCAGAAACTCAAGGATCGGGCTCAGTCCCTGGCCCAAATCACTCGCTCGGGCCACGTCTACATCATCTCGAACATCGGTTCATTTGGCGAAAACGTGTATAAGATTGGCATGACTCGTCGCCTCGATCCAATGGATCGCGTTGTCGAACTCGGGGACGCTTCAGTGCCCTTCCCCTTCGACGTGCATGCAATGATCTACACGACGAATGCCCCGACCTTAGAAAAGCTGCTGCACACAAAGTTCCACCGTAGGCGGATGAACGTAATCAACGAACGCAAAGAATTTTTCAAGGTATCGATCGAAGAGATCGAGGCTGCCCTCAACGAAGCAATGCAGTCGAATCCCGACTTGAAGTTCAAGATGCAATTGACCAAGGTGGCAGAAGCCGAGCAATACCGTCAGACCCAGGCTCAAAACCGCGAGTTGGTCGCGGCTTGAGGAGAGAACTGATCCAGTGCAGTATCAAAACGGCGTCTGCTCCGTTGGTTTAGATGCGCGGAATGTTGAGCATGACAGCCTTAGCCAGCATGAATCAACCCGGATAAACCGCGCATCTATTTTATAAGGCGGTGTCGAGTACTAAGCAGGTGGCAGGATTAGCTCAGCAGTTTGACGCAGTTTCAGTGGTGGGCAAGGGAGGGAGAAGACATCGGCAACCTGATTGGCCGGATAAGCTGCTGGTGCAGGAACGAATTCATGGATAACCCGCTGGATCTCCCTGTGCTCCTAGCATTTTCAGTACCGTTACTCGCGACGGGGCCAAGCCGACTGCATTGCTGATGTTCATTCCGTCATAGGGAGGTGGCAACCGGAGTTCCCGATAACATTCGCCATCGGGATAGTGCCATAAACGGATAGTGCCGTCAGCGCTGCCGGAGACCAAGGATGTACCATTGGGCAGGAACTGTAAACACGTAACATTTAGGCTGTGCCCCAAGTACGTTCCCTCACATTTGCCGCTGTTCAAGTTCCAGATCCGGATCGCTTTGTCGCTTCCACCGCTGGCGATGATCGGATGATGCGGATGGACAGCAATGGTTTCGAGAACACCGGTGTGGGCCTGCAAAACGGCGTACGGCTGCTCGGTATCGAGCCGCCAAAGTTCAATGCTCCCGTCGCTACAGCCGATTACTAGAGTCTTAGTCGTTGGATGGTGGAGTATGACGTGCGCGGGCATCCCCTGCCTTCTGAGGAGACGGGGCGTCGCGAGATCATTGTGATGCACAACCTGTACAGATCCGTCGAAGCTTCCGGTGATCCAGACACAATCTCCCCATTTGGGGTTGGGAGGTAGGCAAGCCACAGCACTGATTGGAGCATGATGCAGGGTCGGCACAACTTGCTGCCCCCAAGTTTGGGTGTTCCACAGACACAAACTGCCCCCTTCTCCGTTGGTTGCTAGAAATTGATCGTCCTTGCCAAAGGTGAGTGTGCGGATATAGGGGTCGGGGCACCGCCATCGGAACACCTGCCGACGCTCTTCATTGTCCCAAACTGCTTCAGTGCAGTCGTCGCTTGCAGTGGCGATCCACCTTTCTTGGCCACTAAGCGCGATGTACCAAATGCACGCCTCATGCGCTTTGAAGCTGTATAGATACTCCCTCGAGACTGTATCCCACCAACTAACGGTACCGTCTTCGTGTCCGCTTACGAGACGTCTGCCGTCGCTAGTCAAAGCCAAACTCCAAACGCCGTTGCTGAAACCTTGGTTAGTACGGAGGCAGTTCCCATTGGATAGATCCCAGAACCGCAGTTCTCGGTCGATACCTCCACTCACAAGCATTGGTTCTTGCCGGTGCCCGTGGGCAGCAACCCAGATCAGCTCGTGAACACGGGCGCGGTGCCCAAGTAGGCATTTTTGCAAGATGCCCGTATCGCTGTTCCAGAGCCGGATCGCTCCATCCGCCCCAGCTGCAGCCAGCAACGGCGATCCGGGCACAAATTTTAAAGCCATGACAAAACCCAAGCCCGAAGCTAGTTCGTGCAGCAATTCACCGGATGCCCAATCCCAGATCCTGACCAAACCCTCACTGCCCGCGACAGCTACTAACTGGCCATCGTTGCTGAATTTTGCATCCCACGCTATTGCCCCCTGAAATTGACCGAGTTGCTTACTCTCTCCGTCTGCTAAATCCCACACCAAAACGCCGCCGTCGAACCCACTACTTACTAACCATCGTCCCTGTGGGTGGAAAGCGATGGACGTAACAAACATCGAATGCCCTCGTAAACAAAACGCAGTCCCATCCTCTATTACATTCCAGACACATACGCAGCTATCAACATCGGGAAAGGCCAAAAACCTCCCGTCCGCGCTGAAAGAGACTGCATGGACATAACTGCCCCGTTGTGCAAAGACTTTCACACACTTTCCAGTTTCGACATCCCATAACCGAACGGTTTGATCGTTACCGCCGCTTGCTAGCAGCTGGCCAGCTGGATTGAACGCAAGTGCCCCCACCCAATGACTATGCCCCAACAAGCGGTTCAGCATATTCCCGTGTTTGTCATAAATTAAAATTTCGCCCTGGACAGTTCCTACGGCCAGTTTGGTGCTGTCTTCGGTGCAAGCCATGGAAATGATCTGGCCGAAACAATCCTGAAAGATGCAATTAAGAAATTTAGCACCCGAGAAATCGACGCGGTGGAATGGCACCTGATCCAGGCAAGCTCCCCAAACAGCGCAACCGGAAAAATCGTAGTCACAAAGGTTTTCTTGCAGGTGGGCAAACAAATGGATTAAGTTAGCTGTCCAGTAACTCTGGCCTAATTCGTTGTGCAATCGCTTACCGTCATTAAGAATGTTCAGTCGCTCAACAAGTTTTTCTTTTGACCCGTAATGCACATCCAATGCTTGCAATAGAGGGACAAGAAGCATCCGTCTCTGGCTCGAGCGGATGTGTTCGGCCTTTTGAGCTTCTACAAGTGGAAAGCGTGAGAGAGCATTGCTACTGCTATCAGTGATTTCAGAACAAGCCGATTTTATAAAAAGGTCGGTAACATGCTCCATCAGAACCGGTTGAAGCGTGAAGCCTCTCAGGGTTTTTTCCACCAAGGCTTTTGATAGAAGAAGCTCGAGAGACTGCATCACATTGACAGTAGAACGAGCGGGATAAATTTTTTGGTGCAATTCAACGAAAGAGAGAGGCACACGAGCGATAGCGAGCAAAATCATGATGTCTTTCTCAATCGGCTTTAATAAAGAATACTGCTCATTAAGTAGAGAACTGACCCCAAGAAACAAACCGCTCTCTTGCTTAAAAAAGGTATCAATGTCGCCAGCAAATATCTCAATAATAGAGGCTGCCACGATTTTTAGAAGCAGCGGATTTCCTTGATAAAACTGGTTCAGGCGTTTAAACTGCTCATCTGATCCCTGCAAATTACCGCCTTGTAGAACATTCTTCCCAGCATCCTCGTCTAGCCCTCCTAGTTGAAAGTTCTTTATGTGGTCAATGCGCTTGAAAATAGAACTGATCGGAGGTTGCCTAGTTGTGATTATCACCTTACTAATATGTGCTTCTTCGCAGACTGCCGAAATTAATCTTGAATACTTCTGAAACGCAGGATTAGATTCCTCTGGATCGAGTACGGCATCATAATTGTCCAAGACAATCAGACACTTTTTGAGCTTCAGGTGATCAGTCAGTCTTCGGATACAATCGGTGAGGCTTTCCGCCAAAAGCGGCTCTTTATATCCCGAAACGAAACCAACAAGGTTTTCTAGAAGCTTTTCAAGCGATGGTGCGTTGCGCAACGAACGCCAGACAACAAAATCGAAGCCTTCGGATGATTGCTTGATGGCTTGCCATGCTAGTGAAGTTTTGCCAATACCACCATTTCCAGAAATAATCATCATGCGACCGTTGGTTTCCTTCAACCAGTGACTGATCTTCTCTAGTTCCAAGCAACGACCGAAAAATCTGGCGGTGACTACCTCTTCATCGCAGTCCCATGACTGGAGCTTAGGCAAGAGCAGCTCGGCGACCACGCTATCTACAGCTGGTTGAATTGCTGTTTTAGAAGCTTTACTTGTTATAGACGCTTTAAAATTGTTCTTCGTGACTTTGCAAGCTAATGCCTTCGATATACGCTTCCACAATTTACACGCCACTGCCCTGACGTAATCGGGGTTGTAACGGCATTTTTGCCCAATTTCTTCGTAGGTGGATCCTCGCCAAGATTCCCGGAGGATCGACAATTCTAAGTCGGAAAGTTCATCAAAATCTGTTCTGCTGGCGAGAAATTGCACAGCTTCCTCGAAATCCAAGGCTCTACTCCCAAGATCTAAGATCAGTTTCTATAGCCACTTCTGCCTCAATACATCGCATTCGTAACGAATCTCAATATTACATCTCACATTTTCTGCATTTTCAAGTTGGAGTGGGTAACCAAGAATATTGTTAGCTCCCAAGCTGGCACTAGCAGTGAAGGTGGGCAAGCAGCTAAAAGCAGGGGTAGAACTCTTAAGAGACCACCCGTGACCCGCCATAGTTAACGCTTAACTACAAGCTGTGAGTTCATTTCAGCTTACTCATAGCACCAGGTCTAGAGATGATTGACATTCCCTGGAGAAACGCCTGCAAATTGTGTGTTGTAGGTTCAAACAAATTGGTGATAGCGAAGTGAGGAGAAATAGTCACAAGAGTATTTTAGCCAAGGTTTTGTCTGTTACTTTGGTCTGTACAGCTACCGGAGCTTTTTCTTGGGGAATACCCTCTTTAAGCTAGATAACAAAGAATAATACTCCAAGCTTCTCAAGATAAGGCATTGACTTAAGAACACCTCAAGCTATCCAAAAGATTGAGTACACACTATGGAGATTACGTTGATGTTACCTCAGATTAAATTTAGTAGCAGATTTCCCATTCCAATATTGAAGGTGACCCTGTCACTTTTGATTAAAGCAAGAGCGTTGATTTTGGCGTTTTTTTGTATAAATATCTTTTCGTATTCACTGCTTTCAAAAGAAGTATTGGCAGTTCAAATCACCAATCAATCTCTTGCCGCATTACGCGAACAGATTCGCCCCTGGGCTAACAAATATAGATGTGAGGGAATAACCCCAACTAAAACTCCAGCTCAGTGCAATTCTCCTTCTACGGGTTCGGGAGATGCTGATTCAATTCTTTTCAGCGGAATTCTCTACTATAGTGGAGAGAAATGGGCTGGTCAAAATATCGAAAATTCAAAGGACGGTGAGGGTGGAATGTGGCGCTCACCACAACGTCTTCGTGCAAGAGTTGGGGAATGGGGTATAAACCGATTTTCTCAAGATCAAATGTTAGGAGTACTTCTCTACCTTGTTGCTCAGAAAAAATATGGTAACCCCAATAAAGCTCGCGAATTCGCAGACCACTGGAGCAGCTGGATGGAAAATCATCTCTCACAGAGTAGGTTCGCTCTTTGTCCATGGGATCTTACAAGCCTCGTATCACTGGATGCTTGCACATTAGATGATATATCTGTGGATGAGTTTGGTGCACCGTTCAAAATACCTCTTGCTATTAAAGGAAGAGGAGCAATGGTACGGCGTGTGTTTGATTATGTTGATGCACACTCTCCAGTAAGGCGCTCAGGCTTTAGAAGAATTCGACTTGGTGATGGTAAGGATGTTAGCGACTACATTGAGTATCTAAATCTGTTATGTAAGTACTCCAGCACAGGCGGCAAATACAATTGCCATTTTGCTCAGGTTGCTTCTCTCATTCTGCAGGAAATGGGAGATGACCGCAGAATAAAAGTTGATCCTGAATTTCTTCAAAATCCGTTTGCTTTGTGGGTAAATAATGGACGGAAACAAACAGGTCAAATTAGGGAATTGGTGTACAATCGCTGTTCAGCAGCTCATCAGACTCATGCTGCCAATCCTAATAGACGACATGATCAATGGACTTGGGAACGCTCCGACAAAGATAAGGATAGCCCGGTCTGGGAGAAGTCATTTGGCTGGGATTGCATCGCAATGATTAACTTATTGGTAAAGTAATCTTGTAACTTGGTGCATAGATCCGCCACGTCAAATTTGGAATCATAAGGCTGCCAATTCGGCAGCTTTATAATTTAAGTCGTAAGTTGACATGTGTCCCGATGGTTCCCCATGCAACTGAGCTCATAGACTCCCGATGACTGAAAGCATAAATCCGCCGTGTAAATTGGAAGGATAAAGCTGCCGAAACGGCGGATTTATGGTTCAAGCTGCAGCTAGACTGCATATCGCTGTGTTTAAATCTCCTGCAGCTAATTCCGGAAGAAGATGTCGCTTCCAAGTCAAGTGCGCTGCTCGCGAGCCACAGTCAGTTTCAATCAGGCTGAACGGCAAGACAATCGACAATGAGGTTTCGAGAGGAACAGTGAGATGCTGGGAATATATCTGTAAAAAGTAAATACATATAGGAGATGTAAGATTTGGCGGAGATCAAATAAATAAGCGAAGCACTGTGTTTTGTCGAAGCTAGTTACATATTTCTGCGTTGCGGCTTTGTCCTTATAACAATTATGATGAGGTAAAAGCTTGCGAAACCGAACAACCCACTTGATATGCGACGAACTCACCTAAAAGGGCTTTGTCTAGGATTAGTTTATATACTGTTAAGTAGAAGCACTAAAAAATCCTTTAGTGTCCAGCGCCTAAAACCTATGCAACGAGCTAGTTTTAGGAGCGAGTACTGGGAGCATTTTCTTGGTCACCTACTTAGATGCTTTGGTACAACAAGCGTCTATGCTCACGGGTTTCTGACAGTTGCTGGTCACTACCCAAGATCATGATATTGATTTAGGTAGGGATAGCTGCCCAGCCGTTTGACGTTGTAGCAATGAGCCTCGTTGCTGGGAAATTAATCTATACTTTTAGCGGTACGCACTGTTGAATTGTGCTCCAGAACTCACCCATGAAAGCTCGATCTAGTTGAGTAGCGGGGGCAGCTCGGTAGTAGATGTGACAAGTTCAGTAGTCATTTTCATCTCCGATCAGCATTGATAAGAGGGTAAATGCTCATCTCAGGAAGTGCAGGTGTGACCCAAAGCGGCAAAGAAATCCTCAGTTGTGAGCGCAACTCGTCGCTGCTTGATGGCATTCAGGCCCGCTTGGGTACAAAGCGAGTTGAGCCCATCACCGGATAGACCATCGCTCAGCCTGACGATCGCTGTCCAGTCGAAATCGGCAGACAGGGGCTGGTTCTTGAGGATGTGCTGAAGCAGCTTCCGGCGGCACTCGTAGTCAGGAAGTGGGATCTCGATGGCCCAGAGCCGGGTTGCAGGATCGACGCCCAGGCGACGCAGAACAGCAGGGTCGATGCGCTCGGGATGATTGGTGGCAGCGATCGTGAAGACCCGCTCGCCGCTCAGGCCGTCCATCTGCTGGATAAGTTCGTTGACGGTATCTGCGAACATGCCGCCGCTATCGACAAATGAGGTCCGGTTGGGAGCGAGCGCATCGATCTCATCGATGAACAGGATAGCTGGCGGGTTGTTGCGGGCTGCCTCGAAGATGGAACGGATTCGAGCCGGGCCCCAACCGATGAACTGGCCACGGGCTTCTGCGGTGCCGATCGTGTAGAGGTTGAAGTTTCCGACCGAGGCGATCACTCGGGCAACCTGGGTCTTACCGGTGCCGGGTGGACCGTACAGGAGCATCCCCCGAGGCGGCACAGGCAGCAGGCGCTGCTTGTCTGGATCGCTGAGCACTTCGAGGGTGAGGCGGATGTGTTCCAGGGTAGGTTCCGGCAAAATCAGATCCTCCCAACCCAGAGAGGAGGTGGAGATCACCGGTTCGGGAGCGCTACCGGTTCCAGGCACTTCCCGGAAAGTGAAGTCTCGTAGGCGGGGCAACCCGAACTTGACCGGGGCACCGAGGAATATCGTCCGCAGCCAGGCGCGATCAGCTTTGACTTCTCGAGCACGTGAGCGGCGGTAATCGAGGGGCAGGGGGCCGACCAGCCAGCGGCACCAGAAAAGGATCATCGCCCAGTTAGCGACGAAGAGGACTGCCTGGGCAGGGTTAGAGATGCCTGCAACCGGATGAGCGGCCCGCCAGCTGTACCGGGCCATCTCCCAGGTGCGGATCAGTCCATGAATTCGGGCGGCGTCGGGGAGGCAGTTGAGCCACAGAACTGCACCGATGCTTCCCAGGGTGACCAGGATGATCAGGGTTGGTTTGAGATAAGCCTTTGGCGTCGTAGGTTCCCCAAAAGCTTCCGCTGCCACGCGCAGACGAAAGTGCGCGGAGCTGAACATGCGCAGAGCGATCAGCAGAAGACCCAGCACGCACCAGGGCAGACCGGTGGCGTACTGAAACTCCAGAACGATGAGTTGAGTGTGAGCGAGAACCTCGCCCACAACATCGAGCATCTCCTCAAGAGGGGTCGAAGTGTAGTAAGGCAGCCCCAAATCCAGACCGCCCAGAATCAGGCGCGTCCCACCCCAGAGGATCGCAGCGACGTAGGCCGACCAGAGCAGTCCCTGGATCAGGATGTAACCGGCAGTGCCCTCTGCGACAGCCTGCTCGAAGCGCTGCAGCTCGTCGGGAGTGGGCAAGGGGTTCGAGCGGTGAATTTCGGCCATCGGTCTGCACCAGTAAGGTGATTAGCTCAGCAAACGGTGTGCCTATAATAGCTGCAGTATTGTGCAAGCCATGCACGAAGTGAAAAACATGAAGAAGTTACCGACCTGCTCAATGATTTTTGGGATAGTTTTAGCTGCTGCAGCACTTGCAACTCATAATCTTCTGGTCGCCTTCCTCTCGCTCATTGTCTACGGGTCGGGAATGGTCGGTCAAGACCTGGACTGGTGGCAAGCCAGAATGGCCAGGTTCCGAGCAAAGCGGAGGGCAGGAGAGGCGGGTGCAGCAAAGCAGTCCCGGCTGCAGCAACTGGCCGCCGGTTTGAGCGTGCGGCTCAAGTCGATGCGCAGCCGCAAACCGGGGGAAGTGGTCTTCAGGAATGCGTTGAACGAGCAGTCCCAGACGAGTGCCACCCAACGCATTCAGGTGGAGGTGGTGCTGAAAGCCCCTTCGGGCACAACGACACGCGCTTCAGGTGAAAGCAGCTCACCCCTCGCGGGTAGCGGCGGCGGCTACGATCCCCTCAATCCTGCGAGCCTCGGCAATGGGCCAGGTGGAGGAATTTTGGACAACCGGGGCGACGGAGGACTGTTCGATAATCGGGGCCGGGGCATCTTCGACCCGTAGATTCTGTCGCTACCCCCGTGCGGCGTGTTGTGAGAAGGTCACTCCCGCTCCAGTTGCGATATAGTTCAGGGCGACCAGGGCGGGCGATGGACGTGATCTAGAGCCCGGCGGATGCGCCGCAGATGGATCAAAAAGACCAGTACGTCTCCATCCTCAAAGACAAGAATCGGCCCTGGCAGGAGCAGGCCGAGGCGGCGTTCGCCGTCAAAGAGCAGCGCCTGTGGTCGCACTGGAGCAAAGACAACGGCGAACCCTACCAGAATTTCAACGACTTCGCCAGAGATCTGGGCTACGCGCCGCAGACACTCTACAGCCGGGCAAAGCTCAGAAAAGACCCCCGCTTCGAGCAAATCCGGGATCTACCGCTCAAGATTCAGGTGGTCCACCGGCTGTTCGCTCTGGCCCCGGACGATCCTTCCTTCGACGTGCTGGTTGCCCTGCTACGTTGCAATGTGCCCCAGGCAAAAGTGGTCGAACTAATTGGCTCCAAGAATCTCGCTGCAGACCTCCGACGGGTTGCAGGTGACGAATTGAAACTGGAGAGCGTCCAGCAGCAGATCTCCGCCCTCCAACTCATCTTGAGCATTCTCGAAACAAACGAGCATTGAGCTGTTGCCAGGCTCTGTCAACGGTGAGCAAGTAGAAATGTTGAGAGCCTTACTGGCGCAACAGACCATGCGTCCTCTACCGCCTCAGGTTGTTGGCAGTGCCGGAACCTGGGGTTGGAAAAACTGGCTTCCCACTGGCTTGCTCACCTTATCCGCTGTCTCCTCCACAGCTTTGACCAGCGAGCGCAGGCGATGCAGACGCTCTTCGGTGCTTTGCTGGTACGCTACGTTGCGGATGTCGCTCACGGTGGTTGCTCTCCTGGAGGCAGTTGGGGTGGCTGAAGATCGATGCCTGCCGTTAAATTCAACTGCTCGACCTCGGCACTGAAACGCATTTGCAGAGACCCTCTGCTCTCAGCATAGGTCATCAGCATGTAGGCTTTGTAGATTTCAAGCAAAAGCGGTGCAGATTGTTGCTGTACCAGATTCAACCACTGCCCATGGTAGGCTCTGCGCCCATCGTTGTCGTTCGGGTAAATGTTGACGTTGATAACCGCATAGGCCGTCGGTCCAGAGCCGTCAATGTCCGGTTTGAGCGGTAGGTGTAGCGGCTTGAAATCATCGGAGGCTGGATCTGCAATCAACGCTTTTTCAACCGGGATTAAATGCAACTATCCGAAAGCACTGCCAACTATGCATCCTGGCATCTCTGGCGAAAAGGAAGAAAACTGGTTGTAGCCGTAAGAACCTTGACTTTGATACCTTGACGGACTTTTTTGACCCCCAGGCTGAGGACTCGTTCTTTTGTGTAAGGATGGATCGGCGGTCAAGAAAGTGCTCCTTTTCTTTATTGGAACAAAACAGCCAGCACAAATAGCGGATAGGCGGCGAGCAAGATCAGCCCAGCAAGACGACCGAGTTGTTTTTTGGGAACAGCCAGGGCGATCACCAGAGCGAGCGAGGTGAGCATCGCCAGCAGCGGCAAGTGCAACCGGGCTGTGTCCTCAATGACGAGGGGCTGAACGAGGGCACCTGCTCCCAGTGTCATCGTTGAGTTGTAGGCGAATGAGCCCACCACACCAGCGACGACTGTTTCGGAGGCTCCTCGCCGAGATGCCGACCAGGCCAGCACCACCAGCTCGAAAGCCGTGGCGAACCCGACGAGAGTGAGACCCAGGTCTGTCTGGGTCTCTTCCACGCCACTGATACGCTGGACGGCCTCGACCAGCAAGCTGGCACCACCTGCCATCGCGGCCACTGCGAGCAACACCAGCAACAGTTCGCGGCCTACCCGCTTTGGAGTGGGGGTCCGGTCGGCAATGGCCAATTCTGCTTCAGCCTCCTCGATTTCTTCCACTTCCCCCAGTGCGGGCGGGCGACCCTCAAAAAACCAGATAACCGCCACGTAAAGGACGTAGAGCCCGATCAGCACTATCCCTTCTGGGCGGTCAACCATCCCGTCCCAGGTGAACCAGCAGGCAATGCCCGCAACCGGCAAACCGGCCAGGGCATAGCGCAACACCCGCGAACGGAAGGGCAGCGGGGCGATCACTGCTCCGACTCCAAGGGCAACCAGGCAGATTGCCACGTTGGCACCGATCACATCGCCCAGGGCGATACCTGGCGAGCCACGCAAGGAGGCGGTGACGACGGTCACCAATTCCTCGGGCTCTGCCCCGGCAAGCAGCACCCCCAGAGCAAAAGTACTCACTCCAAGCTGTACAGAGGCAGCCCCGAGGTGAAGAGCGAAGGTCTCTGCTCCCCACACGATCACTGCGACCCCGATCAGAAGCAGAAGGGACCATAACAAGACAATCATTGCTGTAAATCTCTCGATGCACCAGATCTCTTATTTATGGCCTTTGCTGGTCGAAGATTATTCCTTGCATACCCATTGCCTCGCATTCGCCAGTCCATCACAAGCTCTAGTCTTGAGGCAATATCCCACAAAGAGTGGTCGAAGCACTCAGCGCTGTAACCTGTCGCTGTAGCGCCCATGCTGTCAGGGGCACGGGACGCTACAGCCACAACTCGCCACGGGGCTGTCGGCCTCAACCCTGGTCCAGTGCGCGAACAGCATGGGCGCAAATTCACCTGCATTTGTCGGCGCGGTGATGACCAGACTAATGCCTGCGGCCGTCTCGCTCAGCGCGAAGTCAAGGAAGGCGCAGCAAGCCTGCTCCGCTTCGACCAGCGCGCGGACTTCCTCGGCAGCGGCTGGTACATAGTGCAAAGTCAGAGTGCGTTCCCGCTGCCGGTGATTGCGCAGAGCTGTATGCGACAGGGTGCGAATCCGTGCCAGGCGTTGCTGCATGTCGGCCGCGTCCAGCGTGCAAACTATGGCCGCATGGTCAGGATGTGCATTCATGGACGCGGCTCCGGTGACAGGCCGCAGCCGCAGATGCCTTCGACGCTACACGCCATCGCACAGGCTCTTAGCTGGCGATGGAGCACAATGGCGATCAACACGGCAGCGGCCACGGCCGCGATCAGGCCGGACTGGCAGATCAGTCCGGCGACAAAGCCGCTAGCGGCAATACCAGCCAGAGTCGGCAAGATCAGCAGTAGGAAGCAGGCACCGCAAGCAACGGTGCCCAAGCCCAGGAGCGTCAGCCGTTTTTTCATGTTGTCCTCTTAGATTGTCACGAGGGGCAGTCCTCCACTATCGTCACTATAGAACCTCAAGTAACTTGAGATACAAGGACGAAATGCGATGCCCACCGCTGAAGCTGCTCTAACCATCGGAACCTTGGCCGCCCGCACCGGGTGCACCGTTGCGACGATTCGCTACTACGAGGAAATTGGCCTCATTCCTGCGGCCTCACGTCGCCCCAGCGGCCATCGGGTCTACGGCGGCGCGGCCCAGCAGCAGCTGACTTTCATCCGACATTGTCGCGACTTCGGATTTTCCATCGACCAGGTGCGGGAGCTGGTGTCCTTAGCGACCAGCAAAGAGCGCGATTGCGTGGAAACGCGCGTTATCGCGCAAGCACATCTCGACGCAGTGCGCGTCAAGCTTGGTGAATTGCAAGCGCTCGAAGCCAGTCTCGTCCGCTTCGTTGATGCCTGCACCACGAGTTGCGCAGGTGGCCCGGCCGTCGATTGCACGATCCTCAAAGACCTGATGCTGCCCGACGCACCAGCGCAGCGCGGATGCTGCGGGTGATGTTCAGCGGGGCTGAAACATGATGATGGCCATGCCGGTCAGGGCAACACCGACGCCAGCAACATCCCAAGGCGTCGGCCGCACACCATCGACGGCCCACAGCCAGGCGATAGCAACGCCGATATAAACGCCGCCGTAGGCGGCATACACGCGCCCGGCGGCGGTCGCATGCAGCGTCAGTAGCCAGGCGAACAACGCCAGGCTGATCGCCGCCGGCACCAGCAGCCAAATCGAGTGCCCGTCCTTGAGCCAGAGGTAAGGTAGATAGCAGCCGACGATTTCGGCGAGGGCCGTGACGAGATAGAGAAGGAAGGTTTTCATCGAAGCAGCTTGCCTCAAGTGGGTACGACGTTCGCAGCCTGGCGGAGCAGTTCAATGCCCGACCGGTGGAGATCCGCTCGCTGTTCCGGGGGCAGCTCGATATCCCCCGCGCACGGGATTTGCAGGAGCGGATGCTGGCGTTGGTGTTGCCTATGTGAAGAATACCTGCGTTGGAATTTGCCTGTGAGTGAGTTGCGCCCTGATATCCCACCATCGGTTCCTGTGTCGGCAGACCATCGGCCCCGGCTTGCCTTTTTGTACTCGCTGCCTATCGGCGCGCTGGGGGGGCTCATCGGTCTGGGTGGGGCGGAGTTCCGTCTGCCGGTGCTGGTCGGTCCCCTCGGGTACGCCGCCGGGCAGGCGGTGCCTTTGAACCTGGCGGTCAGCCTGGTGACCGTGCTCGCCTCGCTGGCCATCCGCAGCGGCACGCTATCTTTTGCCTCCGTCGTGCCGCTGTTGCCGGTGGTCAGCTCATTGGTGGGCGGGGCGGTGGTGACGGCCTTTTGGGGAGCGAGTCTCGCCGGGCGTCTGAGCAACGAACAACTGGAGCGGGTGATCCTGGTGCTGCTGGTGGTCATCGGGGTAGCGTTGGTGGTTGAGGGATTGCTGCCCAGTCAACTACCAGCATTTTTGCCGCCGGATTTGGGCTGGCGTGTCGCGGCTGGTGTCGCGTTCGGCTTGGTGATTGGCCTGGTCAGCAGTCTGCTGGGGGTGGCAGGGGGAGAAATCATCATTCCGACTTTAGTGTTTGCTTTTGGCGCGGACATCAAGAGCGCTGGTACCGCCAGCTTGCTGGTCAGCCTGCCGACAGTGCTGGTGGGGGTGCTCAAATACAACAGCCGTGGTGCGTTTGCCAAGCGCGAAGTGTTCGGCCAGATGGTCATTCCTATGGGTATCGGCTCGGTGGTCGGGGCGGTGGTCGGTGGATTGCTGGTGGGTGCCGTCTCGGCGTCGGCCTTGAAGGTGGGGCTGGGAATCATCCTCAACATCTCGGCTTGGCGGGTGTTTCGCAGCAAGCATGGCAAGGGATAAGCAGCGTGGGCCGCGAGTACAGATATGGTCTGACAAAGCGCTGGATGTTGGGGATGCTGAATGCGGCTAGAGTTTCCGAAATCGAGTGGCCATCACCGAATTCACAGTTGCAAATAATGCTGGCCCACTCAGATGATTGCAGGTCAGGGAGGGGATGATTGCAGGTTCAGTTGCAATTAATTCTGGCCGGGAGCGATCCCCAGTTGCAGATAATCCTGGTCGAGAAGCCCTACGATTGCAGGTCCGAGACTGGATGATTGCAAGCCGCTACAGCTACGAGGCTGCGGCCAGTGCAGGCCACCAGGCTGTAGCCCAGAACCTGCAGACGGTGCAGCAGTCGCCTGCTCTGCTGGCCGAGCAGGGCCAGACCGTCATCCGGGCCGTTGGCCTGGGGGATCCCGCTGCTTCCAGCCTTGTCGCCAACTTTGATACCGAAGCTGCCTGCGCCACCAGCTTCGTCGTTCTCGTGCAGCAGCAGTACAGCGACTATCAGGCGGCGGGCAACAGTCCCCTGTCCACATTCGGATTCCCGGTGACTGGAACGGTGAACACCGTCGATGCCGCCGGTAGCGCGCAGAGCTTTGCGCCTGACGCACAGGCGGTCGCCGATTTCACGGCGGTCGGGTTGCTCGCCCTCTCGCAGAGTGTGCAGAACACGATCCTGGTTGTGCATTCGTCGATCAACACCTACCAGAAGATCAGCCCGCCAAAACCCTGATGGAGAGCACCAGATGCGTTCTCAAAAATTGGACTTTCCTATCCATCGGGGCCGGTTCTGGTCTTTCTTCCTGACGGTCTTGCTGCTTAGCTTTCTCACCAGCTTTGTTCCAGTTGCTGCCGGACCCGTCTCGGATCTGGTCGTCCGGGCGCAGCAGTTGCATGGTCAGGCCGTTTTCCTATCAGGCGATCCGGAGCTACCGGCCCAGTATCCGCAGTGGCAGACAGCCTTCAATGACCTGAGTGCAGACATCCAGGCCGCACTCCCGGCAGCCAACGACGGCGAGTATCAGGCCGGGATCGTGAGCGGCCTGGTTCCGCAACTGCCTGGTCCAGGCGGTACTGGCTGCTCTGGAAGCGGGTTTGGCGGGCCTGCTCCTGGTTCCTGCTCCCTCAACCTGCAACTGCAGACTGGTGCCTACGTGCTGAACTACTATCTCCAGACCCTCTCCTCCGACCAGGCGCTGCTCGAATCGATTCTGCACAACAGTGCCCAGTCGCACTGAGGACGGAGTGGGTCGATGCTCCAGTCGCTGTGGAACCCTCACATTGTCCCCTCCCACGGCCTGTTTTTGGGTGCGACTGGAGTCGGCAAGACCGCCCGCGCCGCCCAGGAAGCCTTCAAGCTCATCGACATGGGCTACGGCCTGGCTTTTCTCTCTCCGACACCCGAGGTGATCGACGACATCCTGGTTCGCCTCAGCCCCGAAGCGCTGGCCCGCACCCACCTTATCAATCCCTGCAACCCCGACTATGCCGTGGGCATCAACATCCTGGAAGTGTGCAATCCAGGACTGTGCGAAGAGGATGCCATTGCCTTCACAGCTGGCTTCCTGCTCGATGCCATCCGCGACGCCTTCGGACCAGAAGCCCTGCAGGCCCGCTCCGGCGGCATCCTCAAAGAAATTCTGGGCCTGATGCTTACCGCCGGTCGCCATCCAGCCGAGGCTTATCTCGCCTGGGATCCGGGCGATGAGGGCAGAACCTACCGCCAGAGCCTCTATGCCCAGTGCAACCACGGCAATCCCTTTTATCAGGCATACCTGCAGCGGGTGATCGATGCCCTGCCTACCCCCCGCGATCGGCACGCCATGCTCGAAGCCTCCCTCAACAAAATCAAGCTGCTGTTCGACCACCCGGCCATCACCTGCACCCTCCTCCATCCCCAACCGAGCTTCGACCTGCAACAGATCATCGACCAAAACGAAATTCTCCTGGTCGATCTGAGCAGCGCCTATCTGGGCCGCGACGGCGTTCAGATTCTGGGCGGGTTCTTGCTCTCGGCCATCTACATGGCCGCCCTGCGGCTCAATGCCTTGGCTTCGCGCAACGACAAGTTCTGGCCAGTCTTCGCCGACGAATTTCACGAGTACACCACCGACACCCTGATGCTGGGTCTGGCCGAAGCGCGCAAGCTCGGCGTCCTCTTCCAGCTCATCTGTCAGGACAAAGGGATCATCGAGCGGCGGATGCCCGAGACCTTCGACTCGATCCTCGGCAACGTCGATCGGCTCTACGTGTTTCGCTGTTCAGATGAGCGGACACGCACGGCGGTTGTCGATCAGCTATTTGGCTACAACCCAAAGTGGAAGGACTCGATCGGTGACTGGAAAGCCCAAAAAGAGTGCCACGCAGCCACGATCGGTGCTTTGCAGCGCGGCGAGTACTTCTTCCAGGACAAGACCCTATGGGAAGAAGTAGGCACCGAAGAGATCAAGCTGCGCTACCTTAAAGCCAGGCTGGAGCGAACCTCTGGCAACGGCACGAAGGTCAAGCTGCCGTTGCTGCGTGAGCCTGAGCGCGACATTCAGCAGGTGGCGATGCAGACTCGTATCCTGCTTGCAGCTCGAGACGCCCAGGGAGTCTACCGCCGCGAGATCTACCAGAGAATCCGCCATCTCTATCAGGAAGCGTCAAATCAGGTCCAGCAACTGAGAAGCCGCCCACAACCTCCTGGCCATACCGCAGAAAGCGATGACACTCCGTTACCACGTTAGGAATTGCTTCAATCTCTAGAGTGCATTCCTGCAATGCAGAAGGCCGGTGACCTAGCAAGCACGGCGGCTTGGGAATCATCTAGACTATCTTTCTCGGGCAAACCATATCAAATCTGCACAGTCATGTTTGCAACCAGCGTTTTTGCCAATTAGCTATCTCTTGATAAGATATAAACTCTTGTCCATGAGGTAGCATGTCCCCCTACCCACCAGAGCGGATTTCCTCTCTACCACTTGCTTGACGCCAAAACGACGTTCCAAGCACGCTGTAGGGATATTCTCAAAAAGACCCAGATGTTTCTACCAGCACACTGTACAGCCACTGGAGCAAATATAGAAGCACTGCGACCTACTCACTCGCCTCAAGCTCGATGCCAGCAGCGGGAGTGATGTTGTTCATTACAAATGTCACACTAGCTTTCAACCTAAGAAGGTATCATTGTATTCGACGATTTTTGAAGCATTATGATTATAGTAACTCCACAACTTAGAGGTGGTTGGATGTCACCGAAGAAAATTAGCCAAAATAGCATCTCTGGGCAGCAGGGCATTAATTATATAGAGAAGGTAGTACTCTCCATGGGTCATCTGTGGAATCCAAGCGGTGGTGTTGAAGCAGGAATTGATGGATATATCGAGTTTCGAAACTCTGCGACAAACGAAGTCACGAATCTGATTGTTCAAGTACAGTCCAAAACTTGGAAAAACAAATTCACAGCAGAAACAGACGACAAATTTGAATGGACTTGTGATGCTGCAGACATTGATTACTGGATGCAAGGAAATGCTCCAGTGATTCTCGTGGTCATAAGACTGGAGTCTGAGGAGGCTTATTGGGTTTCGATTAAAGACAGATTCACTGACCAGAAAGCTAGGCAAAAAAGAAAGATATATTTTGATAAAAACAAAGACAAATTTGATATTTCTTCTGCGCTAGCCATTGAAGCCCTTGCCATTGATCCGAAAATAGGAATATATTTTTCTCCTGCCAAAAAATCTGAACTCTTGTATTCGAATTTACTGAGAGTAGACCATATCGGACCATCTATATTTGCCGCAGCAACTAGATTTTCTAGTGTTAGAGCCATCAACGATCAACTGATAAAATGTAATGTACGCAAAAGGCAAGACTGGCTTCTCGAAGATAACACAATATTTTCATTTTTTGATCCTTCCAGCAATGGTTATGAAAATGTTTGTGATTTAACGACAATGGAGGAGTTTGACGTTGCAGAATGGTCTACTACTGACAGTCCAGAAAAATATCGTCAGTTCATACAACTTCTAAATAGCGCTTTAAGAGAACGTGTGGATGACGAAGTAGGATTCCTATTTCGCAAAGGAATTTTTTACTTTAGACCAACTCCTGATTTGGCACCAAGAGAGTTTAAATATAAAGCCACTCAAAATATCACATCTAGAGAAGTTTTCAAAGGCTACTCTAGAATAGAGTCTTCTCAAAAAACCACGCTTTCAACAAAAACTAAAGTGATAACTCTGGCAAAAGAAACGAATTCAAGCAGCACTACTACCACTTCAAAATCAGAGTCCGAATATTACAGGCATTCAGCTTTCATCGGTCAATTTCAACGGTATGATGGGGAGTGGTATTTGGAAATTGAACCCACTTACAGGTTCACAAAAAATGGGTACCTGCCGTTACCTAATGCTTACGAGAAGCTAAGAAAAATCAAGGAGATAGAAAAGAATCTGGCTGTTTTCAGGCAGGTAGTGATGTGGGCAAGGTACCTTCAGCAACAAGGAAGTTTGCTCAATCCAGAGTATTCTTATTTGAAGTTCGGAGACCTTATGAGGTACGAGTCTGAATTTGGAATTGACGATGGCTATTGGAGATCTACTGCGGACGAAGACGAAGATGAGAGTAAGAGTTCCTCTGACGCCAAGCTGATAGACGAAAACCAATTGAAGCTAGATTTTTGAGGCGTATTATGAAAACTAGATTTCTGCCTGAGCCAGAACTTCAGTTTGGGAATGATGGCAAACATATCGATATTCGTTTTGGATTGATGCAGTACGGCCCGCTTATACAAAATGACGAGTTACGCAAGGAAATACTGATTGGCATAGTTGGAACTAATAAGACTATTGAAGCAGTTATTCATTGGTTTGCGGTCATTCAGGGAGGCATTGAAGGAAAACAAAGCAATAAGTCCAATCGTAACTGTTCAGGTGCTGGTTTCCGGGATCAGTGACGGTTGAGCAAAACCCCCATGATAGGTTGCCTGCAACGCTCGCACGAAAAACTCCATCGCCGAGCGGCCCTGCCGCCGACACGATTGGATCACACTCAACAAGTCCGCCGTCTGGGCATACCCTGCCTGCGACCGGCTTCCTCCCGACACTTTGCGCCGGGTCACAGCCAAGCGTAAGTTCCGCTCCGACAGATTGTTGTCCGGACGCACCGCCGGATTCGACAAAAACTGCCACCACTGCCCAGCGCGCTCCTGCAACGAGCGCAGCAGTTTGCTCCCTGCATAGGCTGCTTTCGGTTGCCAGGTGCGGATCGCCTGCTCCACCCGCACCCGAAACTGCTGCCCCCAACTTTGCCAACTCGCGCTGTCCCCGTCCTGCTGCCACTGCCGGTAGCGCTTGAACGCTTCGTCAATCAGCTCAATGAAGACCGCGCCGATGCCTGCTGGCTCGGCTGGATGGAGGGCGAGTTTTTTGAAATGCCGCCGCAGATGGGCCAGACACTTTTGCTGCGCCTGCACCTGATAGCCGTTGTAGGCACTGAAGTCATCACTGACGAGGGTGCCACAAAAGCGCTCGCCCAACCGACCACGCAGTTCCAAACGCGAGCGCGTCTGCCCGGCATGAAATAGACTCAGCCGCTCGCTGCCAAAGTGCCACAACCACTCTTTACACCCAGCCACCGGCCAGGGCGTCTCATCCACATACACCACCGCCTCAGTGGCCAGATGCTGCCAGGCCGCCTGCACACTGGCAGCGACCGCCAGGGCCGTGCGCTCCTTGACTGCCGCCAGCGTCCCCACCGCAGGCCGCCAGCCGCACAAGCTCTCGACGAATTCGGCTTGTTTGTCCAGACTGAGATGGCCGTAGTGGCCCAACCAACTCAGCACCGCCATGAGCGTGGCATCCAGCTCAAAGTGACCGACCAGACGGCTGGGCCACTTTGGGGTGTGGGTGCTCCGGCAGTGCGTACAGCATCCAGTCGGGCGGCGAAACTCGACGATTTCGAGAGGCCGCTCGGCAAAACAGGCCACCTGCCGCGCTTCGACGCTCAGGGTCTGCCACTGCCTCCCGCCGCACTGGGGACACTCCCCCAGCGAGACCGCTTCCAAACGGTCTGGGGTGCCGAAGCCTTTGCGGGTTTTGCCCTGATGGCCGGGCTGAGCACCCGGTTTTCTTTTCGGAACCTTGGGTTCTCCTTCGGGCTTGGGTTTGGGTGATTCGGGCTTTGTGAGGAGGTCTGCGGAGGGGGGACGGCTTGAGGTGGTGCTGTCGGTGGCCAGACGGGTTTGCAACTGTTCAACGATGCCCCCCAGGCGGGTAATGTACTCCAGCAACAAGTCAATCGCCTGCGGCTGGGGCATCTGCAATAACTCGTCACGGCTGGGCAGGGGTGGTAACGCACTCATACCGAAAGCGTACAGTCTGTTATCGCTCCGTCAAGACCAGCACGTGAATGCTTACGTCCAATCTTTACCCTCCATTCCCCGGCTTTGGTGAACATAGTCCCCTACCTATCTCGCTAGCATTCTCACAACAGAGGTGCAAAGCAGTATCCGAAGAAGATTTGATCGCAGCTACGGCAGGAGTCCAGCACAACCAAGCAGTGACCAATGTCGCCGAATTGTTTATTGAAGCTATGGAATACATTGTTCAAAAAAGTGCGGTTGATGTCTTGATTTGTGCTCCACCCAAATTTCTAACTGATATCCTTGACGACCTAGAGGATGTTGAGGATGAGGCCGAGCACATATCCAAACTGCAAGGTCTGGTTGTGTTTAAGCAAAAGCTGATCTTCCATGACTACCTTAAAGCAAAAGCAATGCGTCTTCGAAGACCAGTTCAATATATAAGACAGACAACCTACGATATCGATGCCAGAAAGCAAAGAAAAAAGAGACGCTCCGGCTTTAAGAACAAAGCACTACAAGATGATGCAACATGCGCATGGAACATTTACCTGGCCCTGTATTATAAATCTGGGGCTACACCCTGGAGAATGCCCTTAAACCCTTACGATTATCCAACCTGCTATGTTGGTTTAGCATTTTATCAAAGTCTCGATAAATCAAAGCTTCTGACGAGTACTGCGCAAATTTTTAACGAAAGAGGTTATGGTCATATTTTACGAGGTGCTCCTGCCAAACTCGATAAAGATGATCGGCAGCCCCATTTGGCAGAAGAAGATGCAGCAACTTTAATGGAAAGAATATTGCATGCATACAAACAAGAACACGATACAATGCCAACGAGATTTGTTATGCACAAAAGCTCGAAGTATACCGATTGTGAATTCAACGGTTTTAAAGAAGTTCTCAAAAGTAATAGAGTAAATTTTTACGATTTTTTGAATTTGGACGATTCGTACAATAGAACAAGGCTTTACCGAAACGAGTATTACCCGCCACTTAGGGGAACAATGATTGAGCTAGACGAAGTTTCTCATGTTCTCTACACCTTTGGCTCGATCGACTTCTACAAAGAGTATCCAGGAATGTACGTACCTAAGCCTTTAAAGTTCAAATGCGAGTTCACGCAGCAGACTTCAACAGTTCTTGCTCAAGAAATTCTTGCGCTAACCAAAATGAATTGGAATTCTTCGCGTTTTGAGAATTCTCGGCCCATCACACTTAAAGCGGCTCGAGAAGTTGGCGCAATTCTTAAATACCTAAATGGTGAGGAAGACATTGTAGAATACTTTTACAGATACTATATGTAAATTTGTCCTGAGCAGTTGGTGAAGCAAGTAAGCTAGATACTATTTGTTTGATACAAGAGAAGATGAAGCTCCTACACCCTTAGAGCTAATGTGGATGCATTATCACGCCTGTTTGGGCTGCCCACCCGGTTATAACTACAAAACTATCAACATGATAAAATTGTATACTGCCTCAATCTGACAGTCGTTTCGATGCAACTTACTGCTGATTACTCACTCTGCCTGCAACCAAGTTCTCGCGCACACAGCCATTATGAGCGCACTCTCGCCGATCTACTTTAGTTCTTCTGCGAGCACAGTTGGTGCCAGATCAACCTGCTAAAGATGCTGAATCGGCGTGAATCTGTACCCAAAATTGTAACCAATAGACAGGACGCCTCCTTAAAAATTGTCTCCAACAGGCTTTTGGCCTCAGAAACTAGGACTGAAAATCCCCTACTCTCCATCTGTCTTTGAATTGGTAGAGGAAGTTCGAGCCCCTGACATGAGTGCAGTACCTCACATTCACAGCGTTTATTCCCGTTTAGATGGTGGTTGTGGCCGGTCTGGATGCCGGGTAAGAGCCTCATAGGCTAACTGGTAATGTCCTCTGCCGAACCAGCGGTGGTAGGTTTTCATATGTACCTGGACGCTGTGACCCATCATGTATGCCGCCGAAGCCACCTCGATCCGAAATTCCGAGGCGCGCCTTGCCCAACAGTGGCGCAGATCGTATGGCTTGAAAGGTAAGCCGTACTGCTGCCGGAACGCCTGTTTGATTGCACCTCCGAGAGCCTGATTGTCGCGGTCCAGTTTGATGGGCGGTAGTCGAATGTCCCTCAGTCCGAAATCATCGATCCACTCAGGGTACAGTGGCCAGCAGTAGCGCTGGCCAGTCTTGGTGTCCCGCCCTACTTCAACGATCTCGCCTCCTCCCATGAACTCATCAAGTTCAAGGTGGAACACCTCGTGCGGTCTGAGGCCGTAGGTGGCGATCATCCCGTAGACCCACCGCCAGTGAGGCAGCTCGATGTCCGCGTAGCAGGAATAGATCGCCTCGTCGCTGGGCAGGTCGCGCGGCACTACGCTCTCGGGGCTGTAGTCGCCCTTGAGCGGTGAGAGATCAACTTCGATACCTGAGAAGCGGGCAAGCCTGTTCAGTGCCTCACAGTACCCCTTCCTGGAGCGACTATCGGCTTTGGTGCCCATCACCAGTCGCTTCATATCCTCGATCGTGAGGGGACCGTCCTGATCGAGGTGCCTGAAGACCATATCGTAGTTGTTGCGCCAGGTGGAGAGCGTCTGCAGGGTCTCCCGCTTGTCCTTGAAGTAGTCCTCTCTGAAGCGCTCGATCCACTGAGCAGCGGTGACCACCGGCGGCGCTTCCGGCTCTGTTTCTTCGAATTTCAGGTATTCCGCCCAGTTAAAGTTCTGGTTGCACAGAGCCTGGTAAACGGTGTGGGCCTCGCGTTCCACCCGGCGCAGGCCGACTTTATTGGCCCGTACCCAGGGGGCGAAGGCAGTCGCGGCGATGAACTGCCAGTGGGGTTCCTGCTTTTTGCTGCCCGGTTTGGCAGGCAGGATGGCCCGCAGGTAGAGATAGTCGCCTTTCTTGTGAACGCGCACGGCGATGCCGACCGCTTTCAGCCGTGCGTTCGCTTCCTCGATCTGTTCGTCCACCGACAGCTCCTGGAAGGACCAAACTCTACTCTGTGGTCAAAATTCTACCGGAGCAGTCTCTGCTACCGGTAGCAAGCTGGTAACAAAAAACGGCCCACAATTGCCCACAAATACCCCCAAAGATCCACGGTTCATCTCAGTGGATCAATTGCTGGAAGTGGCTCCTGGAGCCTGAAAGCTTTGAAGCGGGTGGCGGGAATCGAACCCGCAACGACAGTTTGGAAGACTGTGGTTTTACCACTAAACTACACCCGCACTCGATCGGTATTATATCCTGCTGGGACTCAGGGCCGGTCCTTGAGCTTGAGGTCGGCGACTCGGGCGCGCAGGCGGGCCATAAACGCAGGGCCAGGATCGTCTTTGCCGGTAAAGTAGCCCCGGACGCGCTCCCGCCAGAGGGCACTGCCTCGAAAGCGGCTGTACTCGAGGTGGCCAATCAGATATTCGATCGAAAAGCGCCTGGCCAGATCCCGCACCAGCCAGGCGTTGGCAGCGAGTTGGGCACTCGTGAGGGGCAATCGGGGACCACCCACGTTCTCGATGCCGATGGCGAGCCAGTTGAGGCCGATGACGTGGCGCGCCAGCTGGGTTTCGCTCATCAACCGGTAGATTGTGCCGTTGCGATCGACGACGAACTGTGAAGAGACGTTGAGAGGACCGCCCTTGCGGATGTCGGTGCGGCCAGAGAGGCGGGCAGGGGTAAAAGTAGCGAGGGCGGAGGCGAGGGTAGGACCGTCAGTCCAGTGAACAACGATCATGCGCGGCACGATCGCGATCGCGCTTGCCTCTGGGTCGTAGTGCTGCCGGATGTACTGGAGGGTGAGGGCGCGCCGCTCAGGCCCAAAAGGAATCGGTCGGTCGATAATCTCGGGCGGAGAAGCGGCGAACACCTGTGGCACCACCAGTAGCAGGCAAAAAATCAGAGCAGGAAGAATCCGGTTCATCGGTGCGTGGGGTGCTCGGGCCATTCTACGATCCGAGGAGCGATGCCAGAATGAAGCTATGTTTGGATCGTTTCAGCAATCGACCGTGCGCGTGCAGGTGGCCGCTGGGGCTGCCACGATCAGGCGCTGCCTGACACAGTTCGATCTGGTCCGCCGCTGGGCCTGGACGCAGAGCTTTCCTGCCTCGCTGCCGGAGGCGATGGAAGCGGGGCTCGAATTTTATTCGTACTTTGGGCCGGTGCCGCTGGGTCATCGGATCGCCCGGTTAAACGACAACTCCCTTGAGATGGTGCTCTGGCAGGGCGTCGATGGTCACATCCGCTGGCGCTGGGGCGATGGCTGGATTCAATGCACGGTGGCGGGTGTGTCGCTGTTGCCGCTGGCGCTGGGGCAGACGGCGATGCTCGATAGTCTCACCCGCTTTGCCGCCAGCCAGGAGACCGCTACAGCCAAAGCGGCTCCGGCAGCTTAGACTCTTAGAGAAGCAAAGGAGTTTTTTTTGCAGCTTCCCAGGTCTAGCGGTATTCTGCTGCACCCGACCAGCCTGCCCGGTCCCTTCGGTATCGGCAGTATCGGCAGTGAAGCAAGGCGGTTCATCGATCTGTTGGCCGCCGCCGGTCAGCGCTTCTGGCAGATCCTGCCCCTGACGCCCACCGGCTTTGGCAATAGCCCCTACATGTCGATCTCAGCCTTTGCGGGCAACCCGCTACTGGTCGATCCGGAGGCGCTGGTGGAGCGCAGGTTACTCAGCCCGGACGATCTGGCCCCTGACGAGTTGAAGACCACCGCTGGATGGCACCATCCGCAGGTCAACTTCGAGGAGGCGGTGGCCTACAAGACGCGCCTTCTGGAGACGGCGTGCGAAAATTTTCTGGCCGATAACGAAGCGGACAAAAAACTGTTCGACGCTTTTTGTGAGCAGCAGGGCTGGTGGCTCGACGATTACGCCCTGTTTGCCGCCCTCAAAGAAGCAAACGACGATTTGCCCTGGCAGCGGTGGGACACAGAGCTGGCCCGGCGGGAGGAGCCGGTGCTCGACGAGCACTCAAAAGAACTGCAGGAGCGGGTGTTCTATTACAAATTTGCCCAGTACCTCTTCGAGGAGCAGTGGTCGGCCCTCAAGCGCTACGCCAACGCGAAGGGGGTGAGCATCCTGGGGGATCTGCCCATCTACGTCTCAGCTGACAGCGCCGATGTCTGGGCCCACCCGCACCTGTTTCAGTTGGGTGAGGACGGCCATCCGACGGTGGTGGCCGGGGTGCCGCCCGATTACTTCAGCGCCACCGGCCAGCTGTGGGGCAACCCGATCTACGACTGGCAGGCGATGGAAAAAGACGGCTACATCTGGTGGGCCCGGCGTCTTCGGCGGATGCTCGATATGGTCGATCTGGTGCGGATCGATCATTTTCGTGGCTTCGCGGCGTACTGGGAAGTCCCGGCCACTCAGACAACGGCGATCGGTGGCCAGTGGGTCAAAGGCCCAGGCAACAGGCTTTTTGATGCGATCGAGGCGAGATTGGGCAGCCTGCCGGTGGTGGCGGAGGATCTGGGCGTCCAGGCTCCAGAAGTGGACGCCCTGAGAGATCACTACGGCCTGAGCGGCATGAAGGTGCTGCAATTTGCCTTCGACGGGGTGGCCAACAATCTGCACCTGCCCCACAACCACGTGCGCAACGCGCTCATCTACACGGGCACCCACGACAACAACACCACCGTCGGCTGGTACAACAGCTCCCCCGAGTGGGTCCATCGAGCCACCGAGCGCTATCTCAACCTCAACACCGGTTGGGAGATTCACTGGGCACTCATCCGGGCTGCCCTCGCATCGGTGGGCCATGTTGCGATCATTCCGCTACAGGATATTCTGGGCCTCGATGAGCTGGCGCGGATGAACACGCCCGGCACCGCCGAGAAAAACTGGGCCTGGCGCTGCTTGAGCCTGGAGGCGATTGAGCCCTGGATGCGGGAGCGGCTGGCGGATTTGACGGCTCTTTACGGTCGATGGCCGGCTTGAGAAGGACCGTGCTAACTTGGTGTTTCTCTGGACAAAGTTCCTGATCGTGGAAGCGGTTGAACTGATTTATCCGACAAAACTCTCGGTCGCCGAGAAGCGCCTGCCTGCCTTCGAGCGACTGCAACTGGCCCTGGTCGAGGGTGGCCAGACCTATCTGGTGCCCAGGCAGGTCGTCACTCTCGCCGACTCTGAACTGGAGACTCCCGAAGCCCAACCGCTTTTTGGCCATGCACTTTTTACGCTGGGGCTGGCGCAGTTTATCAGCGGCTACGGTGGCCACTGTCTGCTGGTGGCGACCGGGCTCAAAGAAAGCCTGGAGCCGATGGATGTGCTCCTCGACGATCTGGCGGTGCAGGCGTTCAACCTGGTGCAGACCAAACGGGCCGGTGATGGGCGTGAGCGCCTGCTGGAACAGTTGCGCTCGGAACTGTTTTTGAAAGTGGCGAGCGCCGGTCCGCTCGATCTGCTGCGCACCGAAGAGGTGGTCAACCGCTGCTGGCGCGAACTTTTTAACCACAAAGACGCCCTCGGGCGGCTTAAAAGCGACCTCCAAAACGACCTGCAGCAGTCGCTGCAGCGCGGTCAGATGCAGCAGTGGTCCTGGCGGATCACGCTGCTCAATGGCCGCCTCAGAGCCCGCCAGGTGGCTGCCCGCTAGCGGGTCTATCCTGCTCAACGAACCAGTCGATAAGCCGGCGGGTGCTACTGGTAAACGCCGACGGCTTTAGCGCTCCTCGCCGCGATTGAGAATTTTCAGGTACAGCAGCTTGTAGCCGGTTTCCAGGTCGTTGCCGGGGGAAGTGAGGCTGCCCTGGATAGGGGCACGACCGTAGGCGCTGCTGAATTCGTAGTGCTCACCGCTGTAGGTGGCCTCGTTGACGTCGGTCGTCTCGCTGCCGCTTACCAGCCGCCATCGCCCGCCGCTGAATACGAACTGGTAGCGGGCCTGATCGAGCGCCTGGGAGGGGCGGAGGATACCGGCGCGGATGAGTCCCTTGAAGGGCTGGGCCGGTACACCGGTGGGCCGCACCTCGAAGCGCACGTCGGTGTAGCGGCAGCGGCCACTCTGGCAGAAGCGCGCCTTCTCCAGCTTCTCGATGATCCGGATGAAGCGCTCGCGGGCGGCGGCCTCGGCTTTATCGATGGCTCCGACAGTCAGGCTGCCCAGCAGGAGCGCACCAGATAGAGCAAACAGGCGACGGGTTTTCATAAATCAGGTGGCGACAGTTGCGGGAACTTCGAGCAGCCCCCAGACCCGACCGAGCAGCAGATCGAGGTTGGCGTGGGCTGCCGCCGAAAGAACGATGACCGGACTCTGGGTCAACTCGGCGAGCCGGGACTGCCAGTCGCCGGCAGCATCGGGCGGGCAGAGGTCGGCTTTGCTGAGGGCGAGGATCTGGGGTTTGGCGGTGAGCCCACGGCCATAGCGCTCCAGTTCAGCCCTGACGGTGCAGTAGTCGGCGAGCGGATCGGGCCGATCGAGGGCGACCAGGTGGATGAGCACCCGCGTACGCTCGATGTGGCGCAAAAATTCGTGGCCAAGGCCAACGCCCTGGTGCGCTCCTTCGATGAGGCCCGGAATGTCGGCGAAGACGACGCCGTCGCCGGTAGGCCGCCGCACCACGCCGAGATTGGGCACCAGGGTCGTAAACGGATAGTCGGCGATGCGCGGCCTGGCCGCCGAGAGCACCGAGATCAGCGTCGATTTTCCGGCGTTCGGCAGCCCGATGATCCCGACTTCGGCCAGGAGCTTTAATTCTAGAAGCAGGGTGCGCTGCTGGCCCAGCCGTCCCTCGGTGGCAAAATCTGGGGCGCGGTTCTGGTTGCTCGCAAAGTGGGTGTTGCCGTGGCCGCCTCTGCCGCCCACCGCCACCACCAGCCGCTCGTCTGCACGGGTCAGATCGCCCAGGATCGTTCCGGTGTCCTGATCCTGCACAACTGTCCCGGCGGGCACGGCGATCTGGAGGTCTGCTCCCTGGGCACCGGTTTTATTTTTTGGACCGCCTTTGCCGCCATCGTCGGCTTTGAATAAATGGCGGTACTTAAAATCGAGCAGCGTCTGCAGATTCTCGGTGGCCACCAGCACCACCGCGCCGCCCCTGCCGCCGTCGCCCCCCGCCGGGCCACCGGCAGGGACGTACTTCTCGCGCCGGTAGGCTACCATGCCGTCGCCGCCTCTGCCGCCTTCTACCTGAATTTCGGCTCGATCGATAAATTGCATCGCTTCTGTTTCTGGCTCGATCCCATCGTAGCGATTCGTTTCAGCCCCTGCTGCTCCCGGCTGGGCGGACATTTATAATGTGTGGACTACCGCCCTGCCTTGAGGTCGATGAACGACAAAGACAGTGATCGGGTGCAAGGACGCCGCGTCGAGTTGTGGTGCGAACGCCACGGCTGGACCCAGCCGCGCCGCGAGGGACTTTTCTGGGTGGCCTGGCCGCCGGGGGGCTACCTTGAAGTACCGATTCCTCCGGAGGTCTACCGTCCAGGATCGCGCTCGCTATTTGGCTACAGCGATCCTTTTGGGCTGAGCCGTCCCCAGCCGCCGGTGCAACTGCGGCCCTCCCGCAATACCCCGACCGCTCTGCGCCTACCGGCCCGGCCCCGCTCCCTTACCTGCGAGGTGGCGGCTGTGCGCCTGCTCATCCTCGCCCTCACCCTGGGCCAGATCGCCTACGTCGCCGGGGTCTGCTTGATCTTCACCAATGCCCCGACCGCCGGGCTGCTCACCCACTGGAGCATCTACCACTGGACGGGCCAGACTCCCTCTACTTTTCCGCTGATGCTTCTGATGAGCCCCCTTATTGCCGCCACGCTCTGCCTGCTCGGCGAACGGCTCTGGACGCTGAGCGGGCGGCTCGCCTCCGGTCTTTCTTCCAGGGACTGGGGCGGGGTGGGTTAGGTGGCGGCGAGCACACCGTTTAGAAAAATATCGCTGATGCCGCGCACCATCTCGTCCTCGTCGAGAGCCTGCGGACCCTCGGCAGCACCGCCCATCGTCTGGGGTCCAAAGCCGGCGACCATGAACATCCCCAAAAAGATCTTGGCGACGGTCTTGGGATTCATCTTGCGGTACACTCCCCGGTCGATCGCCGTCTGAAAGAACGCCTCCGCTACGGATAGAACCCGCACGATCACGTCGCTGTAGACCTGTTCGCGCAGTTCTGGAAAGTGCTGGGCCTCGTAAAAACAAACTTTCATCAAATTCGTGTTGTTCTCAAGCGAGCGCATCCGGCTGCGCAGCACCGACTCGACGTCGGTGTAATCGGCCATCATGCTCAGCTCGTTGAGCAAGTCGGTGAGGATCGTCACCCAGCCGGCGGTCACCAGCTCCGCCAGAATGTCTTTTTTGCCGGGAAAGTACCGGAAGATCGTTCCCTCAGAAATGCCCGCCTGCTGGGCAATCTGACTGGTGGGTGTGCCGCCGTAGCCGTGCTCGGCAAACAGCTGCAGCGAAGCGTCGAGAATTTTGCGGCGGTTGTCCGCCTGGTTTTTTTGTCCTGAAGAACCTTTGAGCGATTCCATGATCAGACCCTGGTATTTCTAGCGCAGCGGCGAGCGCAGACAAGTGACAAACCCTGCCGGGATAAAGGCACAAATGATCCCACTGCAGTGCAGGCGCGGGAACTTTTGCCCCGCTTCCAGGATTGATCGCCTTTGAGCTAAAAAGGATCTTCTATAAGCTTTTCTTCCATTCACCCTTCTGCTCCCTTCGCTACTGGAACATGGGCACTGCTACACCAATCTGGCCTCCGTCTTTAGAAAGAACTTTATCGAGTTTTTGATGAGGGGCCGCTTTTATCTCATCAAAGTTTCTCTGCGTATTCTCGATGATCTGTGAACATTTCTTTGTTCAGAAAAAATTTTAGAAAAACTCGGATCCTGGCAGTGGCCAGGGGTTAAGCTTATTGGCCAACCTTGATGGGATCGCGCTCAGCGGGCTATTGGGAGGGCAAAATGGCAAATTTTTACGACATCAAACACTACATTGCCCACCATGTCAACAAGGGCCGCCGCCTGATGGGCGAAAAGGGCGAGAGCGTTGTTTTTTGCGGGCGGGTATACGACGGTCGGGGCAACTACTCAGAAGCCTTCAACGACTTCATCGAAAAGCTGCTGTCGAGCGGTCATTTTTTTCGTTACTACATCGAAGAAGATGGTTTTGCTTTTGCCGAGTTGAGTCACGCAAAGTTTGAAATGGACTACTGTGTCACCTGCCGCGAACCGATTCCGGTGCCGGTGGTCGGTGCGCTGGGTCCGCCTGCCTGCTACCTGTGCCCGGTAGCCTCAGAGTGCGACACCTCCACCGCCGCCCCATCTCCGCCTTGAGCGCCGCTGCGCCCCTTCAGGAGATTGCGATTGCCGTCGTCTGCTTTGGCGGCAGGGTGCTTATCGACCGCCGTCGCCCCGGTGGAGTGATGGGTGGGCTGTGGGAATTTCCAGGGGGCAAGCTTGCCCCCGGCGAGAGTGCGGCGGCGTGCGTGCGGCGGGAAGTGGCGGAGGAGGTGGGCCTTGCGGTGCGGGTCATCGAACATCTGGCGACCCTCGATCACGCCTACGCTACCTTCAGCGTCCGCCTGCAGGTTTTTTTGTGCGAGAGTGAAAGCGACGAGGCCCAGGCACTCGCCTGCGACGCCGTTGCCTGGGTCTTGCCGGAGCAACTGGGCGATTACGCCTTTCCGGAGGCGAATGCCCCGCTCATCCCACTCGTTCAAAGGCGTCTGAGCTGTCCATGAACGGTCCCACTCCCTTTCCGATCACCGCTGTCGTCGCCCAGGAGGCGATCAAACTGGCGCTGCTGCTCGCTGTGACCGACCCGCACCTGGGCGGCGTCGCCATCGGCGGCAGGCGCGGCACCGCCAAATCGGTGATGGCGCGCGGCATTCACGCCCTGTTGCCGCCCATCGAGGTGATTGCCGGTTGTCCAGCCAACGACGACCCAGAAGATCCCGACCGCTGGTGCGACCAGTGCCGCCGCCTCTATACAAGTCACCTTCCCGAGCGCCGGATGCGGCCAGTGCCCTTCGTACAGGTGCCGCTCGGGGCGACCGAAGACCGGGTACTGGGCACCGTCGATCTCGAAAAGTCCCTCACTCAGGGCGAGGCGGTCTTCCAGCCGGGGCTACTGGCCGAGGCGAACCGGGGCATTCTTTATATCGACGAGATCAACCTGCTCGACAGCCAGATCGCCAATTTGCTCCTCACAACCTTGAGCGAGGGGATCAACCGCATCGAGCGCGAGGGACTGAGCTTCGAGCACACCAGCCGCCCGGTGCTGCTTGCTACCTACAATCCTGAGGAGGGCGAACTGCGCGAGCACCTGCTCGATCGGATCGCCATTTGTTTGAGTGCGGAGGCGCAACTCAGTCTGGAGGAGCGGCTGGCGGTGGTCCAGTCCGCCCAGCAGTACGCCCGCGATCCAGCGGATTTTTTGGCGCACTACCGGGCCGAACTGGACGAACTGCAGACCCAGATTGTCCTTGCCCGCGAGCGGTTGCCGGAGGTGACGATCGAGCCGGAGCAGGTTGCCTACCTGGTCGAAGAAGCCCTGCGCGGTGCGGTCGAAGGCCATCGGGCCGAAATCTTTGCTGAGCGGGCCGCCCGCGTCCACTGCGCCCTCGATGGCCGCACCCGCGTGAGCGCCGAGGATCTGCGCCGGGCGGTGGAGCTGGTGATTATTCCCCGTGCGACGGTGATCCAGTCGGAGGAACCCCCGCCCCCGCCGCCCCCACCGCCTCCGCCTCCCGAGAACGACGAGCCGGACGACACTCCCCAGGACAACCCCCAGACCGAAAACGACGAACAGCAGGAGCAGGCACCCCCCAGCCTGCCCGAAGAATTCGTCTTTGACCCGGAAGGGGTGATCCTCGATCCGCACCTGCTCGCCTTTGCCCAGACGCTGCGGCGCAGGAGCAAGTCCGGAGCGCGCACCAAAATCTACTCCGATGTGCGGGGGCGCTACGTCAAGCCGATGCTGCCCCGAGGCCGGATAAACCGGATCGCCGTCGATGCCACCCTGCGGGCCGCCGCGCCCCACCAAAAAGCCCGCCGGGCGCGCAACCCCCATCGTCCTGTGATCGTCGAGGCGGCGGACCTCCGCGCCAAGCGCCTGGTGCGCAAGGCCGGGGCGCTCATCACCTTCGTCGTCGATGCCTCAGGTTCGATGGCTCTCAACCGGATGCGCTCGGCCAAGGGCGCTGTCCTGCGGCTGCTCACCGAGGCATACCAGAATCGCGACAAGGTGGCCCTGGTGCCCTTTCGGGGCGAAAAAGCCGAAGTGCTGCTGCCGCCCACCCGCTCGATCGCCCAGGCCCGCCGCCGCCTCGATGCCCTGCCCTGCGGCGGCGGTTCACCCCTCGCCCACGCCCTGAGCCAGGCAATTCACCTGGGCCTCAACGCCCAGAGCACCGGCGACATCGGCCAGGTGATCATCGTCGCAATTACCGACGGTCGGGGCAACATTCCCCTCAGCCGCTCGCTGGGCGAAGCACCCGGCGAAGAAAAACCCGACATCAAAGCCGAACTGCTCGCCATCGCCGGCCGCATCCGTGCCCTCGGCTTCAAGCTGCTCATCATCGACACCGAGAACCGCTTTGTCTCCACCGGTTTTGCCAGAGAACTCGCTACCCAGGCGGGCGGGCGCTACTTTTATCTGCCCAGGGCCAGCGACCAGGCGATTGCCGGAGCGACCCGCGAGGCGATCGCCGACCTGCGTACCTGAAACTGCCGCGCCATTCGCTACGATGCGTCTTCGGACAGCCTGAAACCGTCCGCGCCATCCGCTACGATGAGTCTCTGGATAGCTGGAGAGAGCCGCATGGAAGAGAATTTGCGCAACACTCGCCTTGAAAAGGCCGAGCAATGGCGCATTCACAACATCAACCCCTACCCCTACCGCTTCGAGCGTACCGATCTTGCTGCCCATCTCCAGCAAAAATATCGAGACCTCGAAAACGGCCAGCAGGTTGAAGATAGCGTCGCCGTCGCCGGACGCATCCTCTCGCGCCGCATCGCCGGGGGTCTGATTTTCTTTACGATCCGCGACGATTCCGGCAGCATCCAGCTGTACTTTGACAAGCGGCGCATCCGCGAGACGATGGGCGCTGACGCCTTCAAGTGGCTCGACAAGCTCACCGACGCGGGCGACTTTATCGGCGTGCGCGGTACGATCCGCCGCACCGAGAAGGGCGAACTTTCGGTTTACGTTCACGAGTACGAACTGCTCACCAAGTCCATCCTCCCCCTCCCTTCTGAGTACTACGGCTTCAAGGACGTCCAGCAGCGCCACCGCCAGCGCTACCTCGACCTCATCGCCAATCCGGAGGTGCGCGAGACTCTCATGCGGCGCGCCCTCATCGTTCGGGCCATCCGCCACTATTTAGACGAGCGGGGCTTTCTCGAATTTGAGACGCCGGTTCTGCAGACCGAAGCGGGCGGCGCGGCGGCCCGGCCCTTCACCACCCACCACAACGCCCTGGGTCTGGATCTTTATCTGCGCATCGCCACCGAGCTGCACCTGAAGCGCCTGGTCGTGGGTGGCTTCGAGCGCGTCTACGAACTGGGCCGGATCTTCAGAAACGAGGGCATCTCCACCCGCCACAACCCGGAATTCACAACGGTCGAGCTGTATCAAGCCTACGCCGACTACCACGACATCATGGACCTCGTCGAGGAGCTGCTGCGCACCGTCGCCCGGCAGGTTCTGGGCACCACCCAGCTCCAACCCGAAGCCGAGATCGTCATCGATCTGGCTCAACCCTTCCGGCGGATCACAATGTTCGATTTGGTCAAGGAGGTGACCGGTATCGCCTTCGATCAAATAAGCGATCCTGCCGATGCTGCCGCCAAGGCTCTGAGCCTCGGCCTCGACCTGCCCGGCCCCTCCCTCTCCGTCGGTGAAATTCTCTACCACGTCTTCGAGCACCGGTGCGAGCCGACCTTGATCCAGCCCACCTTTGTTCTCGACTACCCGATCGAAATTTCGCCCCTGGCCAAGTCCCACCGCACCCTCAAGGGCATGGTCGAGCGCTTTGAGCTTTATATCAATGGCCGCGAAACCGCCGATGGCTTCTCCGAACTCAACGACCCGGTAGACCAGCGCGAGCGCTTCGAGGCCCAGGCAAAGGCCAAAGCCGCCGGAGCCACCGAGACCCATCCTTTTGATGAGGACTTTTTGACGGCCATCGAGCACGGCCTGCCGCCCACCGGCGGCGTCGGCATCGGCATCGACCGACTGGTCATGCTCCTTACGGGCAGCCCCAGCATCCGCGATGTGATCGCCTTTCCGACTTTGAGGCCAGAATAAGCCCCTGACCTGATAAAACCAATTTTTAGCCAGTTGGTACGGGACGTCTGCGGCGACAATCTGGCGGTTTTTTTGGTGGGTGTTTTGAATTGGGAGACAAAACCATCGGGGGGTCTTTGGGGTGAGCTGTCTTGAGGAAACAAAAGCCATCGGGGGGAGGGGCCCTTCGCGCCCTCCCCCCAAACCCCCCGCCCCGCGTGAGGGGGACACCCGTGGCCCCCTCACCCTCCCCCCCGACGCCGAGTCTGTGGCGGCTCGGTGGGGCGGCGAGGATTTTGTCCGCAGGGACGCGGGCTTTCCTCAAGACAACTACTTCTCCCCCTCGCCCCTTGTGGGAGAGGGGGCCGGGGGGTGAGGGGAAAAGATCCCTGTGGGACAGGGGGCCGGGGGGTGAGGGATCAGCCCCCAAACTCTAATCGCCCCCCCACCCGAAACGTCGTTCCCGGTGCCGGTACACCGCTCACGTACTCGTACTGGGTATCGGTGAGGTTGAAGACATTGCCCGTAATCGTCAAAAACGGCGTGATCGGAAGCTCGACGTTCAGATCCAGGGTGAACCAGGCCGGTACAAAGTCGAGCGCCCCGGTGCGCCGCTTGCCACCGTCATAGCGGCCCAGCAACGTGGCTGTAAAGCCCTTGTTGGCGTAGGTCGCCGTGAGGACCACCTGGTTGAAGGGAATGTTCGGATCTTGATAGCCGTAGAAGAAGGGGTAGGCGGGGTTGTTGATGTTATCGATCTGGCCGTACTGGCGCACGTCGTAGTTGGACCAGACCGCCCGGAAAGAAAACTGGGGCGTCGCCTGCCAGTCCGCCTGCAGCTCGATTCCCGAGGCGTAGCGGCTGTCGAGGTTGTTCTGCTGCTGCAGGAAGATGATGGGCGAAGTGGTATCCGGGTTGCGGAAGACCAGGGTGCCGATTGCTCCGTCCAGGTAGGTGTTGAAGTAGGTGAAGCGCACGCCGATATTCTGGGCCGGGGTCAGGTCGAAGCCCACGTCCCAGGTCACGCCGGATTCTGGTCTGAGGCCCGGATTCGGTCTGAAGACCTGGCCTGAGACGAACAGATCCGACAGACTGGGCGCGTTGAAGACGTAGGAGTAGTTGCTGCGAAAGGAGATGAAGTTGTTTGGCGTGTAGCGCACACCGACCGCCGGTGTCCCGACTGAGCCAAACTGGGTCGAGTAGGTGTAGCGGGCTCCAAAATTTGCCTTCAACTCTTCGCTGAAGCTGATGTCGGCGATCGCAAAGATAGAGCTGCGGGTGATCGTCCTGTCAAAAAAGGTCGTTCCTCCTCCCTTCTGCTGGTAGGAGCGGTCCTCGGTGATATTCAGCCCCACCTGCAGGTTGCCCCCCGGCGAAAAGCGCGTGTTGAGCACGCTCTCGGCGACGAACTTGTCGCCTTCGGTGTAGGGCTGGGCAATGTCGCCGAACAGATCGGCGGTCCGAATCGAGGGCACCGGCCCCAGACCGAACAGCGGAAAGTTGGTGTTGATGCCGCCGTAGACCGACGGCTGGTAGAAGCCGTTGCTGGCAAAGCGGTAGAAGTAGATGAAGCTGTTGAGGCTGGTGGTGGGGGTGATGTCGTAGTCCCACTGGACCGCCGCCTCGAACTGGCTCTGGTCGTTGATCTGAAAGCCGTCGATCGTACCGATCGTCCGCTCTGCTAGATCGGCGCGGCCCGGCGGAATCGGTTGGCCGCTCAGGGTCGTGTTGTAGCTGTAGGGCAGCGCCACCAGGTTCGTCGGCGTGTTGACCACGTAGCGCTGCTGGGTGCATTGCAACTCGCGACCGGCGGTATCGAGGGGCACGAAGCGCGGACCGCCGAAGTTGCCGATCGTGCCGTTGGTTCCCGGTAGGGCAACGCCGCCAAAACAGGTGCCAAAGGCGTAGGCTCCCGGACCGTTGCCGGAGTTGCGGTTGTTCTGCTGGGTGAGGCGGAGGGTGATCTTGTTGGTCGGATCGGGCTTGAAGACGAGCTTGCCCGTGTAGGTATCGATCGCCGAGAAGGCGACATCGGCTGTGCCCTGGACTTTGATGGGCGGGCCGACATCGGGCTTGAGATAGCCAAAAAGCGAGGTGCCGTCCGGAACGTTCGGATCGGTGGAGCCGGTGACGACATCGTTGGGGCCATAGAACTGGGCCGAATTGGGCAGGGTGAAGCTAAAGGGATAGTTGTTGAAGGCGACCTGGCCGGTGTAGATCAAGTTGTAGCTGAAGGTGTCGTCGCCCCCGCCGTACTTGGCCAGGTAGCGCGAGAAACCGTAACTGCCCGCCTGGTATTCGAGGGTGAGCTTGGGTGGCCCCTTGGGCGTCTCGGTGATGAGGTTGATGACACCGCCCACTGCCCCAGAACCGTAGCGCAGCGTCGCCCCACCGGTTACGACCTCGATGCGCTCGAGGTCTGCGACCTGGATCACCGAGACATCGGAGCGGTTGTTGGAAGGCCGCTGCAGGGGCAGGCCATCTTTGAGCACCTGAAAGCGCTGATCGTCGAAGCCGCGCAAAAAGTTGCCGCCGGAGTTGCGAATACCGCCCAGCGAGGGCTGACCGACAAAGCCCGGCACCAGCACCAGCGCGTCTGTGACCGTGGTCGCTCCCTGCTTTTGAAAATCTTCTTTTTTGATCGAGTAGGTGGTCGCTGTCGTGTCGCGGGCGCGGGTGGGGCGGCGGGTAGCGGTGACGTTGACCTCGTCGAGGACGTTGCCTTCTTCTTCGGCGGGTTCCGCCGGTTCGGCTGCGGTCTGGGGCGTGGCTGCCGGAGCCGCCCCTTGGGCAAGGCGCGGCACCGTTGCCGGTTGGGTCCAGTTCCAGGCTTCCGGACGCACTGCCAGGTCGGCGGCAGAGACACTCGCCTGTTCTAGGAGGCTTCTTGCACCCTCGCTCCCGAAGCGGGCCGTGGGCAATTTTGCCAGCTTCGCATTTGGGCTTGCCTGGGCGGTTGCGGCGAGCGAGAGCGTCCCTGCCAGGACAGTGACGACGAGCTTTGTCTGCCAATCAAGTGGATAGAGTTTCACGGCTTGCAGGCTCCTTGCAGGTAGAAAAATCTCCCCCTGTACGCAATTTGAGAGATCCCACCCGGCGCGCAGCAGCACCGGGCGAGATCAGTGTTTGGTGGGTTGCGGCGTTAGCCGCCGATTTCGAGGCGACCGCCCACGGTGAAGGTGGTCCCCGGCGCGGGTAGACCGGCGGGATTTTGATACTGGGTGTCGAAGATGTTGAAGACACTGCCCAACAGGGTGAAGTAGGGCGTGATCGGGATCTCGGAGTTGAAGTCGAGGGTAAAGAACGTCGGGGTGCGGGTGTTGTTGTAGTCGATTACAAAGCCGTCGTAGTAACGGCCCACGAAGGCGGCGATCAACCCCTTGTTCGCGTAGGTGAGCCGGAAACCGACGTTGTTGAAGGGGATGCCGGCGTTCTGAATCTGGTAGGTGAAGAGGGTGGTCGAGATGCTATCGGTGCGCCCAACGGCCCGCGAGTCGGTATTGGTCCAGTTCACCAGGAGCGAGAACTGGTCTGTTATCTGCCACTGGCCCTGAAATTCGATGCCGGTGGAGATGAGGGTAGCGAGGTTCTGCACCTGCTGCAGGAAGGCGAAGTTCGAGGTACCGGTCGTATCGTTGGGGTTGTTGAAGTTGGGGTTGGCAAAGAGCTGGTTGCCGAAGAAGCCGTCGAGGTAGATGTTGAAGTAGGTGGCCCGGAAGAAGAGGTTGTTGGCCGGGGTGATGTCTACACCCGCATCCACCGCCACGCCCGATTCGGGCCTCAGGTTCGGGTTGGCCAGAAAGGGACCGTTCTGAACGTAGAGGTCGCTAATTTTGGGGGCGTTGAAGACGTAGTTCCAGTTGGCCCGAAACGACAGCCAGCTCAGGGGTGTGACCCGCAGGCCGACGCCGGGGGTGAGCACCTCGCCGAACTGCGAACTGCTCGTGTAGCGTATGCCCACGTTCGCTTTGATCAGATCGCTGAAGCTGATGTCATCGATGAGGAAGATCGACGTGCGCGCCACCGAGCGGTCTAAGAAGCTTCTACCCTGTTGCTTCTGCTGGTAGGAGCGGTCCTCGGTAAAGTTGATCCCAAAGGTGAGGGTCTGACCGGGAGAGATCTGCCAGTTGAGCGCTGTCTCGGCCACGAACTTGTTACCGGAGGCGAAGGGCTGGGCTGCCGGGTTGCGCGTCACGATGCCAAAGTCGCCGTTTGGTCCGGCGGTGCCGATGCCAAAGTTGGAGTTATAGATGAAGTTGGTGGGAACGGTGTTGGTGCTGCCGAAGCGGTAGTAGTAGATGAAGCTGTTGAGGCTGGTGGTGGGTGTGATGTTGTAATCCCACTGAACGGCAGCTTCGGTCTGGGATTGGTTGTTCTGCTGAAAGAAATCGATCGTGCCCGTGACCGGCTCCGCCCCCTGGTACGCCTGGCCGGTGGGAAAGACTGTCTTGCCATTAAACGAGGTGTTGTAAGAAAAAGGTGGACCGAAGGCAGCCGAGGGCGTATTGATGATAAAGCGCTGCGGGCCGCAGCCCACCTCGCGACCGGAGCGATCAACCGCTACCGAGCGGTCAAAGCTGAGCGTACCGTTTGGAAAATTCGATGGACCACCGACGCAGGGCGAGAAGTAGTAGGCACCCGGACTGTTCGACTCGGTAGAGGAATTTTGCTGGGTGACGCGAGCGGTGATCCGGTTACTCGGATCGGGCTTGAAGACGAGCTTACCGCTGTAGGTGTCGCTGGCGGCGTTCGAGGAATCGGCGGTGCCGCTCACCGTCACCGGCGGTCCCACCTCGGGCTTGAGGAAGCCAAATAAGGGGGTACCGTCTGGGAAACCGCCGTTGGCACAGTTGTTGAGTAAGTTGCCGTCGGGATCAAACTGCGCCGGACAGCTTGGGTTTTTGGCAAAGTCGTTGGGTCCGTAGAACTGGGCGTTGGCCTGATTGGTGAGCTGGAATGGATAGCGGTTGGGGGCAACGATGCCGGTGTAGACGAAGTTGTAGCTAAACGTGTCGTCGCCGCCGCCGTACTTGGCGACGAACTTGTTGAAGCCGTAGGAGCCGCCCTGGTACTGCAGGGTGAGCTTGGGCGGCCCCTTGGGCGTCTCGGTGATCAAGTTGATGACGCCGCCCACCGCTCCAGAGCCATAGCGCAGGGTGGCACCGCCGGTCACGACCTCGATGCGCTCCAGTTCTTCGACTTGAAAGCGCGACACGTCGCTGCGACCGTTGGAAGACCGCTCGAGAGGTAAGCCGTCCTTGAGAACCTGAAAGCGCTGGTCGTCGAAGCCGCGCAAGAAGACCGCCGCCGCGTTGCGCACACCACCCAGAGCCGGAGCCGCCTGAAAGCCCGGTACCAGCGACAGCGCGTCGGTGGCTGTCTGGGCGTTCTGGGCGCGGAAGTCCTCTTTTTTGACCGTGTAGACGACCGACGGAATATCGCGGGCGCGGGCCGGACGGCGGGTGGCCGTGACGTTTACCTCGTCGAGGACTTCGGTCTCTTCGTCTGAGGGTTCCGCCGGTTCTGCCGCTGTCTGGGGCGTGGCTGCCGGAGCCGCCCCTTGGGCAACGCGGGGCACAGTCACCGGTCGAGTCCAGTTCCAGGCTTCCGGGCGCACCTCCAGATCGACCGCTGAACCACTCGCCTGCTCTAAGAGACTCTTCGCCCCCGTAATGTCCAGGGAGCCGCTGCTAGAGGGCTTTACTCGCGCAACACTATTTTTTGGCAATTCTGCCAGTTTCGTCGTCGGCAATGCCTGGGCCGCATCTGCCAGAACACTCGTACCGACCAGGGCTGGAACAAGTGTAGCCAGCAAAAGACGCGAGTGAGTCTCGCGTTGCTTCATTTTCATTTCCGTTCACTCCTTGCCACTCACCATGAACCTAGAGCATCCGGGTTCAAGCGGATGCTGTAGATAATACAGTTTAGTACCAGTTCGTCAGTTTGTACCGAGAAAAGATTTGCTCCTGACCTGGACAAAGTTTGCGCGGATCCAGAGTCGCTATCAGGCAAATAGACATGTATTTCAGCCTGGAATTTGTTGCCAATTCTGGAAACTTTAATAGCTACACGAACGTCACTTATCAAAGACCAGGATAATTCTGTCAACAGAACTCAGAGGGATTTTGCAGAAAAATCCTGAAGTGCTTTGAGCAACATTGGATTTCGCGGCAACAATAGCTGCGGGTTGGAGCAATTGAGAATTTGTGAGGATACGGAGCACAGTATCAATAGGCTATTAAGCTAAAATGCTTGTAGAGCAAGCTTTTTAGCGCATAGCAATTTTTCCTGGTTTCATAATTTTGAACGGCTTATTGCCTCGACTGAGCACTTACATCGAGAAATTGTTGCAGGGAATGAGCTTCTTTTGACCTGCTTTTACTGATTCACCAATTGCACCGAATTAGATACGTGCTATCATAAGAGCACCACAAGTGGAAATCCCTGAGGCGGCAGCAATGTTTGTCCGCCCTTTTTCTTTTTCAGGGGTTTTTACGTTCTCTACAAGTAAATAGATCAGATATACCGGTCTATATTTAAAAAGTTTTTACTTGCCAGGACGAGCCGTTTTTGTACAAAAACCAACATGGGATTGCAGGTCTGCTTCTTTATTTTTGATCACATAGGTCGAGATAAACGCCGTTCGTCACTGTTGAGCGCTGTTTGTAACTGCCGCTCAGATGCGACAAACAGACGATCGCAGCAGCCCAAAAAAACGGCGCATAAGACCCAAACTTGAAAAAAACAGCTCCCCTGCGCCAAAACGGCATCGGTGCAAGGGCACAGAAACTGCGATTAGAGCGAATCGAACTTACTCGTTGCTTACCAGCGCGTCCAACTCGCCGAGCAGTTGCTCGAAGCGGGCGCGCTTGGCGGGATCTTGCCAGTCGATCTTTTTGACCCGGCGGTAGACCGCTGCCAGGCGCTTGAATAAAGGCTCAGGCTCGGGTTGGGCGCAGGCGAGGCGCACCAGTTGCCGTAGCTGGCTCAGGCTCAGATCCTCGCGCAGGGTCTGATCGAGCAGCCGCTCGCGCCGGGGGCGGTCCTTGATTTGGGCCAGCAGGCGCGCCTTCGTGTAGGCGAGCTTGCCCTGCCGTACCGCCCGAAACAGATCGGCAGGCAGGTTGCGCAGGGGCAGGCGGTTGTTGATAAACGAGTCGCAGGTCATCTTGCCGAGGCTGGCAAACAGTGCCTGTACGGCGGTAGCCTCAGCGCTACCCATAACGTTATCGGTACCCTTGAGGCGTGCCGTGTTCTGAATCCGGTACAGTAGCGAGACGATCTGCTCCTCGGACTGGCCGAGCTTGAGGGCCAGCAGTTGCAAGATGCCCTCGGTCTCTTCGAGAGGATTGAGTTCCTCCCGCTGCAGATTTTCGATGAGCGCCGATTCGATTGCCTCCGCATTGCTCAGCTGCCGAATCAGCACCGGCACTTTCTCAAGGCCGACGGTGCGGGCAGCCCGGTAGCGGCGCTCACCGGCGACCAGTTCGTACTGCCCCCCATCGACGGGCCGGACCAGAAGCGGTTGCAGAATGCCATGCAGGCGCACGGACTCGATCAATTCCTGCTGAGCAGTGGGATCGAAGAAGCGCCGGGGCTGGCTGTCGCAGGGCCGGATCGCATCTACGGATAACCAGCAACCAGCCGCCTCCGTGCGCGGAGCGTTTACCACTCTGAGGCGGTCTTCAGGCCGGGCCGTATCGCGCTTGCCGCTCATCATTCTGCGCCTCTCCTGTGGACACTGCCTGCAGACTGGGCCAGCCCAGGAACATTAATACTTAGATACGCCTATCGGGGGATCAGATGTGCTTATCTGGATTAGAGTTTGTGAGTTTCTGTTAGCAAAACTGCGAGTTGTAGAAGGTGCCTGGTAGATACGCACGAACGACGACAATCGGAACTGAAATTATGTTCCCCGTCAGATCTGTATCCAGCGTTGGCTCTACTGAGGGTGCGTGTGACCGTTGTTTTTCATTCTAGTGCGGCGAGCGAAGGTGTAAAACAAGTTTGGAATACCGGCACAAGGCCAGCTGCATAGCCGGACTAAGAAACGCAAATAATACCTCCCAGCTGACGAATAATAGTTGAAGCCTGTATCTTCACAGGCAATAGCTGGAGCCGATTTCAGGCATTCACATCCAATCCGGATGTATCCATTATGGATAATAATAGGTTGAGGGTTGCCCGTCAAGGCCGTCCGCCGTCCTGGATACAATGGGGGCCGCGAGTCTTGGTGGGAGGGAGAATGATACCTGGTCAGCGCGTCGAGCCTCAGCCGGGTCAGGAGTCCGTCTGGGACTACCCGCGACCGCCCAGATTGGAGCCGGTGGCGAAGCGCCTGCGGGTGCTCTTTGGTGGCGAGACGATCGCTGACACCCGGCATGGCTTCCGGGTTCTGGAGACGAGCCATCCACCGGTGTACTACCTGCCGCCCGCCGACCTTCGCCTTGAATTTTTGATTGCGACCGCTCGCAGTTCCTTCTGCGAATTCAAGGGCAACGCCCGCTACTGGACAGTGCAGGTGGGGGAGCGTACCGCCCCGGATGCAGCCTGGAGCTACGAACAGCCCAGTCCTGGCTTTGAAGCGATCAGGAGCTACCTCGCCTTTTATGCAAGCCGGATGGACGCCTGCTACGTGGACGACGAAAAAGTCCAACCCCAGCCGGGGGGCTTCTACGGCGGCTGGATCACAGGCGATATCGTCGGTCCTTTCAAGGGCGGTCCCGGCAGTTGGGGCTGGTAGGCGATGGATACCGAGGCGGCGGCCCCCCCGGCGACGATTGCCCTTCAAAACGTCTCCCGGCGCTACGGCGACACCGTTGCCCTGTATCCGAGCGATCTCACCTGCGATCCGGCCAGCACGACTGTGCTTATCGGGCCGAGCGGCTGCGGCAAATCGACTTTGATCCGGATCATCGCCGGTCTCATCGTCCCCGATACCGGCAGCGTGAGCCTGGGTGGTGTGCGACTGACGGCCCAAAATGGCGGCGAGTTGCGCCAGAAACTGGGCTACGTCATTCAAGACGGCGGCCTGTTTCCGCACCTGAGTGCCCGCGACAACGTTGCCCTGCTGCCGCGCTATCTCAACCACCCGAAAGGAGCGATCGAAAGACGGGTGCAGGAATTGGCGGACCTAGTCCAGATTCCGGCGACCAGCCTCGATCGCTTTCCAAGGGAACTCTCCGGCGGTCAGCGCCAGCGCATCGGCCTGATGCGGGCACTGATGAACGATCCGAAGATCGTGCTGCTCGATGAGCCCCTCGGAGCCCTCGACCCGATCACCCGCAGCGAGTTGCAGGTGCAACTCAAGGCGATCTTCGACCACCTAAAAAAGACGGTGGTGATCGTCACCCACGATATGACGGAGGCCGCCTACTTTGGCGACTGTATCGTGCTGATGCGCGCCGGACAGATTGTCCAGCGCGGTGCTCTCGCTGAACTGGTAGAGCACCCGGTGGAGCCTTACGTGCGCGACTTTCTCACCCTGCGCACCCCCAGCCGCTGAGGTCGGCGACGTTTCTTCGAGGTCCACCCAAGGAGAATTCCAGCGCCTCCCATCTGGAGAACCTATGCCGCCGACTGCCACTAGCCCCTCTTTTTTACCCAGATATGCGGAGCCGGCACCTTGAACCCGGCTTTGATCTTGATTCTCGGTGGAGCGCGTAGCGGCAAGAGCCGCTTTGCCGAACGCCTCGCGAGCCACTACGCCGGGACGGAGCCAGTTCTCTACATTGCCACCGCCCAGCCCAGCGACCCGGAGATGATAAGCCGCATCGAGCGCCACCAGGCCGAGCGGCCCGCCCACTGGCAGACGATCGAGTGCCCGCGCCTGCTTTGTTCGGTGACTGAAGAACCGTTGGCCCCGGTGATCCTCCTCGATTGCCTGAGTGTGCTGGTGGCAAACTGGCTTCTTGCCGGAGGCGACTTTGAGAACATCCGCTGGAGCGAGGCGGACGAGGCTGCCCTGCTGCGGGAAGTCGAAAGCCTGATCGACGCTTCTGCCGCTGCCCACACCCACCTGCTCATCGTGAGCAACGAGGTCGGTATGGGCGTCGTGCCGCCCTATCCCCTCGGACGCCTCTACCGCGACGTGCTCGGACGCCTGCACCAGAGCATCGCCGAGCGGGCCGAGCGGGTCTATCTGCTCGTGGCCGGTCTGCCGGTAGAAATCAAATCTCTCGCCCACCTGCCCTTTACCTTTCAATAGCGAGAGCGAGCAGGCCCGCACTGCACCTGCAGGGTCAGTGGCGGGATGCGACTAAAAATCCATCGCGTTGAGCAGCGTCTGCTGATTCCAGCTGGTGACAAAACCGTCCTTCCAGTGCAAAAAGCGCACCCCATCGTCTTGAGAGACAACCACCGCGACGGCATCGTGCCACTGCTGGCACAGACGATAGGCGGAGCGGTGGCGGGTGCCGACACTGGCGGTCGATTCAAAGCACACCTGTTCGCCTTCAAGATCGAGGGCGCGGGCGACCACCGGCACCTCGGCATTCTCGCAGCCGATAAAACCGCCAAAACCAAGAATCTCGAAGCGCTTGGTCATCACCACCGCCCCATCGACGGAGGCGAGGGTCGCGACAAGATGGGCCAGCTCGAAGATCGCCTCGTCGAGCGTGAGAAGCATCTCGTCGTTGCTGCACTCGTAATCTTTCCAGCCCACCGGCCTCTGGCTGCCGCTCTCGATCGCCGCCAGCGTGTTCATGCTTTTGACCAGCAACGTCCGGAAGCGCGCCCTCGCCTCCTCCGCCCTGAAGCGGTACTTGAAGGTGATATACGGATTTTTTTCTGTGAGTAGCTCCGTGCGCTGCGGATCGACGAAGACGACGGTGCCGCCGTGGTGGGCACCCCGGATCGTCGCGATCACCCGCTTGACGATGTTCTGGGCCAGACGCTTGACAAAATACGGATCGAGGGCCGCCCAATCGGTACCCTCCTGCCGCCGGGACTGGGCGTGCAACTCCGCCAGTTCGGCGCGCACGGTGGCAAAACTGGCCGGTAGCCAGTGGGATTCAAAGACGTTGAGCGACTGAGAATACAGCTGTCCCTCGCTCAATTGGGCAAGGGCCGTGGTGCCCTTGCAGACCTCGAGGCGGCCCCGGCCACTGGCACAGATAACCAGAAACGGCGGCAAGGGGGGGCTGGTGCCCCGGCCACCGCGCAACAGCCTTAGCCAGCGCGGCCCGGAGTGGATGATCCCCCAGATCTCCAGCTCTCCTTCGTCGTTGAGGCGCACCCCGATGAGCGAGCGCTCGAAGCGGACGGCGGGGGAGAGGCGGCGCAGATCGTGGGCGCTAAATGGTTGCGGTACATCGAAGAGCAGGCGCAACAGACCCATAGGCGGTCCCGCCTGCGGCTCGAACACTTCCGGTTCGCCAAACAGTAGCCGGAAGGTGACCGGGCGCTGCTCCTCGACCAGCAGACTTGCCTGAAAGCAGGTGGACAGCAACTCTTCGAGCGTCGCCAGAGAGGGTAACTGGTAAGCGGGCTGGTTTAACCAGTGGCCCTCGATCTCGCCGGGCGTGCGCTGCCAAATTTCAAAGACAAAGGCGGCGAGATCGCTGGGATAGATGTAACCCATGAACGACGCTTCCGTGCGCGCTATCTAAGCCAGTATGCCCCCGAATCGCAGAAGCTGGAGCCTCCTTAAGTCTGGAGTTTGGCTACCAGCGCCTGGGCGCGGTCGGCGTTGAACTTGTCGCCCCGCCCGGCAAAGAGCTGTTGGGCTTTTTGCAAGTCCGCCAGCGCTCCGGTCCGGTCCGCCAGTTCCAGCTTCAGACTGCCCCGTTTGAAGTACGCCTCGGCGTAGTTCGGATTGAAGCGCAGCGCCTGATCGTAGTCGGCGAGAGACTCTGGCAGTTGTTTCTGGTTGAAGCGGGCATCGGCGCGGGCCTTGTAGTCAAGATCTTCTGCCGGGATCGCATCGCTGCCGAAGGGCAGAGCGACGGCCTGTTCGTAGGCGGCGGTGGCCAGAGCCTTCTGGCCCAGATTGAAGCGGGCGTTGCCCTGGATGTAGTAGATGAGCGCCGTAGCGGCATTCGCCTTGATCGCTGCGTCGCAGTCGTCGAGGGTCGAAAGATTGGATCCTTGCACCGAGCGCAGGCTGGCCCGCCAGCCGTAGGCGTAGCTCAACTTCGGATCGAGCCGGAGGGCGGCGTTGTAGTCGGCGAGCGCTTCGGTGTATCTGCCCAGCCGCTGATAGAGTAATGCCCGCCGGGCAAGCACCGGTGCGTCGTCGGGGCTGAAGGTGGACACCTCGGGATTGTCGGGATTGACTACATCCGGTGCCCGCACCCCCAAAATCGCGTCGAAGTCTTCGAGGGCGCGGCCAAAGTCGCCCTGGCGGATGAGCGCATTTGCCCGCAGTTGGTGAACGTCTTTAAGGTCACCGTTGCGGTTGAGCGCCTCGGTCGTATAGACGACCACCTGGGGATAGTCCTGCAACTGAAAGTAGAGCTTGCCCAGGTTGTGGTAGACCCCGACATCGTTCGGAAAGATGCGGACCATCTGCTGGTAGTCGGCGATCGCCCCCTGCAGGTCGCCGGATTTGCGCCTCGCCTCTGCCCGACCGCCAAAAGCCTGGTAATAGCCGGGATAAAGGCGAATCGCCCGGTTGTAATCGTTGATCGCCCCGGCAAAATCGCCTGCGCTGCTCTTGTCGTTGGCCCGATTAAAAAGCTGCTGGGCCTCAAAGCGCTTTTGATCGTCCTGGGCGATCAGAAGGGGCCGCTCGGGGAACTGGGCCAGGACAGCCGCCGGAGTGAGTAAGAAGAAAAGCGCAAGCCAGGAAATAGAACGCATATTCATTGCAGGCAGGGAACTTCACCACCGTTTGGGTCATCCTAGTGTAGGGTTTAGCGGCATACTGTGACATGCAAAGAACAAACTGGCTGTGGGCGGCTCCGGTGCTACTGCTCTGGCTTGCCACGCCCCTGCTGGCAGCCGAGGTGCGCGAGACGCTCCTGCCCAACGGCCTGCGGATACTCAGCAAAGAAATTCACACCAGCCCGGCGGTGACGGTCCAGGTCTGGTACGGCGTCGGCTCGCGGGAGGAGACCTCCGGCAAAACCGGAATCGCCCACCAGCTCGAACACCTGATGTTCAAGGGCACCCGCGCCCGGCCCGTACAGTTCGGCCAGCTCTACAACGCTCTGGGAGCTGACGCCAATGCCTTTACCAGCTTTGATCAGACCGCCTACTACGCGACTGCAGGTTCGGACAAGCTCGACGCCCTGCTGCAGTTAGAAGCTGACCGGATGACCGGGGCAGTGATCGATGGGGCCTCCCTCAAAAGCGAAAAAACCGTCGTCCTCTCGGAGCTGGACGGCAAGCGCAACAATCCCCGCTCGGTGCTGAACGAGAGGGTTCTAGCCAGAGCCTTCAGCCGCCACCCTTACCACTACACGCCGATTGGCGAGCGCAAGGATGTCGAAGCGTTGGGCGTGGCCGAGGTGCGCGATTTTTACCGCGCCCACTACGGTCCCAACAACGCCACGCTCATCGTCGTGGGCGACTTCGACACCGACAAGTTGCTCAGCAAAGTCCGCCGCTACTTTGGAACCCTCAAACCGATCGCCAACCTCAAAGCCGACCGTCCGCCGATCGAGCCCACCCAGACGGGCGAGCAACGAGTCGAGCTGCGTCAGCCCGGAAGGGTGCCCGCCCTGCAGGTGCTCTATCACACCCCCGCCGCCAACAGCCCCGATGTCGCCGCCATCGATGTGCTCGATACGATCCTCACCAGCGGTCGCAGCAGCCGCCTCTTCAAAAGCCTGATCGAGACCGGCCTCGCCGCCGCTGCCGGCGGTAGCCAGTCCACCCAGATCGATCCGGGCTGGTACAGCTTCAGCATTACCCCGCGCAAGGATCCCGACACCGTACTGGCGGCCCTCGACGCGGAGCTGGCCCGCGTGCGCACCGAAGGCGTCACCGCCGAGGAGCTGGCCCGTGCCCGCGAACAGGTGCGCGTCAGCCTGCTTTTGGGCAAAGACTCGATCGAGGCCCAGGCCAACCTGCTCGGTTCCTTCCAGACCACCTACGGCGATTACCGCAAGCTCGATACCTACCTGGCCCAACTGCAGCGGGTCGATTCAAAGGATATTCAGCGGGTGCTCGAAACGTACTTCCGGCCCACCAACCGCACCGTGGGCGTCTTCATTCCGAGCGAAGCGACCGCCGCCGCCCCGAGCGCTCCGGAGAAGGCCGAATCCTTCGCGAGTGGTCAGCCGGTGAACTACGACACGCTGAGCCGGTATCTGCCCACCCTCGGCAAATCCAGCCGGATCCGCGAGCCCAGACCGGTCGAAGCGACCCTGCCCAACGGCATTCGCCTCCAGGTGCTCACCAACCGCAGCGCCCCGACCGTGACGGTGCTCGGTCGCTTTCTGGCAGGTTCCGCCTTTGACCCGCCGGGCCGCACAGGCACCGCCAGCTTCGTCGCCGCGCTCCTCGACGAGGGCACCCGCACCCGCACCGGCGAGGAACTGGCCCGGTTGATCGAGGACCAGGGCATCCAGTTGGGCTTTCAGGCCCGACGCGAAAACGCCGTCTTCGAGGGAGCGGCCCTCAGCGAAGACCTCGATCTGCTGCTGACGCTGAGCGCCGATATGCTGCGCAACCCGAGCTTTCCTGACAAAGAACTCGAACGGGTGCGCGGCCAGTTTCTTACCGGCCTTGCCAGCGCCCTCGACAATCCTGCCACCGTCGCCCAGCGGACGTTCTACAGCACCCTCTATCCGGCGGGCCACCCCTTTCACGAACTGGTGAGCGAGGAGTCGTTAAAAGCGATCACCCGCGCCGAGTTGATCGCCTTTCAGCAGCGCTACTACCGGCCCCAGGACTTGATCCTCACCGTCGTGGGCGACGTCGATCCGGAGCAGGTGATAGCGCGGATAAAAGCGCTCTTTGGCGACTGGCGCTCCGACACTCCACCGGGTACCCTCGAAGCGGCGGCGGTCCCTCCCGTCGCCCGGCGCGAGGCAGTCGTCATGCCCGGCAAAAGTGAGGCCCAGGTGATCGTCGGTGGCATCGGCCTCACCCGCACCGACCCGGACTACTACACGGCCCTCGTGATGAACGACATCCTGGGCGGCAACACCCTATCAAGCCGCCTGGGGGTGCGCGTGCGCGATCAACTGGGCCTCACCTACGGCATCTACTCGCGCTACTCGCCCGGTTTTCTGGCTGGTCCCTTCACGATCAGCCTCCAGACAAGCCCCACCGGCGTCGAACCGGCCCTTGCCGCCGTGGGTGCGGAGCTGGAGCGCTTTCGCACCACCGGACCCACCCAGGCGGAGCTGGATCGTTCGCGCCGCTCGCTCATCGACCGCTTTCCCCTCACCCTCACCGACAACGCCGGGGTGGCCAACCTGCTATTAGAAGAATCCCTCTACAACCTGGGCCGGGACTACCCGAGCACCTACGTGCGCACCCTCGAAAATATCCGGCCCGCCGACGTGCGCCGAGTCGCCGAGCGATTGCTGCCCATCAAACAGTTCACCACCGTCGTCGTCAGCCCCAACGCCGCTGCCGTGGCAAAACCAGCGGCTGCCGCTCCCTGACTGGAAGCCAGGATTCAGCGGGCTTGCGGAACGAGGGGCGCACCGGCTTGCTGCTGCGCCGTCACGAAGAAGACTACGGGGCTAACGGCTTCGCCTGCCGGTGTCTCTACTGCGATGCGGCCCAGCTTTTTCGCACCCTGCGGCACCACCGCCCGAATCTCGGTGTCCGAGATCACGGTGAACTGGGCTGCTACCCGCTTTTTAGGAAAGCCGAGGCGGAAGGTGACAGCAGTAGTACTGCTGAAGCCAGTACCGGTGATTGTCACCTCGCTGCCCACCGCGCCGAAGCGGGGAGTAAGGGCAGTGATGGTAGGAGGAGCTGGAGCCTGGGTAATGTTGCGCAGCACCGTCACGCTATTGGAGAATCTGTCGGTGCTGGCAAGGTCGAGGTCGCCGTCGCCGTCGAGATCCCCCAGGGCGACTGCAGTGACAAAATCCCCTGCTGGGAAGCTCTGGGCAGGGCTAATAAAGCTGCCGCTACCAGTGTTCGACAACACCGATACTGTGCAAGTAAAACCGTTAGCGGTGGCAATATCAAGGTCGCCATCACCGTCTAGATCTCCTAGACGCAGCGCAAGAGGAGAGGCGTTGGCAGTAGTGGCCTGGGCGGGAGCAAAGCTGCCGCTACCGGTGTTGAAAAGCACAGACACATCAGCGGAAGAATAGTTAGCTGTAACGATGTCGAGATCACCGTCCCGATCGAGATCTCCCAGGGCTACTCCTACCGGGAGCTTGCCAACCGCCAGGAACTGGGCAGGAGCAAAATTGCCGCCACCAGCGTTGCGCAGCACAGCTACTGTGCCAGCATAGCTAGGATAGAGGCCACCATTGTTACCGACGATATCTAGATCACCGTCACCATCGATGTCACCGAGGGCAAGGGTACCAACCGGCAGTCCAGTCGAGAGCGCTGGAGCCGAGAGGAAGTTGCCATTACCAGCGTTGAGCAGTACCGATAGATTGGCATTGGGGTCTGAGCTTTCGATGCTGGTGACGATGTCGAGATCGCCGTCGCCGTCGATGTCTCCCAGGGCGGTCGCACTAGTGCAGATGGGCTGAAAAGAGCTGGTAGTTCATACCTGCAAAGGCTTGCCCTGGTAGGTCCACTTGAACGGCTTCGCCCATTCCAGGTTGTAATACTCAATAAAGGCCCACACCCGCTCGCGCAACTCCTCAACTGAGCGGAACGAGCTACGCCTGAGCACTTTGCGTGCCAAGATCGATAGCCACATCTCGACTTGATTGAGCCAGGAGGCATGTTTGGGTGTGTAGTGCAAAACAACTCGGTGCTTCGGATCGCTCAGGTATGCCTGTCGGCTGGCCATCGACTTGAGGATGCCGCTTTTGCCTTTGCGCCCCAACTTCTCAGAGCTACCCTCCACAGCAGCGACTAACCGCACCAGCAACTCAGACTGATGAATGTTGAGATTGTCCACCACAAAGTGCCAGCGCACAGCCTCAGGACGGGTGCCCATCGCCAGCACCAAAGAAAGAGCGAAGTCTTCTTCTGCACGGGTGGGAGCGGCAAACGGCGCGACAAGTTGGCCACTGGCCACCTCCCGATGAATAATCAGAGACAGCGTGCCGTGACGAATGTACTCAAACTCCTGCTTCTCAGGCGCTCCTGGCCGCATTGGCTTGTCTGGATGCAGACGCTCCAGTGCTTGCACTGCGGTCATTTCATCACTGCTGAAAACTACTTCTCCCGCCGCTTGCAGGGCGGGTGCCTGTTGGTAAAGTGCGCAGATGTGCTGCACTTTAGGTTCAAAGTTCTCGTCTTTTAGCGCGGTGAGCCAGCCCCGGACGCGGTGGGGTTGGAGATCCCCTTTTTGAGTAGGCGCAAGGCATGACGCGGCGAAATTGAAGGCAGGATGCCACGGGCCACGATTTCTTTGGCGATTTCGCTGCCAGACCACTGAGTAATCGGGCGGCCTGATTTTTCTGGCGCTTCACACGCTAGAGCGACAATCTGACAAAACTGCTCCGGGCTAATAGCAGACTTCTTGCCTGCTCTGGGGGCATCGGCCAGTCGCTCCTCAATGCTGAGATCTGGCAGTGGGATGGCCGCAACAGCCAGCCAGCGGCTGCGCCAAAAGCGCACGGCATCGGGGTCCGTGTCGTGAGCGTGTGCCACCTGGGAGTTATTGAGGCCGTCGGCGCAACCAAGAATGAGTTTGGCTCTCCAGGCTAGCTGTTGGGGGGTGCTGTGTTTGGTTGAGAATTTCTGCAGAGCTGAGCGGACATCTTCAGCAAGTACCAGAGCGGGTGGTTTGGGTCCAGGCATGAGTGGTTACCGAAATCCTGCCTACAAACTACCAGACTGACTCAGCCCACCTGCACTAGCCGCCTCTGCGACCACAAAGAACTTGGCGGGCGCAAAGCTGCCATCTCCGTTGTTGAGCAGCACCGACACTGTACCCGAATCTGTGGAATTGCTAACAGTAACGATGTCGAGGTCGCTGTCGCCATCTAGATCCCCCAGGACCACTGACCTCGGCTCGTCTCCAGATGGGAAATTTCTTGGAGAAGCAAAACTACCGCTTCCAGTATTCAACAGCACCGAAACGTTGTCTGACAGGACATTGGCCGTGATGATGTCAAGGTCACCATCGCCGTCGATATCTCCGAGTGCTTCCGATCCAGGATAATCCCCTACTAGAAGACTTTGAGGCGCGGCGAAAGCGCCCCCACCGATATTTAGCACTACTGTCACGTTGTCTGCGCTGCTGTTGGCGGTAACGATGTCGAGGTCACCGTCCTTATCTAGATCTCCCAGCAACGCTTGGGTCGAGGTAAACCCCACTAGAAAGTAGTGAGCAGCCGTAAAGGTGGCACCTCCGCTATTGGACAATATCGCCACGATGCCATTACTACCAGCGACAATGTCCAAATCGCCGTCACTGTCAATGTCACCGAGAGCTACCGATTGGAAATATTGTCCAACGAGTTCTGGAGATGCAAAACTACCGTCGCCGGTATTGAGCAGCACTGCTATAGCACCGCCGATAGCGATGTCGAGGTCGCCGTCGCCGTCGAGATCCCCCAGCGCTACAGAGCAGGGGCTATTCCCAGTTGCGAAGGATCGAGCCGGAGCAAAGCTGCCACTGCCAGTATTCAGTAGCACCGACACATCTTTAGAGGTTTCGTTGGCAGTAACGATGTCGAGGTCGCCGTCACCATCTAGATCCCCCAATGCCACCGACACGGCAAACTCCCCGACTGCGAAGGCTTGGGCAGGAGCGAAGTTGCCATCACCAGCGTTGAGCAGTATTGATACGGTACTGAAAAAGTCGGGGGACAGACCTATATCAGCAATGACAATGTCGAGGTCACCGTCACTATCGATATCTCCCAGAGCCACCGCTTTAGAGTAGGGGCTATTCCCAGCTGCGAAGGATCGGTCAGGAGCAAAGCTGCCATTGCCGGTATTCAGTAGCACCGACGCATCTTTAGAGGTTGCGTTGGCAGTAACGATGTCGAGGTCGCCGTCGCCATCTAGATCCCCCAGGGCCACTGACCTCGGCCCGTCTCCAGCTGGGAAATTTCTTGGAGAAGCAAAACTACCGCTTCCAGTATTCAACAGCACCGAAACGTTGTCTGACCCGTAATTAGCGGTGACAGTGTCGAGGTCGCCATCGCCATCTATGTCTCCCACGGCAGCTGTACCGGGACGCTGGCCAGCAGGAAAATTCAGAGGCAACTCAAAGACCACCTGTGCCATCGTCGCTGAAGGCCATACTCCAAGCACAGCCGCTAGCCCCAAACTCCAGCACAGCCGCTGGCACCACCGCCTCTTGTGCGTAACTGCCATGACCACTCCCCAAAAAATCGCCTAAATTGTAGCCAGGACGCTGCAAAATCGCTGTGTTCTAAACGACGCTAAGCTGAGTAGACAGCATCTGTTTACTGCTGCCGTTACTGTTGAGATTGGCTGGCTATTCTGTAGCCCGTGCAACCGTGGTTACGATCAAAGCTGGGCTTAACCAAAAACCATGAACGTGCAATCTTCAATGTCCCGCCGCTACGCAGTGCTCGGAACCGGCGCGGTAGGGGGTTTTTACGGAGCACGGCTGCAGCGGGCCGGGGCAGAGGTGCATTTTCTGGCGCGCAGCGACTACGAGCAGATCGCCCGCGCGGGGCTGCGGGTGCAATCGCCCGAGGGCGACTTTCATCTAAGCGACGTGCGGGTGTACCGGCAGGCGACGGCGATGCCCCCCTGCGACGTGGTGCTCGTCGCCCTCAAGACCACCCAGAACGCTCTGCTAGCCGAACTGTTGCCGCCAGCACTCAAGCCGGGCGGAACAGTGGTGCTATTGCAAAACGGCATGGGCAGCGAGCAACAGGTCGCCGCCATCGTCGATAAGGAGACGCCGATTCTGGGCGGCCTTACTTTTATCTGCGCCAACAAGATTGGCCCCGGCCTGGTGCAGCACATCGATTACGGCATCGTCACCCTCGGTGCCTATGCCCACGACGAGGCAGCCCTGGGGGTGACAGCACCGATGGCAGCGGTGGCGGCGGACCTGCAGACGGCGGGCATTCCCGTCCAACTGGCGGAGGATCTGCAACTGGCGCGCTGGAGCAAACTGATCTGGAACATCCCCTTCAACGGTCTGTCGGTCCTGCTCGAAGCAAAGACCGACGAACTGATGAGCGATCCGGCCACCGCTGAGCTGGCAAAAGAACTGATGGAGGAGGTCGTGGCGGGGGCGCTCGCCTGCGGGCGGCGCATCCCAGAAGACTTCATCGACAAGATGCTCGATCACACGCGCCGGATGCAGCCCTATCGCACGAGCATGAAGCTCGACTACGAGCAGGGGCGAGAACTCGAACTGGAGGCGATCTACGCCACTCCCCTGCGCACCGCCCGCGCCGCCGGTTTCGAGATGGTGCGCGTCGGCGTACTCTACCGGCAACTGCAGTTTCTGGACGGACGGCAACGGGCTTGAGCCTCTGGCCCCTCACTCCCCAGCCCCTCTCCCACAAGGGGAGAAGGGAGTAAGACAACTCTGAAACCGACTTCACCCATCCCGCCTGCAGCCCAGTTACAGTGAACCCCCCCTCTTCTTCCCTGCCCGGCGGGGCAGCCCCCCATTCGGGGGGCAGGAGGAGGAGAGGGGGGGCAGGGGGGGTGTGGAGGGGTGGGGACGGCTTTAGCAATACCCACAAAATCCGCTTCAACACTCCAGCCCAAAGCCTTACAGTTTCGCTCACTGAGAAACCGGACAGCTTGCCCAAGATCACAGGCCGCCGTACCACTCGTAACCAAAATCGACCCAGTAGCCTATCTGCTCGGGCAAAGCCGCCAGCAGCATGATGTCGGTGACCCACTTGATCTGCTTGTAACCGAGCTTGACGGGCGAGGCGAGGCGGATGGGTGCGCCGTTGTCGGCGGGCAGGGGCTTGAAGTTCTTTTCGTAGGCCAGGAGCGTCTGCGGATGAACGCAGGAGGGCATATCCCAGGTCTCATAAAAGCCGTAGAGCTGGCCGGAGTCGCTGCGCAGACCCTCCGCCGAGCGCAAAAAGACGTAGCGGGCCTCGGGTTTGGGCTCGACGCCCTTGAGGAGTTCGACCAGGGGCAGCCCGCCCCACTGCACGATCGCCGCCCAGCCCTCGACGCAGACGTGGCGGACGATCTCGGAGCGGTAGGGCATTTTTTTGAGTTCTGCCAGGGTGAAGCTGGCCGGGCGGTTGACCAGACCGCCCACCTTCAACCGGTAGCGCTCCGGGTCGATGCTTGGCGTAATATCTTCGGCTGTATTGATAAGCAGCGCCTCCTGCTCGATCTGATCGCGCCGGAACTCTGGGGCGAGGCGCTGGGGGCTGAAAAGTAACTGCTCGAAGCTGCGGTTGAGGGGGTCCGACAGTTCGTAGAGCTTTTGCTCAGCCAGACTCTGGATTGGACCGCGCCCGCAGGCAGAAAGCAGGAGGCTCATGCCTCCGGCGGTGATGAGCTGGCGGCGGCCAAGGCGAATAAAATCACTCATCGCGAATCTCTCAGGCGAATATCGAACGCACCAGCTTCCACTGCCCGACCTGCAGAGCCAGAAGGGAGTGGACTGCCATCAGCCCGAGCGCCAGCGGTACGGTCAGAAAATGCACCGTGCGCAACGCCTGCCAGCTACCGAATAGCTCGACGATCCAGCCAAACTGGACGGGCTTGTACATCCCGAGCCCCGTGAACAGGGCCATCAGCAAAATCGGAAACATGCTGGTGTAGACCAGCCGGTGCAGGGCGTAGTTGCGCCGCTTCGGGTTTTTGCCCTTCTGCAGGGCTTCGAGGTCGTTCTTGCCGACGTAACGGTTCTGCCAGCGCCGAGTCACGAGTATATAGATCCCGTACCAGAGCAGGTTCAGCCCGAATAGCCACATAAAGAAAAAGTGCCAGTGCCTGCCCCCGGCAAGCCAGCCGCCGACGATCAAAAAGTCCGGAAAGTGAAAACCTTCTCGGCCCCCGAAGACCGGGTTGGCGTTGTAGATCTGCAGGCCACTGCCCATCATCGCAAGCAGGCTGCCGAGGTTGATCCAGTGGAAAATCTTGGCGGCGAGCGCCTGTTTCGGGACGGCTGGTTTGCGGGACGGGGCTTTTGTCGTCATCTCGACCTCTAAGGCAAAAGTCCAAAAAGTGCCCTCCGCAGGATAACCGAAGGGCACACGGGGAGTTCCCGCAGGATTATTTGGGCTTGTCCTTCATCGCATCTTCTTTTTTCATGGCATCGCCCTTCATCGCGTCACCCTTCATCGCGTCGCCTTTTTTCATCGATTCTCCCTTCATCGCGTCGCTCTTTTTCATGGACTCGCCCTTCATAGACTCGCCTTTCATGGCGTCGCCTTTCTTCATCGCATCTTCTTTTTTCATGGTGTCGCCTTTCATGGCGTCACCTGTCTGGGCGACGAGCGTCACCTGGGCAGCAAAAGCGGCCTGGACCGGCAGAATCAAGGTAGCAACTACCAGCAGGTTCGTACACAACTTACGCATAAAGACTCCTTCAGCTTCAGTAGTGAATGTGAGGCCATCGAACGTCCGAGCCGGTGGCAACGCTCGTCGCACTGCCCGCCTTTTCGGACATCTGGTCATACGCAGGAGCAAGAACAACGGATTCAAGCGACCGCAAAAATTCAGGTCCGCTCCGCCACTGGAGCAGGACGCCCGCATTGTAGCGGGCACATCTGGAGCACTTCTATGATCGCCGTCAGTTTCCTCGCTCAAAGCAGGCTCCGCGCCTTGAGGCTGAGATAAGCGTCCACCAGTTCCGTACTGACTCGATCGGCGGGCGCATCGAGCACCAGAGCGCCGCGTCGGCGCAGGCGGGCGAGGGCGGTGGAGCGCTGGGCGATGAGATCGAGGGCAACGGCGCGGGCGTAGGCCACCTCGACGGTTGGAGTCGCATCGGCGGCCTGCCGGTCGAGGGCCGGATCGCGCAGGGCAACACAAAAAGGCAGGTAGCGGGGCAGCAAACGGGCGAGGGCAGTCAGCATCTCGGCGCTGGCGCTCAGATCGACGAGGTCGGTGAGCAGGACGACCAGGGCCCGGCGCGGCTGCTGACGAATAACGGCGGTAGTCGCCTGCAGGTAGTCAGGTTCGATCAGCTCCGGCTGCACGGGCGTGAGGCGGGCAATAAGCCGCGAGAGCTGTCCGGGACCGCGCTCGGGGGCAATCCAGGTGTGCATCTGCCGGTCGAAGACGCCGACGCCTACCCGGTCTCCGCGCGCCAGGGCAGCGACTGCCAGCGCCAGAGCGGCATTCAGCCCCCAATCGAAGCGGCGCAGTGCTCCCAGTCGCGCTTCCATCAGGCGGCCCCGGTCCAGAAGCACGATGAGGGTCTGCTCCTGTTCCGGTTCCAGAACGCGCACCAGGGGCCGGTTGATTCTCGCAGTCGCCTTCCAGTCGATCAGGCGCGGATCGTCGCCTGAAACATAGTCGCGGATTTCGGCAAATTCGGTGCCAAGGCCCAGGCGGCGGACAGAGCGGAGCGAACCGCCGGTGCGCTGAGTGAGGCGGATGGTGAGCGCCCGCAACTGCTCAAGGTCCGGGTAGACGGCGACCGTCTGGGGCAGGCTGAGCCGCCAGCTATCCCAGAGCAGCCCCCAGGGGGTGCGCTGGCGCACCCACAGATCGCCCCAGCGATATTCGCCGCGCTCGGTGGGCCGGACGCTGTAGCCGGTTTCGATCCGGGAATCGGCAGCGAGGACCAGGGCCAGGGGCGGATCGCTGCGATCGAAAGGATGGTCGTCCCGCAGTCGAATCCGAGCCTCGGCGGGTGCCTGGATCCACAGCTGCACCGGGTTGTCGCGGCCAATCGAAAGGCGCGGAGCGACCGAGCGCTCCACCTGGACGCGGCGCTTTCGAGAACGGGCCAGATCGACGAAGCAGGCCGTGAAGACGGCCAGATCGAAGGCGGCAAGCCAGAGGAGGCCAGGGGCAAGGCCCACCCTGACCGCCAGCAGAAGGGCCGGGATGAGACCCGCTCCTAAAAGCCAGAAAAGCTGCGCTGCCGGGATCATCGGGGCACCGGCACCCGATCGAGGAGGGACTGGATGATCGTGTCCGGTCGCAGGCCGTCCAGTTGGGCCTCGGGTTTGAGGATGAGCCGGTGGCGCAACAGGGGCGGAGCGACCGCCTTGACATCGTCCGGTGTGGCGTACTCGCGCCCGGCCAGCCAGGCGTGGGCCTGGGCGCACCCCAGCCAGGCGACGGTTGCCCTGGGGGACGCGCCGAGGGCGAGATCCGGATGGTTGCGGCTCTGGGCAGCGAGGGCCAATAGATAGTCGAGCAGCGGTTCGGCCACCCGCACCGCCCGCGCCCCAGTGCGGGCAGCAAGGATGTCCTCGACGGTGGCAAGCGGCTGGAGGCTTTCCAGATCGATCCGGCGGGCCTCAAAGCCGCGCTGGCGGTTGAGCAGCATCTGCTTTTCGGCCCCCGCCTCGGGATAACCCACCAGCAACTTGAACAAAAAGCGGTCGAGCTGGGCTTCCGGCAGGGGATAGGTGCCTTCAAATTCCAGCGAGTTCTGGGTGGCAATCACCCAAAATAGCTCGCCCAGGGGCAGGCTGTTGCCGTCGAGGGTGACCTGTTGCTCCTCCATCGCTTCTAACAGTGCTGCCTGGGTCTTGGGCGGCGTGCGGTTCACCTCGTCGGCGAGCAGGATCTGGGTAAAGATTGGCCCTTTTTTGAGCAAAAAGCGGCGGCTTTCGAGATCGAAGATATTCACCCCGAGAATGTCCGAGGGCAGGATGTCGGGGGTGAGCTGAAGGCGGCGAAAATCGGCCCGCACCAGTTGGGCGAGCACTTTTACCAGCAGCGTCTTGCCAGTGCCGGGCACCCCTTCGAGGATGACGTGGCCACCGGCGATGAGCGCCACGAGCAATTGCTGGATGAGCACCGGCTGGCCGACGACGATCTGGCCGAGGGCTTCGCGCAACTGGAGAAAGCGGGCTTCGTTCATTGGGTTCAAGAGGGGGGATATAAAGCACGCAGGCGGACCAGCCAGGGGATCAGGTCGCGCTCGCGGGTGAGTGGCTGGTGAAAAATAGCGACAAGTTCACTGCCCGGTCTGCCGGTCCGGGCACTCCAGCTCTGGGCGAGCACAGCGTCATCGTCGGCCCCTTCGCCCAGGCCCAGTCGCCGCGCCAGCTGCAGCCGCTCCTGCCGGAGGATCTGCTCGAAGACGAAGCGCTGACTTTTGGCCTTGCGCAGGACGGCGGCCAGAGCCTGGATGTAAGCGTCGGTATTTTGTAATTCAGGTTGGGGCAGCCCCAGCGGTTCGCCGAAGCGGCGCTGGGCCCAGAGGGCAGCAGCGATGAGCACCGCCAGTTGGACCAGGGCTACCAGTAGCGGCGGGATCGCAAGCAAATATTCGACCCAACTTGTGATCGGGCGACCAGAAGCTTCAGCTGGCGGCTGATCTCGAAAACCGTGAATCGATTCGTCGATCAGCACCGGCAGCTGAGGGCGCTGGACGAGGGCGCTCAAAAAGCGGTAATTGCCCGCTTCGTCCTGGTAGGCGTTCGCTCCCAGGTAGGGCGTGATCGCGACGATGAGCCGGCCCCGCCCCAGGCGCTGCTCCCAGACGACGACGCCAGAGCGATCGGCGAGCAGGGCGCGGCCTGTTTTGCTGCCCCGATAGCGCCGCCGCGTCTCGACGCGCACCAGTCCCTGGGGGCTCGTAAGCCGGGCATCGGGAGCAGGGGCTTTGACCAGACCGGGTGCCACCAGGGTTCCATCCTTGCTCCCTACCCCCTGGGGGGCACCGAGCACGACGAGGGCGTTGCCCTCTTCGATCCAGCGCTGCTTTGACGCATTGAGCATAAAAAGCGGTGCGTCCGTCACCTGCACCAGGGTGTGCGCCGCCAGCGGCAGGCGCTCGAAGGGCAACTGCCAGCGCTGAGCGGGGATCTTCTCCCGCGTAAGAAAGGCGTACCAGGCGGCGTAGCCCCCCGGCATTCGGCTGTAGGTCGAGCCCACCAGCGAGCGGTCGTCTGCGGGCGCGAGGAGGGCGACCAGCAGAACAATCGCACCGGCAAGCGCCCAGGGCCACCAGCCCGGCAGTTTCACGGTGTCCCTTCCAGATCGCGGTAACTCTGGGCGCAGCGGGCATAGCTCTCGGCGTCGGCGGGCTGCTCGCCAAAGACGATCGCTTCGTGGATGGCGATCAGCGCCTCGGCTTCTGCAGGCTGGTGGCGCTCAGATAAAATCTGCCGGTACTCGCCTGCGGTGATGCCGGGCAGAGCAGGAGCGACCCGGCGCTCCGCCAGCAGTTGTACCATCGCCCGATAAAGCGCCCGGCAGGCTTCTGCCCATCGCCCGTCGCGGGCCAGAGCCCCCGCCCGGTCCTGCCAGCTTCGCACCTCGCTTGCGGTTGGCGAGGCAGTCTTCTCAAAAGGGCGAGGCGCTACAGGACGCAGCCGGCGGCTGATCCAGCGGGTGAGCAGAAGGCCCACAGCGATGAGAGCTGCCCAGAAGACGATCTGGATAAGTGTCCCCAGCCAACCTAGATCCCCGGCGGGTCCGCCCATCGCCGTCAAAGCCGACTCGAAGCCTTCCCACAGCCGCTGCTGCAGCCTGTCGAACTGCCAGAAGATGCTCGTTTTCTCAAAGCCGTCGGTGGCCATCGGGGCGATTTGTCTCAGGGTTTATTTACCATACCGCGAGATTTTGCCCACTGGGCATAGAGCAGGGCAAGGGCAAAGAGCAAGTAGCCGATTGCCCAGTTCCCCGCCGCACCGGGCCGCAGCAGGATCACCGTATCGGTGGGGGTCCACTGGTAGCTGTGCATCAGCCCAACCCAGCTGAGGGCCGCCGCCGCCAGCGCCCAGAGCGCCGCCTTGCCGAACTGCCGCTCGACGATGTAGACGGTGATCGCCGAGAGGATCATTGCCGAGAAGATAAAGCCCTGTTCGAGGGCAAACGCGCCGTCGATGTAGGTGTCGCTCAGGCGAAACTGGGCGACGAGGGCTGCACTCAGAGGCTTGTCGGGGGTGGCAAGTCCTGCTGCCCGCAGGGCGTTTTTGGCGATCAAAGCTCCCCAACCGGCGATCCCCGGCAAAAGACCGACGACGACCGCCGGGGCGTGGGAGGGGGGAGTGGCGGTAAAAGCCTGGGCGGCAATCACAATTCCGATCCAGAGCACGATCGCCATCCCCGCCTCGATCGGCACGCAGTAGGCGAGCAGCGCCACCGTGCCGCTCAGGCAGAGCGCACCCATGATCACTCCGTTGAGCACCGAGTAGCCGACCCTCGCCCCAAGCGCCTTCCAGCCGGGATGACCGATGTAGATGGTCGTCGGAAAGCACGATCCGGCCACAGCGGCGACCACCGATCCGAGGCCGTTGACGGCCAGGCAGGGCGCGGTCGGGAAGCGATCCCCAGCCGCTTCGGCACTTTCGAGATTTTGCAGGCTGCCCACCAGATTAAACAGCCCCATCGGCAAGATCACGCTCACGTAAGCGCCGAGGGCAGCCCGCCCTGCCCAGAGATCCCCCAGCCAGAACCCTGGCAGATAAAAACCAACCGGGGAGAGGGCGGCGGCGAAGCGGGCACTGTCCCAGCTCACCAGCCCCGTCGCCCAGGCGAGGGCCGTACCCAGCAGCACCGAGACGAGACCGCCCGGCAGGCCAAAGCGCACGCCGCCAAAGTAAGTGAGCAGGATGATCGCGAGGGGCAGCATTCCCACCAGCGGTGCGGCGTAGGTGCGAAACAAAAAGCCGATGGCAATAAAGGTGAGGGCGATGCCCCCCAGGGTCGAAAGCAGCGCCGCTCGGGGGGCGAGCCGCCGGAGGGTGTCCGCCACCGTCGAACCTGCCAGTTCGATGAGCCCTGAACCCAGGCAGGCGACCAGACCCGCCTGCCAGGCCAGCTCCGCCGAGCGCTCCGCTCCTGCCCCACCGGCAAGCGCGGCGAGTTTGACCGGCAACATGACCAGAAAGACGTGGGCAAAGAGGCTGACGGTGTTGATCCCGTAAGGCAGAGCGGTAACGTCGTCGCGGCCCTCGGCGGCGGCAACCCGGTAGGCGAGCCAGCTGTAGTAGAGGTTGCCCACCAGGAGCGAGAGGGCGACACCAGGGAGCACCCGGCCATAGAGCAGCCCGGCGCTGAAGCCGAGCACACCCTGACAGAGGCCGACGATGAGCAGGATCTGGATCAGGTTGTCGAGAGCCAGACCAAAAAAACCATCGATGTCGCCGCGCACCAGCCAGCGCGGTCTGAGTTTGACTGCAGTCATAGCGCTACTTCAGCCGAAATATCCGGAAATTGTAGTAACCCAGACTACCGACCCGGCAGGCGGGACCGGTCGCTATACTATTCGAGTGGCGTGGCAGGCGGTAGGCGATGGTGCAGGCGAGTTTTTTGGGGCCGGTGCCCGAGGAGAGCTGGCGGTTGCGCAACGGCTTACCGGCACTTTTAAGGCCCCTCGAACCGCCCGATCTGCCGCTGCACTGGGAACTTTTTGCCAACTGCTCGGCCCAGTCGGTCTACCAGCGCTTCTTTCAAAAGTTCGAGCGCTCGAAGGTGAGCGAGGCCGACATGGCGCGCTTTATTCATTTTGATCGCAGCCGGGAACTGGCGCTGACGGCGGTGCAACTGCCGGATGGGGCACCGGAGTTGGGGGTGGTGCGGCTGGTGGATTCAGGCAGCAGCGTTCTCGAATTTGCCGTACTGGTGGCCGATCCCTGGCACCGGCTGGGGTTGGGCCGCAAACTGGTCCAGAAGGCAATCGCTGTCGCAAGGGCCAGCCAGGCTGAGCGGCTCGAAGGCTACGTGCTCTGCTCGAATCTGCCGATGCTCACCCTCTGCCGCCAGTTGGGTTTTGCGATCGAGCGGCTGGCAGGGGAAGGGCTGTATCAGGTGAGTCTATTGTTTGAGACCGGTTCTTAAACTGGCACGCTCCTCCCCCCAGCTGCGCCCGCCGGAACGTAGGTTGGCGGTATCGAGTGCGGGCAACTTCGCTATGTTGCAGGACCAGGACTGGCGGCGGACCGGCAGTGTCTTCCGGCGAAAACCCCTAAAATATCAACGTCTTCCTCCAGCCGCCATGACTTCCCGACCGCTCATCCAGGCCCAGCCGCCGCTGCAATTTGTGCCACCGGCCCTCAACCCGTGGCTGGTCGCTCTCCTGCCGATGGCGCTGCCTCTGTGGCTGCGCTGGCAGACGCCGCTCGCGGCAATCCGCACCGAGCAGGTCGAGCGGCTGGTCGATCTTTATCGCGATTTTCAGGCGGGCAAGGTGCGCTTTTTGCTCGCCTTTCGCCACCCGAGCACCTACGACCCGTTTGCGATGGGCTATCTGCTTTCGCAGGCGGTGCCCAGGGTCGCCCGCGAGCGGGGCGTCGCTCTAAAAGAACCGATCCACGCCTTTTTTCTCTATGACCGGGGTATTCCCCTCTGGGCAGGCAGGGCGGTGGGCTGGCTGTTGCCCCGGCTGGGCGGCACCTCGATCCAGCGCGGCAAACTCGACCGGCTCGGTCTGCGCTCGGCCCGCGAGCTATTTGTCAATGGCCCACTGCCCCTCATGGCAGCTCCCGAAGGCGGCACCAACGGCCACAGCGAGATCGTAAGTCCCTTAGAACCGGGCATCGCCCAGTTGGGTTTCTGGTGCGCCGAGGATCTGGCGGCGGCAGGACGCAGCGAGGCGGTCTTTATCGTGCCGGTGGGCATCCAGTACAGCTACCTGCAGCCGCCCTGGCAGGCCCTCGATCGGCTGCTCGCCGAACTCGAACGCGATACGGGGCTCGCTTCGATGAGCGGCCTCGATCGCTACGAGCGGCTCCTGCGCGTCGGCGACCGCATCCTTGGCCAGGTGGAAAATTTCTACAGCCGCTTTTATCAGCGCAAGCTCGAAGTACAGCCGGATTTTGCTGCGAGGCTCACCGCCCTTCTAGAAGCCGCCCTGCAGGTGGCGGAGCAATTTTTTGATCTGCCGGGCAAAGGCAGCCTCATCGACCGCTGCCGCCGCATCGAGCAGGCAGGCTGGGAGCGGATCTTCCGCGACGAACTGGGCAATCTCAGTCCCACCGAGCGCGGCCTTGCCAACTTGATCGCAGAGGAGACCGACCTGCGGATGTGGCACATGCGCTTAGTCGAGAGCTTCGTCGCCGTCACCGGCAGCTACGTGCGCAGCAAACCGACCGCCGATCGCTTCGCTGAGACTGCCCTCATCGCCCAGCGCACCGTCCGCCGCCTCAAGGGCGAGGATCCGCTGCAGGTGCCCTCCCTCGGTCAACAACAGGTGCGGGTGAGCGTCGGGGAGCCGCTGTCGGTGAGCGAGCGCTTCGCCGCCTATAAGAGCAATCGCCAGGGGGCGAAGCAGGCTGTGGCAACACTGACTTCCGATCTGCAGGCGGCCCTCGAAGGGCTGATCTAAATCGGGGACGGCTCAAAAACTGTCCCCTTCCCGCTCCCGGCAAGGGGCGAGCGACCTACAGTAAAACCAGAGTCAAGGAGTTCTTGCGATGAATCTCGCCCACCTGCTCGACAGCAGCCTGGCCCGTTTTCCCGCCAAAGTGGTCTACGAAGGCGATGGGCGCTCGTTTACCTACGCCCAGCTTGCGGGCCTGAGCGAGAATCTGGCTGCCGCACTCGCCTGTGAGGGATTTGCCGCCGGTGCGCGGGTGGCGGTGCTGCTGCCGAACCTGCCGGAGTACGCCCTCGCGATGCACGCCCTCTGGCGGCTCGGGGCAGAACCGGTGCTCATCAATCCGCAACTCACCGGGCGCGAACTGGGCTATATCCTGCACGACTCAGAGGCAGCGGCGATCCTCCTGCCCGAGGCGCTCTTGCCGGTGCTGGCACCGCTGCGGGCCGAGCTACCGGGTCTCAGGGCGATCGTGATCGGTAGCGGGGCAGAGAACGACCTCGATTTTGCCCGCCTCGTCGCCACCCCCGGCCACTACCCGATCGCCCACCGCCACGAAGATGACATCGCCCAGATCATGTATACCAGCGGCACCACCGGCAACCCCAAAGGGGCGCTCATCAGCCACGGCAACCTGCTTGCCAACGCCCGCTCCGGCATCGAGCGGCTGCAGGTGACGGAGGCGGACCATCTTTTTTGTATTCTGCCGGTGTTCCACGCCTTCGCCTTTACGGCGGCGATGGTGATTATTCCCCTGGTGGGCGGTACGGTCAGCTTCGAGTACCGCCTCAGCCCAAAGCGACTCATCGCCCACCTGAGCGACCCGCGCACGAGCATCCTGGTGGCTGTGCCCAGCCTGCTTGCCACGATCCTGCGCTTTCCACCGGAGCTACGCCTTTCGAGCAACCTGCGCTGTATCCTCTGCGGCGGCGGGCCATTGCCGCCCCAACTGGAGCAGGCGTTTGCCGAACGCTTCGGCGATCTGGTGCGCCAGGGCTACGGGATGACCGAGTGCTCTCCCTACGCAGCGCTCAGCCCACCCGAGCGGCCCGCCCGATTGGGTTCGATCGGCACGCCCATGCCCCAGGAACACAAACTGGCGGTGCGCGACCCGGTGAGCGGTGCGTTTTTGGCTGCCGGTGCAGTGGGGGAACTGGTCGTCTCCGGCCCCCACGTCTTCAAGGGCTATCTCAATCAGCCTGCGGCGACCGCCGATGCCTTCGCCGACGGCTGGCTGCGCACCGGCGATCTGGGCTACTGCGACGAGGACGGCTACTTTTTTATCGTCGATCGGCTCAAGGACATGATCATCGTCGCCGGGGAAAAGGTCTACTCCCGCGAAGTCGAGGACGTGCTTTTGGGCTTTGAGCCGATTCGGGAGGTGGCGGTGGTGGGCATTCCAGATACGGACAAGGGCGAAGTCGTGCGCGCCTTCGTGAGTTTCAAAGAAGGCACCCAGGCCAGCGAAGAGCAGATCGTACAGTACGCTCGTGCGCGCCTCGCCGCCGTCAAAGTGCCCAAGCAGGTGACGATCATGGACGAGTTACCAAAGTCAGCTACCGGTAAAATTCTCAAGCGCGAACTGCGCAAGATGCCCACTGCTTGAAGCGATCAAGATGCGCCAGACCAGCCGGTGGCTTACATCGGCTGGTCCAGTATTTTTTATCGATTTTGCTGTTACTTGATCACGCCCTGGCCGGGGGTGACTGCCTTCTCTCCCGGCTTGAGCGTCGCCGTCGTCACGTTCTGCCCTCGCTTGAGGTCGGCACGGACATTTACAAAGCGCTTGGTCAGGTCGTCGTCCGCCCTGACCGTATACGCCCTTTCGTAGATGCCGGGCTTTACTTCCTCCATCGGCAGCGGGTCTGTCGAGCCGGGAATAGTGAGAAAAGCTTTTGCATTTGCTGTGCCTTCCACCCGAAATACCAGTTTGGTTCCTGGCTCGAATTTGTCATTTGGGCTGACTTGAAAGCGGTCGATATTGACCACCTCAGGCCGCCGCTCGGCGGAAACCTGGGCCAGCGTAAAGACCGGCTCAGCCTGCGCCCCGGCCATCAAGGACGGACTCTGAACAACGACAGCTGCAGCAATCAAAAAGGGAATGAAACGCTTGGACATGGGTGCTCCTTTTTAAGGCTGCCTGGGGGCCGCGAGGCACGCAGATTCGTGCAGCCTTTCTTTCTCACAACCTTAGGAGAAAAGCAGTTGCCGATTCGTCTATCTTCTGGTGGAATATCAATCTGTTTCGGAAGGTAGGTCCTGCGCCGGACGCCGCCGGACGGTGGGAAGTCCCAAGTTCCCCTGTTTAAGGTACTGTCTTCTGGAGTGTGTTCGCGGTAACATCACACGCAATCGAGAGCTTGTCAAGACCCTTGAGAACCGATTTTTCTGTTTCAGGCTGACAGCTCTTCCCAGGATGTGGTATGGTTTCCCAGTCGAAACAGTGAGGAGTCCGAAATGGTCCACTCCATCAAAGACCTCATTGTTGCGCTCATTTGCGTGGCAATGCTAAACGTCGCAGCGGCGAATGCTCAGACCGCTACGGCCCAAGACCTTCCGGTGACGGGCGGCAAGCTCACAAGTACACAGACGAGCTTCCAGCAACCGGGCAGCACTTCCCTGTCAGTCGAACAGAGTCCGTTGAAGTTGGGCAGCACCAGTACCGAGGCCGATCAGGTACCTGCCCACATTCAAGAGATGCCCGAATTCAAGACTACCGTCGTCTACCTGGGTACGCTGCCGTTGCTTTCGGTGAGCGGCGGCGAGAGCGCTCCACTCGAACGGGCCAGCATCATCAGTTCCAAGGTCAACCAGTTGCAGTGGGACCACACCCCCGGCAGCGACATTCGCGTGCGCTTCGACGGCAAGCACTACGCAATCGTCGCCGGCAAGGACCAGGAACTGCTCACCATCGACCAGGGTGTGCGCATCAGCACCAGCCAGGCTCTTTCAGAAAAAGCGACGGCGCTGCAGATCGCCAATCGCCTGCGCCGCCACTTCGGCAATGCCCCGGAACTGGGTGACAGCGATCAGCCCTCCTCATCGCTCGCAGCTCAGCCTGCAGCGAACTTCCTCGACGCCCTGGGCGGCACGGTCGTCCACGCTTTTCAGGGTCTCGCTTCCTGGTACGGCAACACTTTTTTGAACCGTCGCACCTCAAGCGGCGCTGTGCTACGGCAGGACAGTCTGCTCGCCGCCCACCGGGCTCTGCCCTTCGGTACGCTCATCCGGGTCACCAACCTCAGCAACGGCAAACAGGTGACCGTCAAGGTACTCGATCGCGGTCCCTTCGTGTCGGGCCGTGTGCTCGATCTCTCGCCCCGCGCCGCTCAGGTACTGGGCATGATCAGCGCCGGTGTGGCGCGGGTCAAAGTCGAGGTGCTCCGCTAGCCGCACAGCCTGCTCGGGTGGGGAACCTGAGCGGCTATGCTGGTGCCTATGAGTGGCGTGCGCTCCAACAACCGCTTGCTGGGAGCCCTGGTGGGCCTGGGTTGGGGAGCGTTCTGGGGTTTGATCATTCCGCTCACCCCCTTGATCTCGCTCGATCGCCAGAGCCGCGACTGGCTCGCGCGCTTCCAGGTCCAATCGCCGGTGCCCAAAGAGGTGGTGATTCTCGGGATCGACGGCCAGATTAGAGGCCACAGACCCCCAGATTTTTATCTGGAGCCCGCCTCCTACGCCGCCCTGCTCAAGCGACTTTTAACCGCAGCGAAGGCAAAGGTGGTGCTGCTGACGCTGCCCAACAGCTTCAGCAAACTGGGCAACCCCGACGATCAATACGACCGGCCCCTGCACGACGCCATCGCCCGCTACGACCGGCAGGTGGTGCTGGAGGCGGTTCCTTTTAACAACCGCCAGGTGGATACTTTCAACAACCTGCTGCCCTACGGCGACGACCTGCAACTGAAAGTACCCCTCGACGATCTGATCGGTGTGCGGCAATTTCTCGTCGATCCCGACAACATCGTGCGCCGCACCCAGGTAGCAGTCAACCTCAACCGCCTCGACGGCGGTGGCCTGCAGTCTTTTTTCTCCGCCGATTTTCTGGCGGTGCGCAAGTTTTTGGGTTATTCTCCCCACGCGCCCGGAGCGAACGATCGGATCCATTTTTTTGGACCGGACCGCACCTTCAGCGAGTACCCGGTCGAGCTGCTGTGCCCGCCGGACCCGTTCGAGGGCTGCGGCCCGCTGCCTGACAAAACTGTCCTCGACCGCTTTCGAGGCAAGCTCGTGATCGTCGGCCACGTCGATGATCACCCGGAGGCGACCACAGTCGAGACGCCCTTCGGTTCGATGGACGCCCTCGACCTGCACGCCAACATCGTCGGCGACCTGCTCACCGGCCAGAGCGACCGTACCCTGCCTCCGCCCTGGGATCTGCTGCTGGTTCTGGGCTTTGGGATGGTAAGCGGCTTGTGCTTTACCCTCAAGCCCGCCCGGATACTGGTGAGCGGCCTGCTCGTCGCCTTTGCCCTGCTGGTGTTTGTCTGCCTGCGCAGTGAACCGACGCTGCTGTTGCCGGTGATGCCGATGCTCGCCGCCTTCGTCTTTGCGGGCAACACGCTTTTTTATCTGCGCAGCCGGGCGGCCACCCAGGCGCGCTTTTTAGCCCAGCAAGAAGAAATCAATCGCCTGCGGCGGGCGGAGCGCGAGGCGATCCTCAACCAGACCAAAAAATTGTTGTTTCGGGTGGCCACCGACATCCACGACCGGCCCCTGCAGGAGATGAAGCTGGTCATGGACAAACTCGAAGATTTGCTGTTGGGCCTACCCGGCCAGTCGCCCGAGGCCCAGGCTATCGATGAGGCGATCCTGGCACTGCAGGCGGTCGGGCGCGACATCCGCATCGAGCTGAACGACCTGCGGGAGGTGGCAGCCAAGCTTGAGATCACCCCAGCTCTCAAAGACGGCCTGCACGCTGGTCTGCACGCTGAACTGGACCGGCTTCGCGACAGCGGTGAATTAAAGCTCGCCATCGAGCGGCGAATCCGTCCACTCATCGAACCGGCAGCGGACAGCCGCTGGCTCGATGCGCGGGAGGATCTGTTTCGTTTTTTTAAAGAAGCGCTCACCAACGTCATCCGCCACGCCCAGCCCCACGGAGCGGCACTGCTCTGGGTCGAACTGGGCCAGTCGGACAGCGAAGCCTACTTGATCGTCGAAAACGATGGCCCCAGCCCCGGTACAGCGACCACCGGCGGCGGTTACGGCACCAAGGTGATGAATACGATTGCCGGCGAACTCACTGGCGGTGACTGGCAGCGGGTCGCCCGCCCGGAAGGCGGCACAAGAGTGCTCCTGCGCTGGCAGATGCCAACCAGCACACAGACAGGGCAAGCGACTGCTGCAGCAAAGTCTGTGGGCAGTTCATTGCCCGTAGACTAGCTGGACTCGACTAGCGGGAACTCGTCCTCTTCGTCGCTCTCCCAGAGATTTTCCATCAACAAGGGATTGTCCTTGTTCCAGTACAGCAAGGCGACGATGAGAGACTGGTAGCCCATGTTGCGCGCCTCACCCTCTGCCTTCAGCCAGCGCAGCAGGTCTGCGGGCATCCGGATGCTGATCAAAAACCGCTGCTGCGGATTGGCCGTCGTCAGATCCTCGTCCAGCGACGTCCGGGGCGGACGGGCGTAGCGCCGCCACTGCCGCTGGTAACGGTAAACGGTGCTGCGGGCAAGGTTGGTGACCTTCATCAATTCCTCGACCAGCTGACCCGCATTCATCGGTAGACGACCATCTGCCTCCAGCTCGCGCAGAGCAATTTTGATCCGATCTTGGGTATTTTCAGTCATGTTTCTTTCGACTCCACTCTGCGATGTACCCTGCTGATTGCCAGTGTAGGAATCTGTACGAATTTGCTACTTCCGCCTTTTGACAGAAATAACTGTCGCCTGCGAGCAGAAGTTTTGGGATCGCAAAGATAAGCGCAGACCGACAGAATCGGCGCTCTAGACTCCCTGCTCCAGCCGCGTCCCCAGATGCTCGGCCAGCAGGGCCAAACAGGCCAGCTCCTGGTTTGAAAAACTGCGCACCGCAGCGCTACCTGCCAGCAATACTCCCCGATCCAAGATCGGTTGACAGACCAGCGCCTGCAGATTCGCGGGCAGATAATCAAACTCGATTCGACCAGGAAATAAACGCAAATCCACCAGATATACCGGCTTACCGGTGCGCAACACCCGCTCGACGATTGGCCCTGGTTTGAGGGGCGCTTCTGTTTCAAAAACACCGGCCCGCAGCACTACCTCCCCCTGCCACCAGACCAGCAGGCTGCGGGTAGCTGTCTGCTCCAGTAAAAGCCGACGGACGAGGGCCAGACTGACCTCCAGCCGGCCAAAGCGGGGGTTGATCCACTCAAGCGCCTTGCCGGTCAGTTGCACCTCAGGGCTGGGCAGCGGTTGGGCCTGTTGCTGCAGCAGACCGACCAGAATCAAGATTCCAGCGAGCAGCAGCCCCAGGGCCTCCGCGCGCGTCTGCTGGGCTGGAGCAGATAGCAGATGGTTGAGCATCACCAGGCTGCCTCCCAGGCAACCAGCGACGATGGGCAGGTTGCGCAAAAAACCGTTCATCGTCGGACGGCCACAGCGTGGTGAGCCAGATCCGCCTTGATCTGGGCGACATTCAGCTCGCCGTAGTGCAAGAGCGAAGCGATGAGGGCGGCCTGGGCTTTGCCTGCGGTGAGGGCAGCGCGGATATGCTCGCAGCTACCGGCCCCGCCGGAGGCAATGACCGGCAACTGGACCGCTTCGGCCACCGCCCGCGTGAGTTGCAGATTGTATCCGGCGCGGGTGCCGTCGGCGTCCATACTGGTGAGCAAAATCTCACCCGCCCCGCGCCGCTCGCCCTCGATCGCCCACTCGATCGCGTCGATGCCGGTCGGGGTACGCCCGCCCCGCACGTAAACTTCCCAGCCACCGCCAGAGCGCGAGCGCGCATCGATGGCAAGCACGACGCACTGGGTACCGAAGCGATCGGCAGCCCGGGCGATCAGCTCCGGGTCGCGCACGGCGGCGGAGTTGAGGCTCACCTTGTCCGCCCCGGCAGCCAGCAGCGCCTGGATCGTCTCCAGATCGGCGATGCCCCCCCCGACAGTAAGAGGAATGAAGACCTGCTCGGCGGTGCGCCGGACCACATCGATCAAGATCGCCCGCTGCTCGTGGGTGGCAGCGATGTCGAGAAAGACCAGCTCATCCGCCCCCTGCTCGTCGTACAGCTTTGCCAGAGCCACCGGGTCGCCCGCATCCCGCAGGCCGACAAAGTTGATTCCCTTCACCACCCGGCCCGCCTGCACGTCCAGACAGGGCACGATCCGCCTTGCCAGCATAAAAATTCCGGCTCCTGAGCGTCCGTCAATGGTAACATTGTTAAAAAATTTGAACTGATTCGTCCAGGAGTCCAGCTGTGCCGAACCTCCGTGGCATCCGCGATCGCATCAAGTCCGTCCGCAACACGCGCAAGATCACCAAGGCGATGCGCCTGGTCGCCGCCGCCCGCGTCCGCCGCGCCCAGGAGCAGGTGCTGGCGACCCGCCCCTTCGCCGATCGGCTGGTGGGGCTGTTGTTTCGCCTCCGAACCCGGTTGCGCTTTGAGGATGTGCAGTTGCCCCTCTTCGAGCGCCGCGAGGTCAAGACCGTGGCAGTGATCGTGATCGCCGGTGAGCGGGGGCTGTGCGGTGCCTACAACGCCAACATCCTGCGCCGCGCCGTCGAGTACCTGCGCCAGCTTAAAGCCGAGGGCAAAGATTTTCGGCTCTACCCGGTGGGCAACAAGGCGACAGCTTTCTTTCGCCGCTCCAGTTTCCCGGTCGCCCAGGCATTCCCGAACGTCGGTCAGGCTCCCACGATGAGTACGGTCAATTCGATCATCGACGAAGTGGTTATCGCCCCGTTTCTGGCCGGGGCCGTCGATCAGGTCGAACTCATCTACACGCGCTTCGTCTCGCTCATCTCCTCGCGCCCGACGCTGCAGACCCTGCTGCCCCTCGACCCCAACGCCCTGACACCCGAGGACGAGACCTTTCGGCTCACGACCAAAGACGGCACGTTCCAGGTGAGCCGCGAACGGCTGAGCGCCAGCACCAAGACCGAACTCTCGCCGGATACCCTCTTTGAGCAGGACGCCGGTCAATTGCTCGAAGCCCTGCTGCCGCTGTACCTGGGCTCCCAGATGCTGCGCGCCCTGCAAGAAGGAGCGGCGAGCGAACTGGCAGCCCGGATGACGGCGATGAGCGCCGCCTCCGACAACGCGAGCAAGCTGCTTACGACGCTTACGATCGTCTATAACAAGGCGCGCCAGGCCGCGATCACCCAGGAAATCCTGGAAGTGGTCGCCGGTGCCAACGCCTGAGGCTACTGCTCAGCAGCGACCGGCAGAGAACTCACGACTTCGCGAATCTCAAGTTGTGAGCAGGGAACCGAGTCAGCGAGCAGGCAGGTCGCGTGGCTTCCGGTGTATACCTCAAGCACCGCTTCCGGCGGCGTGCAAAACAGGATCGTCTGCGCAGGAAAGACGACGCGCTCAAAGTACCAGCCAGCAACATTTGTGATCCGAACGATCTGCAAACTGCCAGTACGGTTCGCGTATGAGCATGTCAAAGATGCATCGTTTGGCGGTAGGCCGTCGAGCGACTGGTGCATAGCGAAGGGTTTCGAAGAGGACATTCGGTAAAGCAAAGTGTGATGCTTTCCATCTATAGCAGAACATGGCGGCTTGATCCCCGCTGTTCCTGGAGAACTTTTTTGTATCAGGCTCAGAACACTTCGCCGTACAGGTCGTACACATCCGAGCCGGTGATGCGCACGGGGATCAGGGCGTTGAGCTGGGCCCCTCCGGAGACGACGATCTGGCCATCGATCTCGGGGGCAAAGCGGGGAGAGCGGCCCAGCCATACTTTTTTGCGTGGATTTTCCTGTTCGATGAGCACCGGCACCACTTTGCCCACCTGGTCGGCGTTGCGTCGGGCAGAGATGACCTGCTGCCGCTGCATCAGTTCGCGGCGGCGGCGCTTTTTGATCGCCTCGCTCAGTTGATCGGGCAGTTGGGCAGCGGCGGTGTTCTCCTCGCGGGAGTAGGCAAACACGCCGACGTGATCGAACTGCAGGCGCTCGACAAAGTCGCACAGGTGGGCAAAGTGCACCTCGCTCTCACCCGGAAAACCGACGACGAAGGTGGTGCGCAGGGTAGCTTCCGGCAGCTCCTCGCGGATGCGACCCAGCAGGCGCTCGTTAAAGTCTGCCTGCCAGGGACGATTCATCGCCCGCAGCACCTCCGGGTGCGAGTGCTGCAGGGGCACATCGAAGTAAGGCAGCAGGTTCGGCGTCTCGCGGATTGCCTCCAGCACCTCGGCGGTGAGCCCGGTCGGATAGGCGTAGTGCAGGCGGATCCAGGGGATGTCTACTTCTCCCAGGGCGCGCAGCAGGTCGGCGAGGCGGGGGCGGCCATAGAGATCGAGGCCGTAGTTGGTCGAAATTTGCGAGATGAGCAGCAGTTCTTTGACCCCTTCAGCGGCCAGTTGCCGGGCCTCGGCGACGATCGACTCGATCGGGCGGCTGCGCTGGTTGCCCCGCAGGTGGGGAATGATGCAGAAGGCGCAGCGGTAGTCGCAGCCTTCGGCGATCTTGAGGTAGGCGACAGCCTCGCTCGTCGTGCGATAGCGGGGCACGTGCTCGTCGGCGATGAAGGTGGGCGTGGCGCTCACCAGCTCGACGCGCTCGCCCTTTTCGCTGCGCTCGATCACCTCGACGATGCGGTGGTAGTCGCCGGTGCCGACGATCGCCACCGCCTCGGGAATTTCTTTGAGCAGTTCGCCTTGAAAGTGCTGGGCGAGGCAGCCCGCGATCACGATTTTTTTGCCCTGCTCCGCCAGTTGCACCAGGGTGCGCACCGACTCGGTGCGGGCAGGACCGATAAAGCTGCAGGTATTGACCAGCACATAATCGGCCAGTTGCTCGTCAGAATCGACCTGATAGCCCGCCTGGACGAGCAGGCCCAGCATATGTTCGGTGTCGATGCGATTTTTTTCGCAGCCCAGGTGGGTGACGGCGATCGTCGGTGGCATAAAAAAGCTAACAAAGCCTCATTATGGCATGGGCCGATCGCCCACTGCCCTTCTCTCTGGCACACTGAAGGTGGCATTGATGTGCGAGGTAGAGCAATGCGGCTGGTGCGCGTCGAGTGCGACTCCCAGGGAGCGATGACGATCGCCTGGTATCCTTTTGAGCGAACGGGAAAGGCCGACTTCGATCATCCGCTCCAGACTCCCTATCCCCTGCCACGGGTGGGCCTGGTGCCCACGATCCCGGCCCGGCTCGACCTGGTGGTAGACGACGATTACGCCCAGGTCTACACGGTGCTGGTGCCAGAAGGGGGGCTGCCGCCCTGGGTCTTTCACCATCTTTACCAGGCACTCTGGGAGCACATCCTGGTGATCAAGCATTTTTTGCCGCCCGCACCCACCGCCGAGGATATCCAGCGGCTGGACACGCTCACTACCAGCGTCACCGCTTAACTGGCGCTCTGCATTCGCTCGAGAGTGCGAAACTGCAGCGCTTCGGCGATCTGAACGGCACCGATCGCTTCGGATTCGGCCAGATCCGCGAGGGTAAGGGCGACCTTCAATATCCGGTCTGCGGACCTGGCCGACAGGTGCAGGCTGCGCACGGCCTTTTCTAATAGTTGCTGCGAAGGACTGTCAAGGCGGCAGAAGCGGCGCAGTTGCCCCGGCTGCATGTGGGCGTTGCAGCGCACTCCTGGATGGTCTGTAAAGCGGTTTTTTTGCCGCTCGCGGGCGCGGGCGACCCGCTCGCGGATCGCGGCAGACGATTCGCCTGTGCCCAGGCGAGCCACCTCTTCCGGTTTGGGCCGTCCAACCAGGATCTGCAGGTCGATGCGGTCCAGCAGCGGTCCAGAAAGCCGCCCCCAGTAGCGGGCCCGCTGCAGAGCCGTGCAGCGGCAGGCGATTTGCGGATCGCCGTAGTAGCCGCAGGGGCAGGGGTTGGCGGCCAGCACCACCGCAAAGCGCGCCGGGAAGATAAGCGATTGGCGGGCGCGGGAGATGAGCACCTGGCCTTCTTCGAGCGGCTGGCGCAGCGCTTCGAGGACCGGGCGGGGAAATTCGGGCGCTTCGTCTAAAAACAGCACGCCGTTGTGCGAGAGGCTCACCTCCCCCGGCTTCGGCAGGCTACCACCGCCCACCAGAGCAGCGATCGAGACCGAGTGGTGCGGGGCGCGGAAGGGGCGGCCCGTAATCAGCTGGTCCTGGCGCGAGAGCAGACCGGCCACCGAGTAGAGGCGCGTCGATTCGAGCGCCTCCTCGACGCTCAGTCCCGGCAAAATGCCTGGCAGACGGCGGGCAAGCATCGTCTTGCCCGAGCCGGGTGGACCGAGTAACAGCAGGTTGTGGCCACCGGCGGCAGCCACCTCCAGGGCTCGCCGCGCGAGAGGCTGACCGCGCACGTCGCTCAGATCCGCCTCGATCGCGCTCTGGCGCTCCAGCAGGGCACGCAGGTCGCCTGTACAGGGCCTGTGCCGCTCCGGCGCGTTCAAAAATCGAACGACCGCCCCCAGACTGTCCAGCCCATAGACGGCGATCCCCTCGATCAGTGCCGCTTCCGGTCCGTTCGCCTCCGGCACGACGATGCCCTTGAAACCCAGTTGCCGGGCTCCGATCGCAAGACACATCGCACCGGTGACGGGCCTGAGGCTGCCGTCGAGGGAGAGTTCGCCTGCGAACAAAAAATCTTTGAGCGGCTCGGCGCTCAGCTGTTCGGAGGCAGCGAGGACGGCGAGGGCAATCGGCAGATCGAAACTCGGACCGGCCTTTTTGAGATCGCCGGGGGCAAGGTTGACGATGATGCGGCGCACCGGAAAGGTGTAGCCCGAATTTTGCAGCGCCGCTTTGATTCGCTCGCGCGACTCCTGTACGGCGGCATCGGGCAGACCGACCAGCGTCGTCTGCGGTAGACCAAAACCCACATCGACCTCGACGGTGACAGCGAGGGCGTCAATTCCCATCAGGGCAGCACTGTGTACGCAGGCGAGCATCGGAAATCCGCAATCACACTGCCGACTATAAAGCCCTGGGTGAGGGCTGGGGTGGGCTGTCCCTAGTGAGAGCCGCAACCAGCTTCCGGACGTGCGGCACTGCATAATCTGCTCAAAATTGACCTATCGAAAAGTGTGCCCCCAGAGTGCTGCAGGTCTATCCCACGGTCGAAACGAGAATACACCCGGCGAGACATGTACACTCACTAGCAATCGCCGATGATGCAAAGCAAGCGCACACACCGCCTGTCACAGGAAGACGAATCATGGAAACCTTTCCCCCACTTTTGACCGCCATCGCTGCCCTCGGTGCTTTGATTAGCCTGCACGAGGCCAAACAGAGCGTTCGGGCGCTGGCAAGAGCGTTTTCAAAAGTAAAAAGCCGGGCGGCCCGTACCGTTCAACCGTGCTAAAAAGCGTCGATCAACTGGTGTGATCGAGGATGATCCGCCAGCCGACGCCGGTCTTGCGCAACAGGAGCGTAAAGTAGCCGCCGACATCGCCCCCGTCATCGGATGCCCGCTTGAGATTCCACTGTCCGACTGCCGAGGCGTACGCTTCTCCCAGCATCTGCACTTCAAGATTTGAAAAGGTGAGCGCCCCCATCTTCTGTCTGGTTGGATAGCGCTCCAGGTAGCGCTCGAGCACCTGCTGGTAGCCTCTGGTAATGCTTGCACCGACGAAGGTCGTGGTCGTCGCGTGCTCGTAGCCGGCCATAAAACCGTTGACATCGCCCCGGTTCCAGGCTTCGGCCTGCCGGGCGATCAGGGTGCGGATCTCCTGTTCGGCAAAGATTGTCTGGGCCGGGAGGGCAGATAAGAAGAAACAGGGGAGCGCCAAAAACAGGGCGAGGCCAATAGCAGCGGGCAGGGATCTGGGCATGGGCTTTAATTCCATAAATCAGGGCCGGATGCGTCTGAGGACGGCTCCGAGCCGGTCGTAGTCGTCTTTGAGCAACTGGCTCACCTCGCGGCCCGCTTCTACCAGCCAGGCGCGGTTGTGGTTGTGGGCGGCGTGGCAGTGGCGGACAGTGGCAGCGAGCAGTTCATCGACCGGCGCGCCGGAGACAAGGAGCACCGTGCGCAAAAAGTCGAGCCGGGTGCTAAAAAAAGCCGACTCCATCGTCGAGCAGCGGTGGACGGCCTGGTGAACAAACGGGGGCCGGGAGGGCAGGTGCTGCACGATGCGCCGGTCTTCTTTGAAGCCGACGATCGCCGCTTTAAATTCGGTCTTGAGCATATCGAAGATCTGGGGTTGCTCGGTGCGCAACTGCTGCATCGAAAGGCCCATCGCCCGCGCCCGGTGAACCGAATCGACCGGACTGGTGGTAGCAAAGTAGACCACCGCGTAGACATCTATTCCCGCCTCCTCGTCCACCGCCTTGACCAGCGAGCCAAAAGGCGGTGCCACTGGAAAGTCGAGGGAGTCACTGTCGAGGCACTGGGCCAAAAATTCGGTCGTTGCCGTCTCGATCACCTCGGCAACGTGGTCGGGATGCAGGTTCAGAAGCGGCAGACGCATCGAGGCTGGCTCCAGTGTCTGACACCCAATATAGCGTCCTGGCAGCAACCCGGCGCTAGGCGTAGGAGCGCAGCGACAGAGGCGTGTACTCGACCTGGCGCGTGCCGGTGTAGACCTGGCTGGGACGGAAGATGCGGTTGTCGGTGAGTTGTTCGTGCCAGTGGGCAAGCCAGCCTGCGACGCGGGAGATGGCAAAGACCGGCGTAAACAGATCCGAGGGGATGCCCAGCTTTTCGTAGACCAGACCGGAGTAAAAATCGACGTTCGGATAAATCCCCCGGTGGCCCAATAGTTCGTCGCAGACGCGCTCGACTTCGAGGGCGATGTCGTAGAGGCGGCTATGGCCAAAGCGGTCAAACAATTCCTGGGCCAGATTTTGGAGGATCTTTGCGCGCGGATCTTTCACTTTGTAGACCCGGTGGCCCACACCCATGATTCGCTCCTTGCGGGCCAGCCGCTCCTCGATGTAGGGCCGGACCCGCTCGATGGTGCCAATGTCTTTGAGCATCCGGATCACCTCCTCGTTGGCACCGCCGTGCAGGGGACCAGAGAGGGTGCCCGCCGCCGAGGTGATCACGGTGTAGGGATCGGCCAGGGTCGAAGCGGTGACGAGGGCCGAGAAAGTCGAGGCGTTGACGGTGTGCTCGGCGTGCAGCATCAGACAGACATCGAAGATGCGCGCCGCTCGCGGGTCCGGTTCACGGCCTGTGAGCATATACAAAAAGTTGCCGGCGTGGCCCAGATCGTCGCGGGGCGGGATCGGATCGTTGCCCAGGCGCATCTGGTGAAAGGTGGCCACCATCGTCGGCACCTTCGAGAGCAGACGGATAGTCGAGTTGTAGGCGTATTCCTCCTTGGACATGTCGCGGCTGATCGGATAAAAAAGCCCGAGAGCAGCGATGCAGGCTTGCAGGGCCACCATCGGCCTGCCGCCCTCAGGAAAGCTTTTGATCATGTCGCGGATACGATATTTGACCCGGCGATGGGAGAGGATCTCCGCCTCGAAGGCGAGCAGTTCGTCCTTGATCGGCAGGTGGGCAAAGATGAGCAAAAAAGCGGTTTCCAAAAAAGTGCTCGATTCGGCCAACTGCTCGATCGGGATGCCCCGGTACTCGAGGATGCCGTTTTTGCCATCGACGAAGCTGATATTGGAGCGGGTGGCAGGCACACCTTCAAGACCAGGAACGTATTCGCCACTCATTGTTAGCTGTCCTTTTTTTATAAAAATGGATGGGGAACGGTGTGGGGAGTGCCCCTAAAAAGGCGGCAGCAGCCCCAATTTTTCGCGGACCAACCCCAGGGTGGCACTGGCCACCGCCGAGGCGCGCTCAGCCCCATCGCGCAGGATGCCATCAAGATATCCGGTCTCGCCCACGATTGCGTCGTATCTGTCACGGATCGGACGCAAATATTCGATCAATAACTCCGCCAGCTCCGGCTTGAATTTGCCAAAACCGACCTCAGCGAAGCGCTTTTCGACCGCATCGCGCTCAAGGCCCGAAAGCAATTGATAGACCGTGAGCAGGTTGGTCGCCTCTGGCCGCTCCGGATCGAAGCGCAGCCCCATGATCGGGTCAGATTTGGCTTTTTTGATCTTCTCGCGCAGCCGATCGGGCGAATCGAGCAGATTGATGCGCGAAAGATCCGATGGGTCGGACTTGGACATCTTGGCGGTGCCGTCCTGCAGGCTCATTACCCGCGCCCCTTCCTTGCGGATGTCGGCTTCTGGAACGCGAAGGGTTTCACCGAAGCGGTCGTTAAAGCGGCGGGCGATGTCGCGGGTAAGTTCGAGGTGCTGGCGCTGGTCCTCGCCCACCGGTACCAGATGGGGCTGGTAGAGCAAAATATCCGCCGCCTGCAAAATGGGGTAATCAAAAAGGCCGACGCTCACCTCGCTGCCCAGCTTGGTCGCCTTTTCTTTGAACTGGATCATCCGCTCCAGCCAGTTGGTCGGTACCAGGCAGTTAAACAGCCAGGTCAACTCGGTGTGGGCCGGGACGTGGGACTGTACGAAGACGACGGCAACTTGCGGATCGATGCCCGAGGCCAGATACAGGGCGGCGGTGCGCCGGGTCGCCTGCCGCAGTTCAGCCGGTTCTTGCGGAACGGTGAGGGCGTGCAGATCGACGACACAAAAAAAGCTCTCGTAGTGGTGCTGCTCGGCGACCCAGTTGCGCACTGCCCCTAAATAATTGCCCAGATGCAACTGGCCGGTGGGTTGGACACCTGAGAGGATGCGTTTGGTGGGCGATGAGCTGGACATGGCGGGTGCTGCGGGCGGAGTTTGCCTTCCGATTCTACTTTGCCGCTCGGTGGCGGGCGGTTGCCAGTCGCCCGCGCTGCCTCCTACCATCGAGGCAGGACGGGAGGAAATGGCGGATGGGCCGGGATCTGCGCACGTTTTTGCAGTTGCTGGAGCAGAAGGGCCAGTTGCGGCGGGTTACGGCCCGAGTCGATACCGATCTCGAAATTGCCGAAATTGCCAACCGGCTGCTCGCCGTCGGCGGACCGGCGCTTTTGTTCGAGAACGTCAAAGGCTCGCCCTTTCCTGTAGCTGTGAACCTGCTGGGCACCGTCGAGCGGGTGGTCTGGTCGATGGGATTGGAGGAGCAAGGACAACTTGAGGCCCTGGGCGAAAAATTGGGCAGGCTCCAGAAGCCCCGCCCGCCCCGCAATCTGCAGGATGCGATCGCCTTTGCGCCGCTCCTGGTCGATGTGATTCGATCTCGACCGGGGCGGGTGCTCTTTAACCCCGAGTGTCAGCAGGTGGTGCGCGAGGGCGAGGCCGTCGATCTAGATACCCTGCCGCTCATCCGGCCCTACCCCGGCGATGGGGGCCGCATTCTCACCCTGGGCCTTGTGATTACGCAAGATCCGGAGGACGGCACGCCCAACGTCGGCATCTACCGCCTCCAGCAGCAGAGCAAGAACACGATGAGCGTCCACTGGTTGTCGGTGCGCGGCGGTGCCCGTCACCTGCGCAAAGCCGCCGAGCGGGGCGAGAAGCTGCCGGTGGCGATCGCTGTGGGCGTCGATCCGCTCTTGATCCTGGCGGCGGCCACCCCGATCCCGGTGGAACTTTCAGAATGGATCTTCGCCGGGCTGTACGCCGGTGAGGGGGTGCAACTTGCCAAGTGCCGCCACTCCGATCTGCTGGTGCCCGCCCACGCCGAATTCGTCCTCGAAGGCACGATTACACCGGGGGAGGTGGTAGCGGACGGTCCCTTCGGCGATCACATGGGCTACTACGGCGGCGTCGAAGATTCGCCCCTGGTGCGCATCGCTGCCATCACCCATCGGGAGCGGCCCCTCTACTGCACCACCTTCTCGGGCCGACCGCCCAAGGAGGAGGCAATGATCGCCATCGCCCTCAACCGCATCTACACGCCGCTGCTCAGGCAGCAGGTGCCGGAGGTGCGCGACTTTTTTTTGCCGATGGACGCCCTCAGCTACAAGCTGGCGGTGCTGTCGATCAAAAAAGCGTACCCCGGCCAGGCGCGCCGGGCCGCCCTCGCCTTCTGGACGGCCCTTGCCCAGTTCACCTACACCAAGTTCGTCGTCGTCGTAGACGACGACATCGATATTCGCGACCCGTCCCAGGTGGTCTGGGCGATCGCTTCCAAAGTCGATCCGGCCCGCGACGTGTTCGTGATCCCCGATACGCCCTTCGACACCCTTGACTTTGCCTGCGAGCGCATCGGCCTCGGAGCGCGCATGGGGATCGACGCCACCACCAAGATCCCACCCGAAACCGATCACCCCTGGGGCGAACCGCTCAAGTCGGATCCGACGACGAGCGAACGGGTCAGCCGCCGGTGGGCCGAGTACGGCCTGGAGGACGTTCTGCGGGCAAAAGTTGACCCCAAAGCCTGGGGTTACACGTAAACGACCGTCGCCTGAAGCCCCGAAGGGGCCAGGAGCGAACGGCTTTCAGAAGCCCTCCAAACGGCAAGCCATCCAGGGACCGCGAGGCGAGTTTACAAGTCGCCCCAATTGAGAAATATTCACTGAACCATTGAAATCCGCATCGCCATGCCAACCACAACCGCCACACCTGAAGCTCTTCCCCTGCCGCTCCCCGATACGGTGGCAACAGTGGCAGGTCTGAGAGGTGTAGGCCGGCTTCACCAGCACCACGCTCACACCCGCACGGATAGCTTTGTAGGCGACGAACTGGCGCAACTGGTAGAACGCCCAACTGTTGCTGCGTCTGCGTTCCGTCTTGCTTTGCGGCCCAGTGTTGGTGCGTTGACGAATACCCGTCAGGTCTTCAAGAGCGATGCTCCAGTTCAAAGACTTTGCTTGCTGGACTAGTCGATGGCTGATTCGATGGTTGATGTTGGTCTGGAATCTGCGCTCTCTGCTGCCCAGCCGTTTCTGGTGCTCTCTCGCTCTTCTGCGAGTGCTCCGCGTGCCTTTAGCAGCCCGATGCTGAAGCCGTGCTCTGGTACGAGCAAAGCGGTCGCGGGTTTCTTTCAACTGCTGTCCATCGAAGGACTCTCCTGTAGAGGTGTGAGCAATGTCCGTCCGGCCCAGGTCAACACCGAGACACCCCTCTGGTTCAGATGGTTCACCCGGCTCGGACTTGACCTGAATCTGGATGTAGTAGCTGCCGTCCTTGCGCTTTACCAGCGTGGCAGAGGTCGGTTGCTGTCTAGCCAACAGGTGCCGCTGGTAGTTGCCGATGGCCAGTGGGATGTGTTCGCGTCCACCCAGCAACGTTACACTCACCATCCAACGCTTTTCATTCAACGAAAAAATGCGGGCGTCGTAGTCGATGCTTGTAGCGGCAAAGCTTTTGACCAGATGGCCCTTGACCTTGGCGGTCTTGCGATTGGCGCAGACACGAGCAACGGCCCGGACAGTCAGATTGGCGGACAAGCCAAACAGCACCCGTGCTTCGTGGTAGACGGCCTTCTGCATCGCTGCAGGGTTTGTCAGCCCCGTAGGCGCGCTCAGGTTGACCCAGGTGCAAGCATCTGCAAAAGCTTTGAGTGTGGCATCTATCTTCGCTGCTTGCTCGGAGGTAGGGTTGAGTTTGCAGGACACTGTCAGCACTTGAGTCATACCCCAATCATATCTCACTCACGAAGGAGATTGAACATGAATACGAATTTGCCTGCCTTGCGGCAGGCTTGGGCCGCCCGTGCAACGGCCCGCTACCTATCCCTCCGCCAGACCTGGCCCCAAAAGGGGCTAAAGCAGGCGGCATCCCGGAGGTTCAGGTGAAGACCCTGCGTCCCGAGCAGACCCTGGTGGCCTATCACCTCTTTAAGTGGCTCATCGTCAGCCCGATCCTGCACACGGCCCTGCGAGTAAAGATTGCAGGCGAAGCCCACGTTCCTGCCACGGGGGCTGTGATCCTGGCGAGTAGCCACGCCAGCCACCTCGACCCGGTGATCCTCGCCAACTGTGCCCGGCGACCGGTCGCGTTTATGGCCAAAGAAGAATTGTTCACAAACCCCGTACTCAGCCGTGTGATCCGCCTGTACGGCGCTTTTCCGGTCAAGCGCGGCAGCGGCGATCGAGGTGCTATCCGCGCTGCCCTCGAAGCGCTCGATTACCAGTGGGCAGTGGGCATCTTCTTAAACGGCACCCGCACCCCCGACGGCAGTGTGCCATCGGCGCAACTGGGAGCGGCCATGCTCGCGGCCAAAACCCAGGTGCCGATCGTGCCGGTGGCAATTGCCGGTAGCGGCTTGATCCTTCCTAAAGGCAGCCTCCTGCCGCGCCTGCACCGGGTGAGCGTCTGTTTTGGCCCGGCCCTCGCACCGCCAGAAAGTACCCGCCGTGCGGCTTTAGAGACCACCACCGCCGCCTGTGCCGCCCAGATTCAACAGCTCCTGATAACAGCGGGCACCCTCGACAAGTCGTACCCCCAGCCTTGATCCCCGGTACACTCCGATCTGATCCCCGCGACAGATGTGGCCGCCCTGCGGGAAATTTACAGTATGTTTTAAGCTCAACCGCGACAGGTTTAATTTTGTTGACTCGATAGTTAAATTTTGTTAAATAAATTAGAGTAAGAAGGCCAGACATAAAAGCGGATGCAAAGATGCAGGATACGGAGAACGACATGACGTCCCTGGTCAAAATTCAACTCTCAGAGCCCCAGCAGCGCCGTGGCCGCGCCAGCCAATCCTCTCTAGAGGATTCCGTGGGCCAGTTTTTGCGAGAAATGTCCCGATATCCGCTTTTGACTTCCGAGCAGGAGGTCGAGCTAGCCCAGGTCATCGCCAGGGGAGGAACAGGAGCCGAGTCCGCCAAGCGCCGCCTGGTGCGGGCCAACTTGCGCCTGGTCGTGTCGATCGCCAAAAAATATCTCAACCGGGGCGTGCCCTTCCTCGATCTCATCCAAGAAGGGGCAATCGGCCTGATGCGCGCCGCCGAAAAGTTCGACTTCGAGCGCGGTTACAAGTTCTCGACCTACGCGTACTGGTGGATTCGCCAGGGGATCACCCGCGCCATCGCCTCTCAGTCGCGGACGGTGCGCCTGCCGGTCCACATGGTCGAAAAGCTCAACCAGGTCAAGCGCATCCGCCGCCAGCTCACCCAGGAATTGTCGCGCAAGCCGACCAAAGCCGAGATGGCCGCCGCCCTCGAACTGGATATCGACAAGCTCGATGAGATCCTCGATGCGGGTCGCCGCACCCTTTCGCTGCACGTGCGGGTGGGCAAAGAAGAGGACACCGAGCTGTTGCAACTCATCGAAGACAGCGAGACGACCTCGCCCACCGAGACGCTCGATTACGCTCTGCTCGTCGAGCAAATCGAAGCGCTGTTGCACCTGCTCACCCCCCGCGAGCGCGACATCATCGAGCTGCGCTTTGGACTCGCCGACGGCAACAATTACACCCTGGCCGACATTGGCGAGATGTACAATCTTTCGCGCGAGCGGGTGCGCCAGATTCAAGCCAAGGCGATGCGCAAGCTGCGCCACCCGCGCCGCCAGATGCTCCTGCGCGATTGGACCGAGGCTTAGAGCTTTCGGCTTTCCAGCGGAGAATGTCACAATAGGCGGTATGGACGAGCTGATCGAGGCGGAGCCCTACGCGCTGGAGGTGGTGGACTCGCCCCCGGACATCGAGCAGTTGCTGAGCGATCTGATATCCGGGGACGTTACCCGCCGGATGCTGGCAGCTCGCGCCTTCTCAGAAATTCAAGACGAGCGCTCGGTCCCGGCACTCATCGATTTGTTGGCCGACGATTGCCCACTAGTCAGGGTGAGTGCAGCCTACGCCCTGGGCCGCAATCCGTGTCCGGCGGCGGTCGAGCCGCTCATCGCCACACTGCTGCAGGACTGGAACGGATACGTGCGCAAGGGACTGGTCTGGGCACTGGGCAACTGCCAGGACGCTCGCGCCTTCGATTCGCTGGTCGATGCTCTTGTGACCGATATTCCAGCGGTGCAGCTCTGGGCGGCCAGTGCCCTTGGTCAATTAGGCGATCCGCGCGCCGTCGCACCGTTGGCTACAGCCCTCAAAGCCGACCCGGTTGCTGTGGTGCGCAGCAACTGCGCCTGGGCGCTGGGCAAGCTGGGCGACAAAGAAGCCGGTGTGCCGGCCCTGCTCAGTGCCCTCGACGACGACGATTTGAGCGTCCAGCAGGACGTGCGCGAAGCATTAAATACTCTCGGGTACCACTATGAAACCGATGCCGCCGACCCCTTTGAAATTGCCTGAAGTCGATGGTCTGCTGCAGCTCGCCACCGGCAGCCTGGCCCTCTGGCTCGAAGTGGGGCTGCGGCTCGCTGCGGGCGCTGAGCAGCAGTTGCTTGCTTTCAGCGACGAAAGTAAAAAATATCTCAGTTCGCGCCTGCTTCCCGAACTGGAGGAGTAGCGGCCCGGTCAGGCTGGCAGAAGGCGTTCGATAAAAGTACGGATGCGAGCAACGGCTGCCTGATTGATCTGGTGGCCCATGGCGTATTCCTGGTACTCGACGGTGACGCCAGCCTCAGTCAGGGCTGCTTTTGCCAGGCGGCTGGCCCGCACCGGGATGACCGGGTCGGCCTCGCCGTGGACAATGAGCACCGCCGGCCAGGGTAGGGCTGCGGGCCTTAGCGCCCAGAGGCGTTCCGGCTCAAACAGGTAGCCGCTCAAAGCGACGATCGCCGCCGGCGGCGGGTCGAGGAGCAAGCCAGTGCTGAGGGCAAGCACCGCCCCCTGCGAAAAACCGGCCAGCAGCACCGGCAGATCGCCAAAGCGCCGCCGTTCGGCGCGGATCAGTTCCGTCAACAGCTCACTGCTGTGCTCGACGCCCTGGGCATGAGCAGGACCAAACTCGTACCACTGTCTGCCTTCTGAAAATTCTGCCAGGGCGTAGGGCGCATCCGGCAGATAATATCGCAGCGCCGGCAGCGCCAGTGCCTCTACGAGCGCAAGCAAATCGAGGCCATTCGCCCCGCGACCGTGCAGAAAAAAAGCGAGGGCTCGGGGAGTGGGCTCCTGCGAGGCGATCGTGAGTGCGTCGAACATAAAAAAGGCCGCTCCGGCGGAACGGCCCCAATGTAACAGCTACCAGCTATTCCATCAGCTCAAGGTAGTCGCGGACCTTGGCCCGACGGCGCGGCTGACGCAGCTTTTGCAGAGCCTTCGACTCGATCTGGCGCACCCGCTCCCGCGAAAGCTCAAGCGCCCGGCCAATCTCAGACAGCGAGTACTGCCTGCCGTCGAGCAGACCGTAGCGCATCGTCACCACATCCCGTTCGCGCAGGGTCAGATCGCCCAATAGCTCCTGCACGTCGCGCCTGAGGGACTGCTGCACGGCACTCTCTTCGGGGGAGACTTCTTCTGCTTCGAGCAACTCGCCCAGTTCGGTGTCCTTGTCTTTGCCGACGCGGGTCTCAAGGGAAACCGAACGCGGCACCCGGCTCATCAACTCGCGCACGTGGGCCGGTTCCATCTCCAGTTCGTCGGCGATCTCGGAGATGGTTGGGGTGCGGCCCAGGTTCTGCGAGAGCTTGCGCTGGGTCTTCTTGATCCGGTTGAGCTTTTCGGTGATGTGGACCGGTAGACGAATCGTCCGCGACTGGGTGGCGATGGCGCGGGTGATCCCCTGGCGAATCCACCAGTACGCGTAGGTCGAAAAGCGATATCCCTTCGTCGGGTCGAACTTTTCGACGGCCCGCTCCAGGCCGAGGGTGCCCTCCTGAACCAGATCGAGCAACTCAAGACCCCGGTTCTGGTACTTCTTGGCGACCGAGACGACCAGGCGCAGGTTGGCCTCGATCATCTTTTTCTTGGCGCGGGTGCCCGCCTGCACCTGCCGCTTAAGCTCAGAAACACCCAGATGAGCAGCCTCCGCCCAGTCAGCGTCGCTGGCTTGAGCGCCCAGCGATTCTTTGATGCCCATCAGCTTCATCAGTCGCTGCACCTGCTGGGCAAGCTCCACCTCTTCGTCGCGGCCCAAAAGCGGCACCCGACCGATCTCCTGCAGATACACGCGCACCAGGTCCGTCGAGTTGCTCGGCTTGGCCGGTCGCTCGTCGGTGTAGTCTACCTGCACAAAAGCTTCCAGCGCCTGGGGATCGAGGATGGGCTCGTCGAGCCCGCCTGCCTCCAGTTCATCGGGAGCTGTGAGCATATCAATATCGACGATGTGCATGGTAAGTTCAACCTTCCTTAACGTAAATGGCTTGTCTGAAAGCCGGATCAGAACCGTGGTGCACCCAGGCAAAGCGCAGGACGCTTGAGCTTTGTTCTATAGACACCTGCCTGGGCTGGGGATGTTCCTTAAAGACCAGATACCTGACCGGAGGAGCAATCTCAATTGAGCGTGAATATGTGAAACGGTTTTTCTCTTGCCTCTCAACTATTATTATACGACCAATATCAAGTCTTGAAAACTGATGCAGTAGGCAACCAGGCGGGCGGGAGGCAATAATAGAAGTCATGCAGCAGATCACTGTCCTTTCGACCCTGGTACTGACGCTGCTGATGCTCGTCGGCCTGTTTTTCTTTCTGCGTGCCTCGGTCAAAGATCGTACCGAGCAGGCGGAAATAGATTTCAACAGCTCGCCCCAGCAACTCGCCAACACACTCCAGACCTACCTTGAGAAGCGCTCTTACCGACTCGTCCAAGCGAAAGAGCATCAACTCATCTTTTCGGGGATTGTCGCCCCGAGCCGTTTTCTCGCTGGCTTCTTGACTCTCCTTGCATTTTTGGGTTTGGCCTGTCTGGCTTTGGTCCTGACAACGTTGTTTGAGGCGGCAGGCTGGCGGGTCGCTCTTTTGCTGTTGCCCCTGTCCAGTCCCCTTGCCGGTGTGTTTTACTGGAGGAGCGCCCGGCGGCCTGAGCAGGTGATCGCCCAGATTACCAGAATTGACCAGGGAGCAAGGTTGCTTATCGAGGCGCACCGCGACGAGATTCTGGTTCTCAAGGACAATCTGGAGATCACCGATCCCCAGGTACGCTGACCGACGCACTCCGGTATCTGCTCTGCAGAGATCTCCATTGTACTCTAAAAAATTGGCTGTTCACCAGTCGGTTACTTTTCTTTGGGTACTGACCGTCTGCTTACTTGGTGCGCAATGCTAGGATAGGAAGCGGCTTCTGGCGGGCGTAGCCAAGTGGTTAAGGCAGAGGATTGTGGATCCTCCATTCGTGGGTTCAAACCCCATCGTCCGCCCTCAAATATTTTCTCGCCTGTCTGGTTCCAGCTGGTAGGAGCGGGTGGCGAGCTGCAGGCAATAGGCTGAGGGTTGTTCTACCCGTAGTACTCTGTGAAATTCTGGCTGTTTCAGCACCGCTGCCCGCTTTGCGAGCAACGCACAAGTGACTACCTCTGTGCAAGGTGCGGGGCGGAGCTGACGAGTAGTCGCTTTGAGCAAAGGCGTACATCGACGGGTAGCCTCGCCGTCTATCCCTGGGGCGTCTATGCAGGTTTGCTCAGGCGGGCGCTCGAACTGCTGAAGTACGGCAATCGGCCCGAAATCGGAGACTGGCTGGGAGAACGATTGGGGCGCTGGTGGCTTGAGGAGCGATGGCCGCGCCACTATCGGGTCATCGCTGTACCACTGCACGCCGAGCGGCTAAGCGAGCGGGGCTACAACCAGGCTGAGCGGCTTGCCCGCGCCTTTTGTAGGCGAACGGGCATGGTCCACAGTAGCCACCTCCTGCAGCGCACCCGTGCCACTCCTGCCCTCCATCGCCTCGATCCCATCGAGCGCGCCAGAGCGATCGAGGATGCCTTCAGTGTCGTGGGCTCCCTACCACCGGAGCCGGTGCTTCTGGTAGACGATATCTTTACCACCGGTGGCACGCTTCGCCAGTGCGCAGTTGCCCTTCAGCAAAGAGGTAGCGGCCCTGTCTCAGCGATTGTCGTCGCCCGGCCCCTGCTCTATCGGCAGACCGATACCTGAGTACTGGATCTTGCCGCCCCCTTCCCGGCGATAGGAGTACAGCCAGTCGGGGCTGCCGTAGGTACAGGCCGGACAGATGGCGATCCGTTCCGGTAGCAGCCCCCTGGCGATCGCCTGCTGGCGGTTGACCTCGCGCACATCGAGGCGCACCCGGCCCGGTTCAGCGTCCGGCAGCAGGGCCAAAGAAGCTTCGGTGATCGTCGCTGTCACTTCGCTCGCAACTCCATGGGCCACCTGGTAGGCACTGCCACTGATTGCTGGTCCCATTGCGCACAGCAGGTTCGCCGGATCGCTGCCCTGCTTGCAGAGTGCGGCGACGGTGGCCCCAACAATCGACTGGGCCGTTCCGCGCCAACCGGCGTGGATGGCAGCCACCGCCCCGGTGCGTGGGTCTGCCAGCAAGATCGGCGTGCAATCGGCGGTACTCACCCAGATCGAATCACCGGGCCGATCGCTCCAGAGCGCGTCGCCGGTGCAGCCCGGCTCGACGGGCACCGGCTGGATCTGGGCGCTGTGGGTTTGTTTGAGATAAAAGGCTGTCTGTGCGGGCAGAGCCAGAGCGACGGCGAGCTGTGCCGGCGGGCAACCACTGGCACGGCGGGTAAAAAAACCGTGGGGCCAGCGGGAGAGCAACGCGCACTCCCAACGGCTCCACGGTCCATCTTCGATAAATTGCCACACCGGCCTAGATCGGGCGATGCTGAACGACCTGATCGATGAGGCCGTACTGCGCCGCTTCGTCGGCGGACATGAAAAAGTCGCGGTCGGTGTCGCGCTCGATGCGCTCAAGGGGCTGGCCAGTCCGATCGGAGAGGATCTGGTTGAGGCGGTCCTTGGTGTAGAGGATCTCCTTGGCCTGGATGCCGATGTCGGTGGCCTGGCCCTGGGCACCGCCGAGGGGCTGGTGAATCATGATCCGCGAGTGGGGCAGGCTGGTGCGCTTGCCCTTGGCACCGGCAGCGAGCAAGAACGCGCCCATGCTGGCGGCAAGGCCGACGCACATCGTGGCGACGTTGGCCCGCACGTGCTGCATCGTGTCATAGATGGCAAGCCCGGCTGAAACCGAACCGCCGGGGCTGTTGATGTAGAGGTAGATGTCCTTTTCTGGATCTTCGGAGTCGAGGTAGAGCATCGAGGCGATGATCGCGTTGGCGATTTCGTCGTCTACCTCGCGGCCCAAAAAGATGATCCGATCGAGGGCGAGGCGGTTAAAGATGTCGATCCACTGGCTCTGTCCACCCGGCAGGCGGTAGGGCACCTTGGGAATCCCGATAGGCATGGCAGTTTCCTCCGTAAAGGTTAGACAGGCGCACCGACGGCTTTGAGGCTGGCGATCTTGGTCGCACTCGGTTCGAGCACTTTGTCGATCAGGCCGTAGCTTACAGCTTCGTCGGGGGACATATAGTACAGCCGCTCCGTGTCCTTGTCGATTTGCTCGACGGCCTTACCGGTGTGGGTGCTCAGAAGCTGATTGAGCGTGCGCTTGGTGGTGAGCAATTCCTGGGCACGGATGTTGATGTCGGTGGCCTGGCCACGGGCACCGCCGTAGGGTTGGTAGAGAATGATACGGGAATTGGGCAGGCTCATGCGCTGTCCCTTGGTGCCCGCTGCCAACAGCAGTGCCGAAAACCCACCGGCCAGACCGAGGCAGATGGTCTTGATGGGCATCCGCACGTGGCGCATCGTGTCGTAGACCGCGAAGGCGCTGGTCTCGAAACCGGCAACACCGGGACTGTTGATGTAAATCTCGATCGGTTTGGCGTTGTCCTCCGATTCGAGATAAAGCAGCTGGGCGATCAGCAGTTCGGCCACCACGTCGTTAATAGGGGTGCCGAGGTAGACGATGCGCTCGTTCAGCAGCAGGGACGGTAGATCCGGGGGAGGGGTACGAAATCCATAATCCCCGGAATAAGCAGCCCGGATGGAACCGGGTCCGTAGTCGGCAAGTTCGCTCATTCGTGACTCCCCAGCCTTTTTGTCACTATAACAGTCTGCCTGCCGCCGCTGCAGGTAGGGGTTTCCACACCCGGACCGCCCCAGTCAGGATCTATTCGGGATAGATGCGCAATCGCCGATTGGGCTCCTGGCCAAAGCTTTCGGACTTGAGCCGATAGTGCTCGACCAGTTCGTGCTGCATCTTGCGGATATGGGGAGCGCGCGGCAGCAGTTCGACGGGCTGGCCCTTGGGGAGGACAATTTGCTCGACGGCGAGGCGCGCCTCCTCCATCGCTTCGAGTTCGTCCTCCGAGTCGAGGGTGCCCAGCAATCCGGCATCGATATCCCCGCCCACTCCCGGCTCATCGATCTGCAGGATGCGGCGCAGGGCACGGGTAATGTGGGGGATCGTGTTGGCCTTGACCGTATGCACGGGGATCTGACGGCTGTGGGCGACGGCGGCAATCTTTGCTTTGTCGCGCACGTGGGAGCGCAGGGCGAGCACTACATCGGCGTCATCGATCTCTTTGGTGAGCAGCACCGGATAGCCCAGGGTCTGAACGATGCGCTCGAGATGGCTGCGGGAGACCGCGTAGGGGTAGATGCGCACCCGGTTGTTGTCTGAACCGGTGTCGAGGTCCATCGCACTGAAGGGAACCACCGCCGGGTTGTGCCAGGCGGTGCCGTTGTTGCGACTGCTAGAAAGCGATACAGGCTCGTCCCACTCCGCTTCGGAAAGTTCGCGGGTGACACTCACCTTACCGGCGGCGCTGATCGCCCGCGTCTCCGGCAGCGGTTTGCGCTCGCGCAACAGATAATCGACCGTCTCGGCGACATCCTTGTGGACGGTCCACTTGTAGCGCTCCTGCATCTCGACGGCGATCTCGAAGGTGGGCGGTGCCTTGCGCTCGAGCACACTTTTTTGGGTACCGCGACGGCGGGCCTCTTCGTCGCCCAGCGTCACCGTCTGGATGCCGCCGATCAGATCCGATAAAGTCGGGTTTTTGATCAGATTTTCGAGGCGGTTGCCGTGGGCGGTGCCCACCAGTTGCACGCCGCGCTCCGCGATCGTGCGGGCCGCCTGGGCCTCCAGTTCGGTGCCGATTTCGTCGATGACGATCACTTCGGGCATATGGTTTTCGACCGCCTCGATCATCACCTGGTGCTGAAATTCGGGGCGAGCGACCTGCATCCGCCGCGCTCGACCGATTGCCGGGTGGGGAATGTCGCCGTCGCCGGCGATCTCGTTGCTGGTGTCGATGATCACCACGCGCCTGCCCAGATCGTCGGCGAGCACGCGGGCGATCTCGCGCAGGGCGGTGGTCTTGCCGACGCCGGGACGGCCCAACAGCAAAATCGATTTACCCGATTCTACGAGGTCGCGAATCATGATGATCGTGCCGAAGACAGCCCGGCCCACCCGGCAGGTAAGACCGATAATCCGGCCATGGCGGTTGCGCATGGCGCTGATGCGGTGCAGGGTGCGCTCGATGCCGGCGCGGTTGTCGCCCGAAAATTCGCCGACGTTGGCGACGCACTGATCCAGTTCCGCCTGGACAATCGGTTCTTCTGAGAGGTATTCGCTATTTTCGCGAAAGCGCGCCTCCGGTCGTCGGCCCAGATCGAGCACCACTTCGATCAGCTCATCGAGGCGCTCGTGCCGTCTCAGGCGCTCCTGCAATCCGGCGGGCAGAATGGCCAGCAGCTTCTCCAGATCGTCCGTGACGCGCATTTCGTTGTGGGTCATGGGGATAGCATCGTGAGCCATGAGGCAGTACCCTCCTGGTGGAGATGGGGTTTGAGTTGGCAGACGAGGGCGCGGGCCCGCTCGACCGCCCGGCGCAACAGTTTGGGATGGCGCTCAAAAGAATCGGTTTCGCTCTCAAGCTGGATGAGCTGCCGGGCGTAGGAGCCGTAGCCGACGCCGCTGACATTGAGCATCGCCTCGCGCGCCAGGGCCACACTCGCGTCGTTTGTCCCTCCCGCCAGTTGCAGATAGCCCGGTAGATGCCACTGCTGCACCTTCAAGGCAAACTGCACCGCGCGCGTAGCGGTGCTGCGGGCCAGATCGCCGCTCATCGGCAGCCCATCGATCTGCCAGACAAGGCGAGTCCTGGCGGCTGGGGCAAGAGTGCTCGTCCGGATCACCTCCCAGAGGGCATGGAGATGTTCGCGCATTCCAGGTTCGTCCGGAAAACTGATGGCCAGCAGTTGCAGGCGGGGCAGGACGGGAGCGAGCCCGGCCCAGAGCTGGTGGAAGCCCTCAAGGTTGCCCTGGTGCGTATGAATCTCGACCGCATCGACCGGACAAGCGGCGAGCAGCGCACCGATCGTGCCTGGGTCAGGCTGCCAGGCATGAAAATCGATGAGTCCGAACGGACAGACCGGCCCACAGCGCCCGCAACCGTAGCAGCGCTGCCTATCGACGCCACCTACGGCGATAGCATCGACCGGACAGATGCGCAGACAGGGCCGGGCACAGTCGCTTGGGCAATCCTCGGCGGAGAAATGGGCTTTACGAAAGTGCAGGTCGGCTCCGTCGCTGAGGCTGACCATCAAGAAAGGTCGTTCTGTCGGTGCGGCTGCCATCAGCCGGACCGCTGCGTCGATCGCCCGCCGGACTTCTACGATCACAGCTGGATCCGCCGAGACATCTATGCAGTCTGCTCCGGCCAGGGTATAGGCCAAAGCCAGGTTGGCAAGGCTCGGAAGATTCTGGAGGCTGGCTCCTCCTATGAGCTTGAACCAGCTACCGGCGTCAAGAGAGCGATAGGGACGGGGCAAACATTCCACCACGTCCGTATTCTAGCTTCCCTCCGCCATCTTTGAAACTGCCTCAGCCAGGGGAAGCCAGCGAATGCCCCTATCGCTGCCGAGTTCGATGACGATCTTGAGTTTTGCCACCGCTGCAGGCAACATAGATAAATACTCTAATTCTGCCAGCGAGAGCACTTTGCCCTCGATGAGCCAAAGCACAAAGCCTCTGGCGCTGGGGGGCAGGTTGTCCATGTAAATGGCCAGTTCCGGCGGCAGATCGAAGACGCGCTTTTCTTTTTTGCCCAGGTGGGCCGGTCTGACCCCGTGGCTTTCGAGCAAAAAGCGCGAAAGATCTCCGAGCCCTCTAGCGCTCAAAAGCTGCGTCCGGTAGCCTGCTCCGCGCAACCGGCGCTGGTAGTTGCCCTCAAGGCCGCCCTCCGGTGGAAACCAGAGCGCCAGCGCCCCCTGTTTTTCGACTGCCGCTACAAAGCGGGTGCCATTGTCGGGGACCAGATTCAGCAGAGGCATGGTAGGCAATAATACTTGGCTTCGCTCAGTGTAACACTGCCGTCGCCGCACTCCGGGAGCGGCGGCCCCGGCGGCGGGCAAAAAATTCGTCGGCGTAGCTGAGTCCGTTGAGCAGCGTGTAGCGATCGAGCCCCTTAAAGAAGCTCGGTATGAGGTAGCACCAGACCGTGCAGCCCTCACAGACCGATAGCCGCCCCTGGGAAGCGCGGTACTCGGCCACTTTCTCGCCGCTACTATAAAGTTCAAAAAGTCGGCCTGCGATCGGCTCAGAGTGTTGGGCAAAGTGGTAGCAGGGCAAAAGCAGCTTGTCGTCGGGCGAGATGACGATCACCGCCTCGACTGCCTTGCAGCGCGGATCGGCGGTGTGGTTGCCGCCAGCTTCGATAAGTGCAAGGGCGGCTTTGTTGTAGCCGAGGATGCCCCGATAGCGTTCGGCGGCGTGGCGAATCGCTGCAACCAGGGCCGGGGTGGGATTTTTGTTGTTGTTGTAATGTTCGTGGGCAGTAAAGGCGGGATTGAGCCAGGCGCGCACCTCCAGGCGGTTGGCCAGCTCGGCCACCTCCGCGATGCGTTCGTAATTTTGAGCAGTGACCGTAAAGTTGAGCGTCGGGTATTCGCCCAGCGACCGGGCCAACCGCACCGACTCGATCAACCGCTCAAATAGATCCACGCCCCGCGACTGGTTGTGGGAAGCGGCGTCTGGCCCGTCGAGGGAGAAATTTAAAAAATCGACCAGTCCCCGCAACTGCTGCGCCTTTTTAGGATACAGAATCGTGTTGGTGGTGAGGCTGGTAAGCAGGCCCAGGCGCTTGGCGGCTGTGTAAATCTCGACGATATCGGGGCGCAAAAGCGGCTCGCCGCCGGTAAAGTCAACGTACTTGACCCCCAGTCGCCTCAGATCGATCAAGTTGGTGCGGATCGTCTCGAAGCTTGCCTCCGGAGGCGGCGTGAGTGCCCAGATGTCACAAAAATGGCAGCGGGCGTTGCACTTGTAGGTGACGTAATAGTTGCAGACCAGCGGTGCCATCTTGCGTACCTGTGCGTAGGGAGCCTGCCTGTAGTGTACTAGCTGTCGCGTTCTTGAAGATCGAAGCGGCAGCCTTCAAACAGGGCGTAGGGACTCTGGTGTCTGCGCACCTGCGCCACCCGCGCCAGCGCCTCGGGGTTGTTGCGCCGCGTCCACATCTGCCAGCGCCAGCCCAGGTAGCTTGCCGTGTACGCACCGCGCTCGCGCCAGCGGGCCAGTCGGGTGAGCGGCGATCCGCTTTTGACAGCACAGGCAAAAGATCGGGCGGCAAACTGGGGAAAGTAGTCATCCAGCCAGCGGTTGCAGCCGAGCACGCTCTGAAAATATTCGATGCCCCAGAGGGGCCGATTCAACAACAGCTCCAGTGCCATCGGTCCATCCTGGCGGACAAAGGGCCGTACATCGCTGTCGGTCCAGATCACGTTGATGCTCATCAGTTTTGGCAAAAAGGGCCGTCGGGTGTGAACATCGGTCGGGCGATGGCGGTAACGGGCGCTGAAGCCAAGGGCGATCAAGTTGGCCTGCAGGTAAGTGGTGTAGCGCGTGCCGTCCTCGACGAACAGGTTGAAGTCCACATCGTCGGTTTCTTGAAAACCACCGGCGGCCAGCGAACCGGCCAGGGCCGCGCAGCGGATCTGAGGGCAATAGTGAACCAGCTGCTCGATGTAAGCTTCAACCGCCGACCACCAGCGGCGGCTCGCCTGCAGGTGCTCTGCCTGCCGCCTGCAGGAGCGGCGCACCAGGGTTGCACTGCAGCTTGCTGTATGCACCAGACCGTCGCTCAGGTGCAGTCGATCGCTCTTTTTGATCACCGCCTCCAATCGCTCCGGCTCCACGGGGCCACCGAGCAACCACCGCGCCAGATTCTCGATGCTCAGGCAATAGCCCCGGCGCTCAAACAGATCGACAGTGGCGCACAGGCGCTCCGTCAGGCATCCCTCGACAAAGACAGGCTCAGCCATCGAGGCCGAGCCTGTGCCGAAACTCGACCACGGTGCGCCTGAGCCCCTCGGCGAGCGGTACCGTCGGCTCCCAGCCCAGGAGCGTGCGCGCCCGCGCAATGTCCGGTTGCCGTTGCCGGGGATCGTCCGAGGGCAGCGGCTTGAAGATGATCGGCAGTTCGGGGTTGACAAGCGCACGCACCTGCTCCGCCAACTCAAGAATCGTAAATTCGTCGGGGTTGCCAATATTGATCGGCCCAATGTGTTCGCCGTTCATCAGCCGGATCATCCCTTCGACCAGATCGGAGACATAACAGAAGCTGCGCGTCTGCTGGCCTTCGCCGTAGACCGTAAGCGGCTCGCCGCGCAGGGCCTGAAAAAGAAAGTTGCTCACCACCCGTCCGTCCCCCTCGCTCATCCGGGGCCCGTAGGTATTAAAGATGCGGATAATCCGAATATCGACCCGGTTCTGGCGGTGGTAGTCCATCATCAGCGTCTCCGCCAGGCGCTTCGACTCGTCGTAACAGCTGCGAATGCCGATCGGATTGACGTGCCCCCAGTAATCCTCGTTCTGCGGATGCACCAGCGGATCGCCGTAAACTTCAGAAGTCGAGGCAAGCAAGATCCGGGCCCGCACGCGCTTGGCAAGACCCAGCATGTTGAGCGTGCCCAGAACGCTTGTCTTGACCGTCTTGACCGGGTTGTACTGGTAGTGGATGGGCGAAGCCGGGCAGGCCAGATGATAGATGCGGTCCACCTCCAGGCGGATCGGTTCGGTAATGTCGTGGCGGATCAACTCGAAGTTGAGATGATCGCGCAGATGAGCGACGTTTGCGCGCGTCCCCGTAAAGAAATTGTCAACACAGATTACCTCATCCCCCGCTGCCAACAAGCGATCGCACAAATGGGAGCCGATAAAGCCTGCTCCACCAGTCACCAGAACGCGCATGAAGTTTTCTCAGACAACGCCCGTATCGTAGCGCATCGAGAGCCCGGCTAGAGGACTGTGGGAGTATGCAGCAACTGTAGCTGGGGCGATATGTGTCAGTGAGGCTACAAAACCACAGCAGAAAGAAGACATCCAGTCACCCAGTCAAAAATGTAGGAGGGGGAGGAGGCACTCTGGGCATTCGACCTTCCTTGCGCAACTCTTCGCGCCCATAGCACGCGGTTGCGTTGTCGTCTCCAATGGTGTATAACTTTTGCGTGCAGTCTGTGCAGTACCAGCAAGGAAGCTTTCTCCAAAGCGTTTGGGCTTTGTACTGTACCTGCAGAGTGTTGGTTCTGAAATGAACCTTGTTTCTGGCGAAAGCGTCCTACCTGCATCCAGCTTGCAAATAGTGTCGAGAGCCCTGCTAGCTTGAGAGCGTTCTGCCTCGCAGCCTGGCCTATCTGAGCCTCGTTTCCTTTGTCTCAGCCACCTCCTGGGAACCTGGAGCAAGGGAAAGTCATCGCTACAGCACCCTTTGACGGCCTGGGTAAAGCTATTGCCTGTGGGTGCCTTCGTGACATAATCTGCCTCTCATTTCGTCGCTGTCGATTCTCATGCTCATCCAAACGACTCTTCCTGGCCTGGAAGTTCGAGAGCAAGCCACCTCACTTCCCAGGACCGCAAGGAGCATAGTGCATTTAGCATGGGCGCGATGACGAGCGATGACAGGCAGGCGATTGTTGTGCGTCCCCTCGGACAGGCGGGGTTCAAGCTGACCTTTGAGCACACGGTGGTCTACATCGATCCTTACCTTAGCGACTACGTTGCGAAGGTTGAGGGGCCGGATATGCGAAGACAAATCAGCATTCCTGTGCTGCCCGAGACAATCGATGACGCCGATTGGGTTTTTATCTCTCACATCCATATCGACCACTGCGACCCGGAGACATTGCTGCCGATTTCGCGCGCTTCCCAGACCTGCCGTTTTCTGTGTCCCAACACCGTCAAGATATGCCTGAGCGATCTGGGTATCGCGCCGGAGCGTCTGGTGCTCGCTCCAGAAAAGGAGTGGTTGCCCCTTGGACCACACCTGCGCGTGCGGGCAGTTCCTGCCGTTCATCCGTGCATCGAAAGGGACGAGTCCGGCTGTTTGCTCTGTGTCGGCTACGTCCTCGACTATCGGGGCCGGCTGCTCTATCATGCCGGGGACACTTCACCTGCCGACGAATTGGTAGAAGCACTCAAACAGCTCGGCACCATCGATACTGCTCTGCTTCCGGTCAACGAGCGCAACTTTTATCGCGAAAGGCGAGGCATTCTCGGTAACATGTCCGTGCGTGAGGCTTTTCAGCTCGCCGATGAAATAGGCACCCGGACAGTCGTCCCGATGCACTGGGATATGTTTGCTCCAAATGCTGTTTTCCGCGAAGAAATCGAGTTGCTCTACCAGCTCCTGCAGCCATCTTTTCAGCTGCGGCTGCAACCCACCTCCTTGTAGGCAGCGCTATTCGGTATGCTGGCCAGCATCGTCATCCGCACCTACAACGAGCAACGCTATCTTCCCCAACTGTTGGAAGCGGTTGCCGAGCAAACTTTAGCGGATCTGGGCTGCGAGGTGATCGTCGTCGATTCCGGCTCATCCGATCGGACCGTTCAGATAGCCCAGCGCTTCGGCTGCCGGCTTGTCCATATTCAAAAAGCAGACTTCTCCTTCGGTCGCTCGCTGAACCTCGGTTGCCAGGCCGCCCGAGGGGAGTATCTGGTTTTTATCAGTGGCCACTGCGTCCCGACCAGTTCGCAGTGGTTGGCTCAACTGCTGCACCCCCTGCAAGCCCAGCGGGCAGTACTTACCTATGGTCGTCAACTCGGCGGCGAGCAGACGCGCTTCAGTGAAAAGCAGGTTTTCAGTAAATTCTATCCACCAGCCAGCCGCATTCCACAGACAGGTTTTTTCTGCAACAACGCCAACGCCGCTTTACTACGGCCGATCTGGTTGCGCAACCCTTTTAACGAAGCCCTGACCGGCCTGGAGGATATGGAACTGGGCAAGCGCCTGATCGCTCAGGGGCTTCAAATCGCCTACGTCGCCGAAGCAGCGGTCTGGCACTACCACGACGAGTCGTGGTCAAAGGTGCTGCACCGCTACGAGCGCGAGGCGATCGCTCTGCAGCACATCATGCCCGAAGTACATATTCACTTTCTCGATTTTCTGCGCTATCTGACAGCAGCGATCTGGTCAGACAGCCGCGCTGCCATCCAATCGGGCCTTCTTGGATCAAAATTAAAAGAGATCTGTCTTTTTCGTCTGATGCAATTCTGGGGCAGCTACCGGGGCAATTGGGAGCACCGCACCCTGTCCCGCCACAAAAAAGAAATGTATTTTGGATATCTAGAAACTGCCGCCGCCGCCCAATCAGCGGCAAAACCGAACGAGCTGGAGACAACTTCCGCCCCACGCGTGGATATATGAGTAAAACTGCTCAGGTGCGACCGCAGGTAGTTGCTTTGCTACCGATGAAAGCCCACAGTGCGCGGGTAAAAGGCAAAAATTTTCGCCCGTTTTGTGGCAAGCCCCTGTTTCGCTGGATTCTCGATACACTGCTGTCGATTGTCGAAATCGAGCGCGTCGTCATCAACACCGATGCGCGTCAGCTTCTCGCTGATCAGGGCTTGGTAGGCGGCGACCGGGTCCAGATTCGCGATCGCAGGCCCGAAATTTGCGGCGACTTTGTCAGCATGAATCTGGTGCTTGCGGACGATGTTGCCAACGTAGACGCTGACATCTATCTGATGACCCACACCACCAACCCTCTGCTTAAAGCAAGTACTATCCGCTCGGCACTGGCAGCCTTTATCGACGCCCAGCTTGCGGGCAAGGCCGATTCGCTCTTTACAGTCAATCGCTTTCAGACGCGCTTTTATCGCGCCGATGGCAGCCCGGTCAACCACGACCCGCAGAACCTGATCCGCACCCAGGATCTCGAAGCCTGGTTCGAGGAAAATTCCAACCTGTACATCTTTACAAAAGCGAGCTTTCTGGCGACCGGTGCCCGGATCGGCCAGCGGCCAATGATGTTTGAAACGCCCCGCCTAGAATCAGCGGATATCGACGATCAAGAAGGCTGGGATATTGCCGAGATGATTGCCCAACAGCAACAACTGGCAACCACTTGAATTTGGTGTAGCCGATGCGTATCTTGATCACCTGTCCGCCGATGGTGCGACGGATCGACGAGTTCCGTCACTATTTTGTGGACAAAAATATAGAAGTCTACTGTCCGCCCATCGTACAGACCCTCACCGTCGATGAATTGCTCACCCTCGTTCCCCAATTTGACGGTTGGATTATTGGCGATGACCCGGCCACGCGGGAGGTTTTCGTTGCCGGTAAACAGGGAGCGTTGCGGGCAGCTGTAAAGTGGGGCGTCGGAGTAGACAATGTCGATTTTGGAGCGGCAGAGGATCTGGGCATTCCAGTCCTCAATACACCGGGTATGTTTGGGGCGGAGGTAGCTGATGTAGCGGTTTCTTACGTCACGGCTCTAGCGAGAGAGACATTTTTGATTGACCGCGAGGTGCGCGCTGGCCGCTGGCCAAAACCCTGCGGCATCTCTTTGACCCATAAGACACTCGCACTGGTTGGCTTTGGTGACATTGGACGCAGCGCGGCAAAGCGCCTGTTGGCAGCGGATATGCAGGTGATCGTCTACGATCCCTTCTTCAAGGCAGTTGACGGGTTGGCCGTAGAGCCAGCACCCTGGCCAGAGCGCCTCGATGAGGCAGATTTTATTGTTCTCACCTGCGCTCTCACAGCCCAGAACTTTCACATGATCGACGCTGAAGTTCTGGCGCGAACCAGGCCCGGCGTGCGCATCGTCAACGTTGCCCGTGGGCCGCTTATCGATCAACAGGCTCTGGTCGCTGCCCTTGAGTCGGGCCAGGTCCATTCTGCAGCCCTCGATGTTTTCGAGGAGGAACCTCTGCCGCTCACCTCGCCCCTGCATCGCCACAAGCGCTGCATCTTTGGTTCACACAACGCCTCCAATACAGCAGAAGCTGTGCAGCGCGCGAGTGAAAAAGCGATTCAACTGCTGTTCGGTTTGTTAAAAATTGCCTGACGCAGAAAGAACAGCCCTGATCACGGGGGCGATCGGAGGAATTGGCCAGGCGCTCTGCAGTGCGTTCCACCGAGCGGGTTATAGAGTGATCGCAGTCGATCGCCTGCACGGCAACTGCCAGTGCGATTTATTTATGCAACTCGACTTACAAGAACTGTGTTTCGATAAAGAGCGCTCCGCTGCATTGCTCGCGAAGCTGCACAGTGCTGTGGAGCCGTCCGGACTCAACGTCCTGGTCAACAACGCCGCCGTCCAGCCTCTCAATTCCACCGAAAAAATTACACTCGATGAATGGCGGCAGACGCTCGACATTAATCTGACTGCTCCGTTCTTGCTCATCCAGGGGCTGTTACCTGCTCTTGAGAGGGTGGGCGGAAACGTTGTAAACATTTCCAGCGTTCACGCCATAGCGACCAAACCGGCATTCGTCACCTATGCGACGAGCAAAGCGGCCCTAGGTGGCCTGACCCGCGCTCTGGCCATCGACTTGGGCGGTAGAGTGCGAGTCAATGCGATCAATCCTGCCGCGACAGCGACGGCAATGTTACTGGCAGGTTTCGTCGGCAAAGAGGCACAGTTTGAAGAACTCTCCCGGATGCATCCAGTGGGGCGGATTGCCCAACCAGAAGAAGTTGCCTCAGCAGCTTTGTTTCTCGCCTCGACCCAGGCCGATTTCATTACCGGCGCTTCTCTAAATCTAGATGGCGGCATAAGCGTGCGATTGCACGATCCAGGATAAATTCCTGTCTTGTCCTCTACTTATTCGTCAGATCGAGGTGATGGTGGAGCGAACCCCAGCATTAAAGTACGAATTCATTGAGCCTCAGGAGCAACTGGCCTCAGTGGATTTTAAGTTTGTTGAGAATTTCTTGAAGATCACGGGGCGGACGCAATTGGGATGGCACTATATCACCGACCTCACCTGGATCTATCGGCAGATAAAGTTCTGGCCTAAGGGATTGCGGGTACTGGATGCTGGCGGTGGCGGCGGTCCAGTTCAATTTCTCCTGAGCGAATTAGGTTTTGAAGTCACAAATGTAGACATGGTTCTAAAAAAACCGCCTCTTGCCTACCAGCGGCGCTATGGCACAAAGTACGAACGCTTTCCCAGCCATGTCACTACTGACTATGCACAACTGCTCGAAGCTGCGCCTCCTACAACAGTTCTCGCCCGGCTGAAGCAACAGATTAGTTGCTGGTCCATGATCACCGAGGCTAGAGCTTGGCGGTACGAAAGTGTTCATGACACCTGGCGACGCCAGAATAACCTGAATGGGCAGCCTGCACAACTTAACTGGTGCGTCGGCAACCTATGCCATATGCCCGAGTTCCCAGCCAAATCCTTTGATGCAGTGGTTTCCCTGTCGGCTATCGAACATATCCCCATAACTTCACTTTCACAGGCGCTACAAGAAATTCATCGGATTGTCAAACCCCAGGGATATTGGGCCGTGACAACCTCAGGCACAGAACAACCTGCTACCTGGCTGCACGAACCGTCCCAGGGCTATTGCTTTAGCGAAAATGACCTCGTAGGCTTCTTTGGAGCAATTCCCGCCTGCCAACAAGAGCCGCACAAGGTACTCAGCAACTACCATAACTGTACTTATCTCAAGGATAACCTCGCTAAATTCTATAAACTTAGCGGTAAGTACGGTATGCCGTGGGGTCACTGGTCTCCTCAGTACATTCCTGTGGGTTTGAGCCAGTGAACAACTAACCCTTCCATTTGCTGGCCCAAGAAATTCTGTTGTAGACTCCAGCCATTCAGGTTAGTCATCAAGCTTTGAACCAACCCCTAGGATCGTTTCCGGCACAGCTGTTTGCCCCGGTGCTCCACGCCCTGCTGCCAATGCTCCAGCGATATAAAGGTGCATTTTTATGCAGATAAATATTATCGATATTGGCGCGGTTGGAGGTCTGGATCTTCCCTGGAAATATCATCCAGATAAGGTGGGTAGGACGCTCAGCTTTGAGCCGAATGAGCTGCCTATTCTCACGGGCACACGGTTGCGCTATGACTGTGCAGTCTGGAACTTTGATGGAGAGGCTAATTTTTATATCTCGGGAGAAAATGGTACGGGCTCATCTCTGCTAAAGCAAAACTTTGATTGGGTGCGTCAAAATTTCGAGCAGATTAAAAATGAAGGCAACATTGCGCTTAATAACACGTGGTTTGAACGTTCAAGCAGCATTCGACAATTTTCGTGTAGGGTCAAGAAACTAGACACAATCTTAGCAGAATTGTACCAGTCCCTTGGGCACAAAGTCAGCTTTCCATTTTTGAAGAGCGATACTCAAAGTGGAGAGGCGTTCGTACTTGATGGAGCACAGAAATATCTAGAGGAGGACTGCCTTGCTCTTGAATTAGAGCTTTACCGCTACCCCCTCTATGAAGGTATGATTCTTGAAGATGAGGTAAAAGCCAGCCTGCAAAGCAAAGGATTTGAAGAAGCAGGTTGGACTGGATATCAAAATTCCTTTGCCTCCCAGGCAGACTATTTGTTTGTGCGCCAGCTGCCTCGCACCCCGCAAGAAAAAATCATGATCGAACTCATCAAGTCCGTGTATGGCCCTTCGGGCACTCAACGAATCATCAAGAAGCCTTCTACAAAGGATCGAATTTTCAGCAGGATGAAAACCATCGTCAAGCAAACAATGCAGAAGACAAGCAAGCCCTAGCCAAGTCACACACAATAAATGATTAACAAAGTCATAGACGCAATAAAAGCCGCTGAGGCTGAAGGACTGCTCAGTGCCGATGCCGACGGGATTCTTACCGGTTTCTCGGGCAAAAAACTTGTCGGTGCTCTGCAGAGGATAGCCAGTCTTTTTGCGGAGCAGGCCGGTGTCTGCTACCTGGAGGTGGGCGTTTTTCAGGGACTGACTCTTTTATCTGTAGCCAGTGCCTGCCGTTCACTGCCAAGCTACGGAATAGACAATTTTGCTTTCTTCGATCCAGAAGGTAAGAACCTCGCGATCATCAAGGATCGGATGGCACAGCTCAACGTCCAAAACGCTGTTTTGATCAACAAAGATTACGAGGATGCACTAGAAACACTTTCGACCGAGATTGGCGACCGTAAAGTTGCTCTGTATCTGGTCGATGGTCCCCACGATTATCGTAGCCAGTTAATGTGCCTGGAACTTGTCATTCCCTATTTGCATCAGCAGGCAGTGATTGTAGTAGATGATTCTAATTATCGTCATGTCCGTCAGGCAAATCGCGATTTCCTGGTGACGCATCCTGAATTCAAGCTTGCTTTTGAAGCTTATTCCGCCTGCCATCCGGTCAATGCCAGTGCCGTGCAACAGCAGGAGTCCAGGAACGGTTGGTGGAATGGAGTGAACATTATCGTCAGGGATCTTGAGCAACTTCTCCCTCCCATGTATCCCCCGACTGAGCGTGACCGCAAGCTTTTTGAGAATGAACATATCGTCCATGCTGCAGCAATGGCTGAGTATGCTCCCGAAGCTGTTGGTTTACTCTCCAGGACTGACGTGGTTCGTTTTTTGGCATCAGCTGTTCGGCTTTACACTCAAGTGAGAAACAGTAGACTTCATAAAAATGCAAGACACAACAATATGAATACCTACAGTATGGAATTGCCCAAAGCACGCTATAACAGCCTTGTAAAATAAGAGCAAAAGCAGAATAGCTCATGCTGCGAATCGAGCTTCATGTCTTCGATAAATTTGAGCGCTTTGCATAAATATCTGGCTTTTCCATTAAGGCTCTGGAATTCCCCGACGTTCACTACCTGGAGTAGTCTGGCTGCCCGTACTCTTAGCCTGATCGCCGTCTTTCCGCTTGTACTTAGACAATTTACTCCAGCAGATATTGTTGTCTGGTCATTGCTGAGCAGTATTATTAGCCTGCAAACATTTGTGGATCTTGGATTTGCTCCAACCTTTGCCAGAGTCGTTGCATTCGCCATGGGTGGAGCTAAAAATATTCGAGACCTTCGCGACACTGGAAATCTCACAGGGAGCGGTCAGGCCAACTGGAGCTTGATGGAGCAAATTTGCTCCACTATGCAGGTTATCTATTATCGCTTGACACTTATTTCTATTTGTGTGCTTGCAATTCTAGGCTCGCTCGCTCTTGCCAAACCTATCTCACTCACCTCTGATAGCTATCAAGCCTGGGCTGCCTGGGTAGTTGTTTTATTAGGATCGACTGTTGCTTTGTGGGGCAACAGATACAATGCACTGTTGCAGGGAATGAACCAGATCGCTTTGCTGCAGCGCTGGCAGGTGATTACCTCACTTGGTGCTATTTTTAGTGGCTTTCTCGTTCTGATTACAGGTGGTAAGCTACTGGCCCTGGTCTTATCTAATCAGCTCTGGATCGTCGTCGGGGTGCTGAGGGACCGCTGGCTTTGCAGACAGGTCGAAGAAAGACGGTTGAGTTCTTTTACATATGGAAAGTTGTACCCAGAGGTTTTTGAGGGCGTCTGGCCCAGTGCCTGGCGGAGTGGCCTGGGTGCTGTCTTTACGGCTGGGTTGATGCAGGCAAGTAACCTTGTATATGCCCAGTTAGGCGCGACTTCTGGCATCGCATCCTACCTTGTAGCTTTGCGGCTCATTCAATCGGTCAGCCAGTTTTCCCAGGCACCCTTCTACAGCAAGTTACCCTTACTGGCCCGTCTGCGCTCCCAGGGCAAACTTGTTGAACAAGTTGCCGTAGCGACAAGAGGTATGCGGCTGGCCTACTGGTCTTTTGTTGTCTGCTTTATTGGCCTGGGCGTTTTTGGACCTTCTCTGCTACAACTTATCGGTAGCCATGCCGAGTTTGTTAATCCAGTGATGTGGGGATTGCTCGGCACTTGCTATTTTATTGAACGCTATGGCGCAATGCACCTCCAGCTTTACAGTACAACAAACCATATCGTCTGGCACATCGTCAGCGTAGTTCACGGTCTTATTTTCCTGTCCTTCAGTTTTATCCTGTTCCCCTTTATTGGAGTCTACGCATTTCCAACTGCATTGCTTGCAGGATACGCCGGATTTTACGCCCGCTATTGCGCCCGTTACTCCTATAAAACATTTCAGCTTAAGTTCTGGCAGTTTGAATTGTCTACCTCTTTGATTCCGCTGGCTATCATCCTGGCTTATTGTGTTGGAGCCACCGCAATTTATCTTTCTACAAATAGCTATAGTGCTCTTTGATCTAGTTATCTAAATCCACGAGGCCAATGGCTGTCTTGAACTCACAAAGAGCAACGATTAATCCCTATCGCTACGCTACCCTGGAGCTGCTGAGGCGATTGAAGTGGGATTTAAGTGCTGAGTCGTGGCGTTCTCGTGACAGACTTCGCTCTTGCCTCAATAAGCATTCAGCTCAACGGGCAGTCATTGTTTGTAATGGCCCCAGCTTGCTCCGCTCAGACCTTTCTCTACTCCGCACTGCCTTTACTTTCGGGCTTAACAAGATCAACTTGCTTTTTGCACAATCCGACTTCCGTCCAGCCTGTATTGTCTCAGTAAACCCGTTTGTGATTGAGCAAAATCAACATTTTTTCAACAGTACTGACATCCCCCTTTTCCTTGACAGTGTGGGCACCAGGCATGTTCAAGCACGTAAAAATGTAACATTCTTACATTCTGCAAGCCAGGTTAAATTCGCAAGGGATTGCTCTATCAGTATTTATCAAGGATATACTGTTACCTTCGTCGCTATGCAGCTTGCCTTCCACATGGGTTTTGAGCGGGTAGCTTTAATTGGCTGTGATCACAATTTTGCGACAAAAGGGCCGCCCAATAAAACTGTTCTGGCAACGGCTAAGGATGAGAACCATTTTGATCCGAAGTATTTTTCAGATGGAATGAGATGGCAGCTTCCTGATCTGTCCAGTAGCGAAGCTGCTTATTCTCTTGCACGGGTTGTTTTTGAAGAAGCAGGCCGAAAAATTGTAAACTGCACAGAAGGAGGCAATCTAGAGGTCTTCGAGCGATGCCGCTTGAAAGATTTTATTAGTGCGTAACTTGAGTGGGTTTGCAAAGTATGGCTTCAAATACTATTGTTGAATATCTTCTTTTTCGCCCCGCTTACAGGCTGCTGCCTTTAGTGTCAAGACAAAGAGAGTGGTCGATATGCAAATGGTGATCAGCAGACTACGAATTTCCCTCGCTGTGCTTGTTTTAGGCTTAGTGCTCTCCGAGCAATGTCCAGCTCAGGTGCTATCGCCGACGGTAGCTGCTCAGAAGACTTTTTCTGTTCAAGCGAGTACTACCAGCTACACTCTGGGGCCCGGCGATGGGCTGCAGATCATCTATTTTAACGTGCCAGAGATGTCAGGCTCACGAACGGTGCTACCGGACGGCACGCTCTCGCTACCTCTGATCGGCAGTGTCCGGGTTACGGACATGACCGCTGAAGAACTCTCAGAGAGGCTGAGTGAGTTGTACCGCCCTTACCTGACAAAATCAAGAATCGCCGTTACCGTCGAACGGCCCCGGCCAATCACCATAACAGTTAGTGGCGAGGTCAACCGTCCTGGCCCTTACACTACTCAGCCAGTGCAGGCGGTAGTCGCTACTGGCTCTACCTCCATCGGCACAATTCCAACAGTTATCACAAACAGAGTAAACGTCAGCTCGGCAATCACCCAGGCGGGCGGCCTGACCGAGCAAGCCGATGTTCGCAACGTTACTTTGATTCGTAGGCTCCCTGGCGGCCAGGTCGTTCGTCAGACACTGGATTTATGGGCTTTGATTCAGCGCGGCGACGTACAGCAAAATCCCGTTCTTCAGGACGGTGACGCTCTGGTCGTTGAAAAAGCAGCGGTCGTCAATCCTGAAGAGTACGGTTACATTGCCAATTCCAATCTCTCGCCTGATACGATCAACGTCCAAGTGGTCGGAGAGGTCATCAAACCTGGCCAGGTGCAGCTAAATGGTAGCGCTCCATTAACGGTGGCCTTGCAAGCTGCGGGGGGGTTAACAAATCTGGCCGATCCGAACCGTGTTGAGTTGTTGCGTGTCAATCGCAACGGCACCGTACTCCATAAAATTATCGATGCTAAAGTAGAGCGGCCCATTGATCAGGATAAAAATCCGCCCCTGCGGAACAATGACATGATTATTGTCCGTCGTTCTTTTGGTGGTGAAATCATCAGTGGTCTAAACACCGCTCTCGGCCCACTGGGCCAAATTGGTAATGTTCTGCTGCTATTTAGGGCTCTCCGCTAATGTCTGACAAGACCACATCGCCTCGATTGTCTTCACGCCTTCAGGGAGCTGAAGGTGCAGACGATAGGGGACTTGATATCGGTGCCTATGCGAGAACCATTTGGAGGTGGCGCGTTCCAGTCATGATGACTATGGCCGCTACTTTCACTCTTGCGGTCGCTTACACCTTTTTAAGCCAGCCTGTTTACAAGTCTGAGATGTTGATGTTGCTAGAGGACAAATCGTCGCAGACACAAGTGCTGGAGGATGCAGCGCAGCAAATTCAGCTAGGCGGGGGAGCTGACTTTACTACTCAGATTAACACCCAGCTTCAAGTTCTACTGAGTCGTCCACTGGTAAACAAGGCTGTGGTGCGGCTGAGCAAGAAGTATCCAAAACTTAAAGATGATGACATCGACGATGTCATCAAGCGCCTCGAAATTGAGCAGGTGACAAGAACCCAGGTGGTGTCAGTTGCTTTCAAAGACACCGATCGGCAGCTCGTCCAGGACATGTTAAAAGAACTGGCAAAAATATACATTGACTACAGTCAGGACGTTCAAAAATCGCAGGTCAGTGGAGCGATCACCTTTATCAACGCTGAGCTGCCACGGGTCCGGATGAATGTCGAGGCATCGGAAGAAGCGCTGCGGGATTTTCGCAGCAAAAATAATATCCTTGATCCGGAAGAGCAAGCAAAAGCGCTTAGTGGCGTCATGAGCGACTTAATGGAGGAAGCCGAGAAAGCAAAGGTCGAGCTTCAAACATCGCGAAAGCAATATCTTGCGCTCGCTTCCAGGCTGGGCAGCTCCCCAGAACAAGCACTGGCGGCGGCTACATTAAGTGAAGACAAAATCTATCAAGACGTACTCAAGCAGTATCAAGACACTGAGACGCAGCTTGCCCTTGAGAAAACACGCTTCAGAGACGATTACCCAACAGTACAAAATCTCAAAGACAAGCGAGACAGTCTTCAAAAGAGGCTTAATGAACAGGCTGGGGTTCTTCTTGGAGGAGATGGTAAACAGGCTGAATCGCTGCGAGATTCTCTAGCAGGGACTTTAGAAAGTAACAGGACCAGTTCAAGCACAGCGGATCGCTACGGCGAGTTGCGGGTTTCGCTGGCAGGGGATTTGGTAAAAGCTGAAAACCTCTACCTTGTGCAGTCTGCACGCGTCACAGGGCTAGAGGCAGCGAAAGAACGGCTGCTAGGAAAGTTTCAACTGGTACCCGGACTAGCAAAGCGCTATCAAGAACTCAATAGAAATGCAGTTATTGCTTCCGACAGCTTGAACCGTCTATTGCAACGGCTGCAGGAACTCGAGATTAAAGCGGCACAGGAATTATCGCCCTGGAGAGTGATTGAACCAGCTGTCCTTCCAGACAAAGAAAAGCCAGTGTGGCCAAAACCATTGGTGACGCTTGGAGTTGGTTCTATCTTGAGCGTGGTTTTTGGACTGCTTGTTGCTGTACTACTCGAAACATTCGACGATCGAGTGAAGACGGTCGAACGTGCGAAGGAGTTAATGCAGCTGCCGTTGCTAGGTGCTATTCCCTACAACGATGAACTAAATACCACAGCAAAGAGTGAAAAACAATCAAAGGAAATTGCGAAGATAAGCAAGAAAGCCAAAAGCAATGGCCGGGTGCAAAATCCACCCTATACGCGCTCAGCTTATGAGGAAGCCTTTCGCTCATTGCTGACAAACATTCGTTTTTTGAACTCTGACAAGAAGGTTAATACTTTCGTGATTTCTTCTTCGGCACCGGGCGAAGGAAAAAGCACTGTATCGACCAATCTGGCTCGTATCGCTGCCGAGTTAAACCGCAAGGTGCTCATTATAGACGCCGATCTGAGAAGACCGACAGTTGCAAAAAGGCTAGAACTTACAAACAGCCGAGGATTATCCTCAGTACTTGCAGGAAACCTATCGTGGCAGGAAGCGGTTCAAAAACTTGGTGAGAACCTCTTTGTATTAACCTCAGGGCCGATACCACCAAACCCAGTCTCGCTGCTTGACTCCCGGAAAATGGCTGAGTTGACAAAGCAGTGGCGCGAAGAATTTGATCTGGTACTGATCGATTCACCACCACTGATCGGTTTAACCGATGCAACCCTACTGGCCAGACATGCGGATGGCATTTTGATGGTGATCGGTCTAGAAACCGCCCGCAGAGGAGGGCTAAAAGGCGCTAGAGAACGCCTTGAGGCAGCGGGAGTGGTACCGATGGGTATGATTGCAAACGCCCTGAAAGTCGAATCAGAAGGGTATTACTACTATTACCAATATTATTATCATTACTATGGAGAGCCGACCCCCGAGGAGCAGAAAAAGCCCAAAGAACGCTGAGCAAAATTCAAATCGCTTACAAAGAGCCTTACAAGATGAATACTGCTATTGCGATGCCAGAGAGCGTCAAAGAAGATTTGGCAACGAAAGTAGCGCGCCTAATCTTCCTGACTTTTGTTTGGGTAATTTCAGTTTTGCCAGCAGGAGATTTGCTGGGAATAAACGTGAAAATCCTTTTATACATTTTGGTTGTGACTGCATTGGCCATGCAGGTTCTCAGCAGTCGCTCGAAACTCAAGGAGCTGATAAAATTAGTACCATACTTTTTAGTTTCAGTGACGTTCCTGTTAGTATGGTTCATGATAGGTCTCATTCAAGTAACCACCGAAACTCGATTTGCGGTAAATGCGTTTAAAGATATATTTGTAACTGTATCATTGGTTTATATAACATACTTCATGATTAAGACTGAAACTATTAGTGTGAGAAACTTTTTACTGACAATAGTTGGTGGAGCTGCATTTTACTCAGCCATCAAAGTGATTCTGGCAGGTTTACTGCTGACAGGTAAACTGAGTATCTATCAGCTGGTTCAAATTTTTAAAGCGATCGGATATGAAGTCATTTATGGCGACATTGCCGATGGACTGAGCAGGATTGAGTTCACTAACGACTCTCTGATACCCTTCTTGTTGCTGTTTGTTACTTCCGATACGTGCTTCGGTTTACGCTTTAAGAGCTATCAAAAAGTTTTGCTGGTAATTTTGTTTGGAATCTCGATATTTCTATCTTTTTCAAGATTTAAGTGGGCTATTGCTATCTTGTGCCTGGTGCTTGGGCTTCTCTTAAATCTCTTTACATCGAACAGGCGATCGAGGGCAGTTCAGATAGGTAGTGTGCTGCTGGCGATTATGGTTTTGGCTGGTGCAGCTGCAGGATGGCAGGGTTTTGGCCAGGCCATCAATACCAGGCTGAGTGGTGCAGGTTCCGTCATTTCAGATGATATCCGCTCAGGTCAAGTCAGGCCACTGGTTATAGAATTTAACCGCTACCTGATATTTGGCAAGGGGCTAGGATCCTATATTCCAAGCTTAATCAGAAGCAACGACGAAGCGACTCCCTACTTTTATGAGATCCAGTGGCTGGCATTAGCTATGCAGTTTGGAATAGTTGGCCTGGCAGTAATTCTAGTTCATATTGGTCTTATCGGCTGGCATTTGATAAAGCAAACTTCTTTGACCAGCATTACTATGTTAACCAGCTACTTTGCCTGGCTGGTATCAGGCTTTTTTAATCCGGCGTTGATCAGCTCCGTTGGGGGCCTCGTCTTTTCAATATTCTTGGTATACGCTCTTTCTCCTAGAGTTAACGGCAAAATAAGCACAGAATCTTGATCTCGAGCGCAAATGCATAGCGTAAAGAAACGAGAAGAATTTCAGGATATATGTGCAGTGGTTGTCACATACAATCCAGAAGCCTCATTAATTGCCAACATTAGAGAACTGAGGAAACAGATTTCCTCGATCCTAATTGTAGACAATGCCTCGAATAATCCAGCCTTGGCCTATATAGCTGATTTAGAAGCGATAGAAGGTGTGAAAGTAATTTATAACCGCAGGAATATTGGTCTTGCAGCAGCGTTAAATATTGGCTACCGGTATGCTTGCGCAAGAAAATACACCTGGCTATTAACCTTTGATCAAGATAGTACGATTACACCAGGGTACATTGCCGCGATGTTGGACGCCTATGGCAGCTACGACAAGCGCGATCGACTGGCGATTCTTTCACCGATCTACTACTTCCCTGCAACCCAAGCAGTTTGCTACCATAATAGAGATAGAAGTAGCCCGATTGCAGTGATCGAGCGAACAATGACATCTGGAATGATGATTAAAATTGAAGCACTCGATAAAATTGGAGGATTTGATGAAGACTTCTTTATCGATTGCATCGACCACGAACTTTGCCTGAGGTGCCTGGACTTTGGTTATAAGCTTATCGAAGTTCGCGGTGCTAAACTTGCGCATAGCCTTGGAAACTCCGAACAGAGGAAATTACTGAATTGGACATTTACGATCACAAACCACACACCCAGCAGACGATATTATAATGCTCGCAATCGGCTACTTACATACAAAAAATACTTAATGTCGCACCCTGTACTTATTGCTAAGGATCTGAGCAATTTTGTGTTTCAAATTTTAAAAATAATTTTCTATGAAAAGGATGCACTGACGAAGCTTTCATATACTGCAAAAGGATGTTATCACGGCATAATTGGCAGGACAGGAGAGTACAAATGAAAGTAAAAAGAATTATGCCTGACCAAAAAAAGATCGGCCTGAGTCCATTGTATATTCATACTTTGGCCGCCTGTCTGTTCGGGCTCCTGACGCTGGCACCAGTTGCGCAAGCACAAGACTATCAGTCACAGATGCAGGCAACGTCCGAGCAACTCGGTTCTCAGAAAGAAGTACTCAGCAAAATTTCGGCTCGGCCACTGCTGACAATAGACAATGGACGTAACGGTTTTCCGCAGTTCGGTATTCAGGGTATGGAGTTGCCCTTTTTCGACTATAGACAAAATCAGGACAAGGTGGCTAAGGCTTTTGAGCTGATGGCCCGAGCGGGTATCCAATCGGTTCGAACTGCTGCTTCCACCTGGCACCGTCTTTCGGACAATGCTAACAACTTTACAGAACTCGATTTCGTCGTCAACAACGGCTCAAAATATGGCATGGGCTATTTATTTATAGTTGGTTACCCCCCTGCCAAATTCAACGTATCGCCAGCTACTCTTTCCACCTTTCGGCCTGATAAAGAGAGCAGCTTCAGAATCTATCTCAACCGGGTTTTTACCCGTTACCAGGGAAAAGTTATAGCTACAGAGGTTGGCAACGAAGTCGATGCTGTTAATTCGTGGTGGCGTGGAGCAACACCGGAGCTGTACGTTCGCGATTGTCGAATCGTCAAGGAAGAAGCGACAAAGGTAGATCCAGCGATTAAGGTTATGGCTTTTGCAGCAACAGCTGCACGGGAACCGTCCAAGGACTTGAGGATGCAAAGTTTAGGGCGCGACTTCATTCGGAAGAGCTTTGCTGCAGGAATTGACAAGTACATCGATGCTTATTCTTTGCATTACACATGGAAGATGAGCGAGCGTCTGATAGATTTTTTTAATTCTGCAATGGCCTCGGCTGGGGCTAATAAACCCTTGATTACCAGTGAAGATACTGCCTATGGCAGACCTTCTGAAGTCATTAAGCTCTTCGCCAGAGATTTTTACCTGCGCGGATTACAAAGTGTTTATTACTATCTTGCAAGAGACTACTTTGAAGACGGTAAGCTCCGCTACGTTGGTCTCTTTGATATAAACTGGAACCCCAAGCTGCGGTTACTGGCCTATGCTGCTGCTGTCGATGCAATGAAAGGAAGCCAACTTGTTGGCATGGCATCGCCAGCACGCAATATTGAAGCGTATGTTCTAAAACGTCCGTCTAGTGCCTCTCCAGCAGGTGCAAACTTTTCAATTGTTATCTGGAAAAACTCAGATGATCCTGATGACGAAGGAGTACCTGCAGCTGCAGGCCCATCTGCAGCGACGGTCGGCGGCTTAAAGGATGTTGTAGCTGCTAACAATTGGAAGCTAGATTCAATTTCCTTGACTAAGAGCACATCGCAACTGAGTGTAACTACGGATCCGGTCATTGTTTACACAAAATCCCTACCGGCCTGGAAGCTTATATCTCCACAGAACTGGTCTTTTTGAAACGCATACGTTTTCGCCTGACCTGCTGATACAATAATGGATTCTGCCTTTGTATCAGTAATTGTCGTCAACTGGAATGGGGAGAGATATCTCTCTCGATGTATTGATAGTATACTTAATCAGGATTATCGGAATCTAGAGATCATTGTCGTTGACAATGCATCTTCAGATGATTCCCTCTATATTCTTCAAAAGTATCCTCAGATTTTACTTATCCAGAACCATGAAAATTTAGGTTTTGCTCGTGCTAACAATCAGGGTTTTGAAATTGCCAGCGGCCAGTACCTGTTCGCACTCAATAACGATGCTTTCCTCAGTAAAAACTATATTTCCCTGATGGTCGATGCACTATCAAGGTACTCAAATGTAGCTTCTGCCATTGGCAAAATACTCAGAGCTGAGGATAATTCTACAATCGATACAACTGGTTTATTCATGACCCGCTTCCTACGGACAAAGGACCGTGGTTACAGTGCTAAAGATCATGGTCAATTTGATGCAAACAATATTACTAGCAGAGCAATATTCTCAGTTTGCGGATGTGCAGCCTTTTACCGATCGGCTGCGGTTCGACAGGTCTCGAATGGTTACCAGATTTTCGACAGCAGTTTTTTTTCTTACTACGAAGATATCGATCTTGGCTGGCGACTGCAAAATGCTGGCTGGGACTCTATTTATATCCCTGAAGCAGTTGCCTACCATGTACGTGGAGGAAGTGAGGCCGCAGTTTTTTTCAAAAAATCTCAGTTTTATCAGTTTCACACTCTCAAAAACCGCTATTTTACTATCATCAAAAACATTTCTTTCTACGAGTTCATAATTTTCTTGCCTGTTTTGATCTTTACAGAGTCAGGTCTGCTTTTACTGATTCTTACTAAATACCCCCACTTACTTGCTGTTTATCGAGCTGTTGCCGAGCATTTGCCTCATTTACTACAGTTGCGAAAATCTCTTTCTAAATTACGAACACGTCATTTAGCGTTGCTTAAGTATTAGGAAACGGATCAGATCGATATGCGCAAAGAGTATACAGTACTGCACATTACCCAGTCCCTCGGCGGCGTTGAAACGAGTATACGTTCAATCGTTAACAACATCGACGATCGTATTTTTAAGTCCATCATCCTATGCCCAGACCCGGATTTAGAAGTTACTGGAAAAAGCGGCAGCAAAGTCAAAACATATTACATACCTTATTGCCGCGAGGTTAGCATCCTAAATGACTTAAAGCATATTTTAGCGACGATAAAGTTAGTAAAGCGCGTAAAACCTGATCTGCTGCATTGCCACAGTGCTAAGGGAGGATTTATTGGAAGGCTGGCAGGCTATTTAGCGGGTATACCAACGATATATACTCCACAAGGATTCTCCTACCTCTGTACAGATGACCCTTTGCGCAGAGCACTTTTTCTCTCCCTGGAGAAACTGGCGCGGTCTTGGACTACTCTTTTGCTGGCTTGCAGTGAATCCGAAGTCCAGAGAGCTATCCTTGATCTCAATATTCCAAAGGAAAAAGTAAAGCTTTGGAAAAATTGCATCGCGCATCCTACTCTCTCAATTCAACGAGAACGCCCTTTTGCAGAGCCGTATATTTTTTCAGTCGGTCGTCCTTCTTTTCAAAAAAATGTCGAGATGCTTGTGCTAACTGTCCTGGCTTTAAGAGAGTCCGGGCTACCGATACGCTGCGTTCTTGCCGGAGCGGGTCTTTATTCCCCATTAAAAGAAAAAATCCTCGATCTCATCAAACAGCATGAACTCGAAAACCTGTTCATTTTACTTGATTGGATAGAGCACGAAGAGACCTTAAAATTGCTGGCTCACGCTGAGTGTTTTGTTCTCGCATCGCGCTATGAAGGTCTTCCCTATTCTATTCTTGAGGCGATGGCGCTAGGCAAGCCAGTTGTTGCCACAAATGTCGATGGAACGAAGGACTGTGTAATAAACAACCATACTGGCTTTCTCGTTGATCTGTACGATATTGAGAGCATGAAAGATGCTGTTGCCCGGCTTGTTCAGTGCGCAGAGACTCGCACTGAACTTGGTCTTAATGCTCGCTCCCATTTTGTAGAACATTATGATGTGAGCAAGAATATTCAAGCCCTCGAAGGTATCTATCAGGAACTCTTGCAAGTTCGCGATAGATCTACACTGCTCAGTAAGTGATAAGCGGAGGATATTTTGTCATCTGTTTCGATCGTTACACCCGTCTACAAAGCTGCGAAATTTTTGCCTGAATTTTTGTTTGGCATCTCAAAAATTACTTCTGTCGATATTGAGCATATTGTCGTTGACGGCAAATCCGACGATGGAAGCGTTGATATTCTTCAGCAATACTCGAAGCTATACAATTTAAAATGGATTAGCGAGAAAGATACGGGACAGTACAACGCGATAAACAAAGGTTTCTCTATGGCCACTTCGGATTTTGTCGGGTATCAAAACGTCGATGATTTCTACTTCGAGAATGGACTTGCTACTCTGATCGCTTCATTAAAAGGTAATCCTGCCTTCGATGGGGGCTATGGCAGGTACGTTATTGTCGATGAGCACAAGTCCTTCCTTGCTACACCCTATAATCAGGGAAGCTTTTTTTTGAATAAACTTGTGCGCGGTAACTTCGTTTTCCCAGGAACTTTTTTTATTCGGCGATCAGCTTTAGATAATATTGCCTTCGATGAAAAGCTGAACTTTTATGGGGATTGGGACTGGCTGCTGCAGATTGCCTTAGCCGGAAAAAAGATCACCCATCTGCCTGTAGAAGTTGCTGCTTTTCGGAGGTGTCCTGGTTCAAAATCTCTTACCTGGTCACAGCGCAGACTCAGTTCTGAGCGCAAGTACATTGGCCAAAAGCACAATCTGAATTTCAATGCTATGCAGTTCACAGAATTTCGGAATCGCGTTGCTCAGAGGTTGACTACTGAGTGGAAAAAGTTGAACGGTGACTATGCATCTGAAAAGCAGAGTTACGATTTATTGTTGCGCGCTCAGTAAGCATCTGTTCTATTTAGCAAAATTTGCCAGACTGTTGAAAGAATAATACGAATATCCAGTAACAACGACCAGTTCTCAATATAGTAAAGGTCGTACTTTACCCGTTTGGCTATGGATGTGTCTCCCCGCAGGCCATGAATTTGTGCCCAGCCTGTCATTCCTGTTTTGACAAGGTGTCTGTCGATATACTTTGGGATGTCCTGGCTGAAGCGCTCCACGTAATAGGGTCTTTCGGGCCGGGGACCAACCAGGCTCATTTCTCCTTTAAGAACATTCCAGAGCTGCGGTAGCTCATCAAGGCTTGTGCGCCGTAAAAATGAACCTACCCTAGTGCGCCTTGGATCTTCTTTTGTTGTCCAGCCATGACCCTGGCTCTCCGCATCCACTTTCATGGTCCGGAACTTGTAGATCCAGAACACACTTCCGTCTCTGCCAACGCGCTCCTGCTTGTATAAAACTGGCCCCCGGCTCGTCAGTCCAATAGCGAGGGCCACCACTGCAAACAGGGGAAGGCAGCAAAACAAGCCAAGGGCTGCCAGCGCAGCGTCGAATAGCCTTTTCCAGAATCGGTTGTGCCAGCTTCTTAGTGGAGTATCTCGAAGCGTCAGCAAAGCTGTTCCTCCGAGTACATCTACCTGCATCCGCGCCGTAATGTATTCGAGAATGCCCGGCACCATCCGGATGCGTACCTGACGCGCACTGGTCGCTACCTGCACCAGTTCGAGCAACTGCTGCTGTGAGTAATCTGCTTTTGCAAACCAGACCTCCGCGACCTCGTTTGCCTTTAAATAGCTCCCGAGATTTGCCAGCCGGGTCACAACGGCAGCTTCTTCGGATGTGCCGTCTTCACAAACAAGACCTGCCTGCTGCAAACCCCACTGGGGATTCTCCTTCAATAGCTGCAGCAGTGCGTGGGCTGTTGCACCCGTACCTACAATAAGAACCTTCTGTACTCCAAATCCGCTTCTGCGCAAGTTGCGGTTTGCCTGCTGCAGCAAAAGTCTACCCGTTGCTACTGCTGCTATTGCAGCCAACCAGGCATAGAGCAGAACAAAACGCGAGAAGGAAACTTCGCGGAAGAAGAACAAACCGGCGACGACAATCGTGAATGCGATTGTGATACCAATCACAACTTTTGCCACTTCGTCGAAGCGCGACTGATAACCGGGTGCCCGGTATAGCCCTGAAGCGGCAAATACCAGCAGCGTTGACAGGCCGCTAAATTGAGCCAGTCCTAAATATAATTCAGGGCTATAAAGAGCATTGGGACTTGCCGCCCGTACCTGGTAAGCAAGCCAGTAGGCCAGTGCCACCGATAGAGCGTCCCAACAAATCGTAAGGCCAATCAGACCAGGAGCAAGGATTGCCGCAAAATTTTTTAGCCAGAAGCGTTGAAGGCGTGGGAGTGGCAGTGGCTGCATCCTCCGGTTCGCATGGTTTACCGATGGTACGACATCAAGCCATCTTCAGTAAACGTCAAAGCAGTCGGGATCCTCAAATAAAATATACGAATTTGAATCTTGCCGTTCAGGTGCTGCCGCCGAGCGCACGGTTCATTACAAACCCAACACCTCTCTAAAGTTTGCCTATGGAAGCGTCTAATCTCACAAGGCTGTGGAATGCGGTGCAGCAGGAGCCCGGCGATCCCTCCAGGTTGAGAGCACTGGCAGAAAATCTAGAACATACGCAACTGCCCGAACCTGGCCTGACTATTCTCCAGCAGCTTAGCTTTGCGCTCTGGCAATCTAGTTGGGATTGGGAGGCGCTATACCTGCGGTACACACCGGCAGTAGAGCACCTCTTGGAGTTAACGATCAGTCTGGGTGGGCGCAACCCGGACACCTCCGCCCCGTCCGTTTCTGTCCACCTTGAGCAATTGGAGCGGGCACGAGAATTGGCCTGGCGGTTCAATCTGCCTGCTCGCGAAATCCACTGTCTACTTGAGTGCGCATCCTTGTTGCGGCAGCTTAATCGAAGCAACCAGGCTGTGCTCTACTGCCGCCGTGCTCTGCTTCTCAGTACAGAGCTTGAAAGTGGCTTTTCCCGCTCTCATCTGCGTGGCCGAGCTTTTACATTGCTGGCGATGCTGCTTCAAACAAGCGATCTAGAAAAAGCCCTGGAGAACTTGCGTCTGGGCATCGGTGCTTTTTTGGAGATCGAGTCTACTCAGAATGCGATCGTTTGCTGGGAGCTGTTGGCCCAGTTGCACGAAGCAAACGGAGATTTACAATCCGCCATCTATGCCCAGGCAAGAGCGATTGAATTGCTGGAATTGACCGATCGCGACGAGGAGCTGCTCAAGCACGTCCTGAGGCAGGTGAATCTTTTGCTCGAAGTCTCTGCTGTGCGTAAGGCAAAGAGTTTGTGCATGGTCGGCATCGAACTGGCTGAACAGCTCAGTGATGATCGGGAATCAGGTATTGGCTATCTGCTGCTGGGTAATATTTATTACCGCGATCAACAGTGGGAATTGGCAGAACAACAATACCAGCAGGCAAGTGAATGTTTCCAGCGCTCCGCAGCCTTCAGTTTGCTGCGCCACGCTTTGCTCTCGCTGTTTGAGTCCTCGCGCCAGCGCAGCAACTGGAGCAGCGCTGTTGAGGCTCTTGTAGCAGCAATTCGGCTGGCCTACACGATAGGCCAGCGCCTTGAGCAGACGGATATCATGATGGTCAGCGTGCTCTGGGCAGAAATTCATGGCAACGGTGCCTCCTCTGGACAGATCGAGAAGTGGCACTTACAGTTACTGCAGCTTGCCCAGGAGCTACAAAGTCCGGAGCTGATCGATATTCTCACCCTGGCTTGAATATCGAGAGCGCAGGTGAATCTACTGGAGTGGACAGTGCATCAGTTGCCTCAAAAGACGATTGCACCCAGCGCTCTTCGCCGGGTACATCACATCGCTCTTAACGTGCGGGATTTATCGGTCTCGCGCCATTTTTACGGCACGATCCTGGGTCTTGTCGAGTTGAGCGGCCCGGCGGTGCCCGCCACGCTCAAAACCCTGGTTGCCGCCGGTAAGGTGGCCAATTTTGTCACCCCCGACGGTACGGTAATTGATCTGTTCTATGAACCAGAGCTGGGTCCGCCCGACGCCGATCCACGCCGGGCCTTTACCCGCGCCAATCACCTCGCCTTCGACATCGCTCCAGAAGCCTTCGACGAGGCGGTGGCTGTGCTGCTAAACCAGCAGGTGCCGATCGACCACGGCCCGGTCAGCCGTCCAACCGGTCGGGGCATCTACTTCTACGACCCGGACGGTTTTTTGCTGGAGATTCGCTGCAATCCGGCAGCCGGAGCGGTTGAAAGTCTACTATGACAGAAGCACGCTCGCTCGGGAGTGACCATGGAACTGCTCGGCGTCTCCTCGATCGCTTCTTTTGCCCTCGCCCTACTGGGCGTCTTGATTGCGGCCCTCGTCGGCGTGGCTCTCGGTGCCTACGCCGGAGTGCTGACCCGTCCCCTCACCCGTGCCGCGAATATTCCCCTCGCCGCCGGCATCGGCGTCGGTAGCGGCGTCGTTGCCAGCCTCGGGGCTGTCTTTCTGGTGGTAGTAACGGTGGCGGCCAGACTTTTTAACCTGCCTGTAGGCTGGCTCGCTGCTGGGATTGCCTTCGGCCTGGTGATTGCCCTGGTCACGCTCGACTGGGCCGGAGCGGCCCTCGCCGGTGGGTTTGTGGCGGTGATCGCCGTTACGTCTTTTGGCGGGCTATTTGCCTTCTTCAGCCTCGGACCGCTGCTGCGCTTTATTCCGCCTTTTATTCTCCAGTACGCCCTTGTCGTTCTCTCCTCGCTGGTCAATCTCGCCATCTTGCTGCTGGTCGGCCTCGTTGCTGCCCTGGTAGTCCGATTGCTCAACCAGTACGTTCTACAGGAGAGCAACTCCCCGACAGCACCTCCCAGCTAAAAGCCCCCGCCGTGGGCATAATTGATAAAGTTCGATTAAGGACACTGGATGGACGGCGAGGAGGTCGCTCGTCAGCGGGCGAGGCTGCTCACGGAGGCGGCAAACCCCTTTCGCAAGTTGCGCTTATGGCTGTACCTCGCCTTCGGCGCAAGTGGGGTGATCGGTTTTTTTGTCGCCTTCTTTCGGGTGCTGGCGGGTCGTGAGCTGCAATCCAGCCTGATCAACCTTGCTGTACAGAGCGGGGTGATCGCTTTGATGGTTATCCTGTGGCGCTTTGAGGCGCAGCGCGAGAGTGAGATGGTCGAGCGCTACCTCAAGCGGCGCGATCGGCGGCAACGGTGAAGCCGTACCGGGCACCCTGGTATCTGGGAGACGGTCTGGCACAGACGCTCATCGTCGGCCTGCTGCACGGCAATGCCTGGCAGCGCTTCGGCTCCCACTCGCCCCTGGCTCCAAGGCTGCCGGTGCCACCCTACCGAGAACAGATCTTTGGCGGCGCAGAGGGGGTGCCCCTCGCGGGCCAGTTGGCCCGCCAGCCCGGCAGGGCGCGCGGAACGCTGATTCTCTGCTATGGGATCACCGGCTCGATGGAGACGAGCTGGTACAACCACTATCTGGCAAGCAAAGCTTTTGCACGCGGTTATGACGTGGTGCTCTACGACTGGCGCGGCCACGGCAAAAGTGCTGAGCTCTCGCCGGTGCCACCCTCGGACGGCTGGCGCGACGGTGCGGATATCGTGCAGATCGCCGCTCAGGCTGTGGCGGAGGGATGCAGGCGACCGGTGATTGCCTGGGGCTGCTCGCTGGGAGGGCAGATTGTGCTCTGGGCTCTCAAGGCAGCCCAGCAACTGAAGAGCCCCGATATTGCCGGAGCGGTCGCTGTTTGTCCGAATCTCGAATCGAACTGGTCACTGGCCAACCTCAGGCGCAGCTGGAAAGGGCAGCTGATCGAGGACGCTCTGGTGCGGGAATTGCGCCAGGAGGTGAGCCGCCGCCTTGTTCGTTATCCTGAGCTGACGCCCGCTGGAGTTCTCGAAAAGCTACACCTCATCCGCGACTTCGACGAGCAGCTTGTCATTTCTTACTACGGATTTGCCTCCGTCGAGCAGTACTACCAGAGGACCAGCGGCCTCTACCTGCTCCCAGAGCTGACTCTGCCGCACCTGATTCTCTATGCCCAGGACGATCCGATGTTCGACGGGCGCATCGTGGTAGAACTGGAGCAGCGAGCGGCCCTCAACCCCAGAACGCAACTCGTTCTTACCGAACAGGGCGGGCATGGCTGCTACATCGGCGCGGCGGACGAGCGAGAGGATGAATTCTGGGCCCTCAACCGCACCCTCGAATTTTGCGATGAACTTTCTTGTGCCGGCTAGCTGGCCTGGGGGGACGTGGCGCGGCGGGTTCTAATTACTGGCGGTGCCGGCTTCGTCGGGAGCCAGCTGGGGTTGGGTCTGGCTGAGCGCCATCCGGACTGGCAGATTACAGCCTTTGACAATCTCAGAAGGCGCGGTTCGGAATTGAATCTCTTCCGGCTGCAAAAAGCCGGGATCCGCTTTGTGCACGGCGACGTGCGCAACCGCGATGATCTAGATCCGAGCGCGCTGGCTCCGGATTTGATCCTCGAATGCTCGGCTGAGCCGTCGGTGCTCGCCGGGTACGCAGCGCCGCTGTATTTGCTCCAGACCAACCTGCTCGGCACGGTTCACTGCCTGGAATTGGCCCGCACGACCGGAGCGGATTTTGTTTTTCTTTCGACCAGCCGGGTCTATCCGATCGCTGGTTTGCGAAACCTGCGCTACACCGAGACGGCGACGCGCCTGCAGCTTGCTGGTGAGCAAAACCTGCCGGGAGCTTCGAAGCACGGCATCGCCGAAGGTTTTGGCCTGGAGGGAGTCCGTTCGCTCTACGGAGCGAGCAAGCTCGCCTCAGAACTTGTCGTGGGCGAGTACGCCGACGCCTACGGCCTGCGGACGCTGGTGAACCGCTGCGGCGTGCTCACCGGCCCCTGGCAGATGGGCAAAGTTGACCAGGGGGTGTTTGCCCTCTGGATGGCGGCGCACTACTTTGGTCTGCCGCTGCGCTACATCGGCTTTGGCGGCAGTGGCAAGCAGGTGCGCGACTTTTTGCACATCGCGGATTTGCTGGAACTCATCGACCGGCAAATTCAGCAGCTAGAACAGCTTCAAGGCCGGACCTTCAACGTCGGCGGTGGAGTGGAGCGCTCACTTTCGCTTCTGGAAACGACGGCGCTCTGCCGGCAGATCACTGGCCGGACAGCCTCCATCCTGTCGGTGGCCGAGGAGCGACCGGGGGATGTGCCGGTTTTTATCACCGATGCGCGCCGGGCAATGGCTGAGACGGGCTGGCAGCCGGAGCGGGATGCCCAGAGTACCCTGCAGGAAATCTACGAGTGGATCGCCCGCCACGAGGCGCAGTTAAAACCCATCTTGACAGGCGGATGATCATTCCTCGCCGACAGCAGGTTCCGGCAGCCTTTCGTCAGCCGGGGGAGCAAAGCCCTGGAAGTTGCGCACCAGCAGGAGACCGGCAACGAGGCCCACGCCCACGAACAGGCTGCCTGTAAGCCATTCTTTGAAGATGAGCTTGCCCACACCAAAAAGAAAACCGTAGACGAGCACGACGCCGCACAGCCAGTTGATCGTAGCGGAGAGCGAAAAACTGGTAGCAGGCAGGCCGAGGCGGTTGCGCACGGGTTTCCAGCCCGGTCCCTCCGGGTGGATCCGGCGGTAGAAGCGCTCGAGCACTGCCGGGGTCTCCGGCTGGGTGAGGAAGGTGACCACCAGCCAGCAGGCGGTCGTCACCGTCACCGAGATCACCAGCGACAGCGCCAGGTCGTTGGGGTTGTCGGTGTTGAGGTGCAGCCAGTAGCTGAGCACGACGTAGCTTAAAAGCGCGCACCCCTGGGCAGAGATTTCCGACCAGGCGTTGACGCGCCACCAGTACCAGCGCAGCAGATAGACCGGCCCCGTACCGGCCCCGAGGGCGAGCATCAGCTGCCAGGCTCCGCTGATCGAGTCCATGTTGAGGGTCGCGAGCCCCCCCAGCACCATGACCAGGATCGTAGCGAGGCGCGAGGCCCAGACGTAGTGGTTTTCGGAGGCGTCCGTGCGCAAAAAGCGCCGGTAAAAATCGTTGATGAGATAGGACGTGCCCCAGTTGAGGTGGGTGGCGATCGTGGACATGTAGGCGGCAGCGAAAGCCGCAAGCATCAATCCGCGCCAGCCGAAGGGCAACACGTCGATCATCACCCGGATATAGCCCGTCTCCGGGTCCGCTCCCGGAGCGGTGAGTTCCGGATGCAATACCAGAGCGACCAGGGCGACCAGAATCCAGGGCCAGGGTCTGAGGCAGTAGTGGGCGACGGTAAACCAGAGCGTGGCAAGCAGCGAATCTTTTTCGGTGCGCGAGGAGAAGACGCGCTGGGCGACGTAGCCGCCGCCGCCCGGCTCCGCTCCCGGATACCAGGAAGCCCACCAGCCGATACTCACCAGCACCAGAAACGTACCGATGGGCATCCAGGGCGAATCGAAGGCGGGGGTAAGGGCCAGGATCGCATCGGCACCGCCTTTGGCGGCGTAGTGGGTGTCGAGGGAGGCTTTGAGGCCATCGATGCCGCCGATGGCGTTGAGGCCAAAGATGGCGAGGGCGACGCAGCCGGTCATCTTGATCACAAACTGAAAGGCGTCGGTGACCAGTACCCCCCACAGCCCCGAGAGCATCGTGTAGAAGCCGGTGACTGCAAAGCAAAAGAAGACGGCGTGCCACTTATCGATGCCCATCGTCAGCCCCAGGATCTTGACCATCGCCAGGGTGACCCAGCCCATGATGATCGAGTTGATGGCGATACCCATGTAGAGCGAGCGAAAACCGCGCAATAGCGCCGCCGGTCTGCCGCCGTAGCGCAATTCGATAAATTCGAGGTCGGTGAGCACCTCGGATCGCCGCCAGAGCCGGGCAAAGAAGAAGACCGTGAGCATACCGCCCATCACGAAGCTCCACCACAGCCAGTTGGCAGCTACTCCGTTTTTGATCACAAGACCCGCCACCGCCAGCGGTGTGTCGGCGGCGAAGGTGGTGGCGACCATCGATGTACCCGCCAGCCACCAGGGCACATCCCGGCCAGAAAGAAAAAATTCGCTCAGGTTCTTGCCCGCCCGCCCGGTAAACAATAGCCCGATCGCAAGCGAGCCTAGAAAGTAAATGAAGATGATCGCCCAATCAAGCCACTCAAGTCGCATAAAGTCGTGATCAAAACTGCAGACATATTAAGGGCAAAACCGCTGCCGGTGCGCTCTGTTGCCAAAACCTCCCGCTGAGCGATGAGCGGATAGAGTAGAACCGCAAAGAGCGAGAAAGCCAATGTTTGGTGTCTGGCTTGCCCTGTCGCTGGTGTTGTGGCTGGTGATCGCCGTCTACTTGCTCATTACTGGCAATGCTCTCAATCAGATATTGCCGCTGGTGCTGTTGGCCTGTTTGTTCCTGGTGGTCGGGGTGGTGAGCACACTGTTTGGCCGCCGGCAAAAATAGTCCGTCTCCTCAGGGAGTGCCTGGGATCTTGTCGATCCGGGCAAAGCCTGCAAGGTCCATCTCGCCGGGGGTGACGGCAAATTTGAGAATGCGCGCCTGAATACCCTGGGAGGCCAGTTGCTCTAGATCGACGATCTGATTGAGGCTGCTCAAGAAGACATCGGCGATCTCCGGCGGAACCGGCACATCGTTGAGGGTAAACGTGGGCTTCACCAGGCGCAGGCGCAGGCCATCTTCGACAGCGAGCCCGGAGCGAAAGGTCACCAGAAGTGTCTCGGTGCGGCCCTGGACTTTGACGACCGCCTGCAGCAGCACTTCGTTGGCATTTAAGAGCGTAATGTGTGGCTGGGTAAAAGTCGCCACCTCCGGCTGACCGGAACCACCGACGGCACCGGGCAATTCGACGCGGATCGTCTCGAGGGTCTTGAGGATTTCGGGTGTATTGAGCGCCCGGTTGAGGTCGTCCTCGCTCAGTTCGACGTGTACCGCCGCCTGCAGGGGCCGCCGCAACCTGGGCACTTTGCCCAGGGAGGTGAGATCGACGGAGATGGCGTCGGTCTCCAGGTCGAGTAAGGCAATGCGCAACCCTGGGCGGACGCTGAGACCCCGCCCGGCGAAGCGCAAGCGGTCGATATCTCCCCAGGCGAGCTTGTAGTTGGGGATCGCCTCGACCCGCACCTCCAGCCGCTCCGCCCCCTGCAACTGGGAGCGGATCAGGTCGCTTACGAGCCTATCGACATAAAAACCGGCTACCCCGGTGAGCGCAAACAGAAACATCAGCACGCTCACCACAAAATTCATCCGGTGAGCCCCTGCACCAGAACCCCCGGCTCCCGCTGGCAGGGCAGAGAGCGCACCGAGTTGGCCGTCGCACAGTAGACGATGTCGTCGAGCAGGCCGAGTTTGAGCAGACGCTGGCCGTGGCTGGCCTTTTCGAACAATTCGACCAGGTCGTCCTGCCAGCTGTCGAAGAGGGCTGCCGCCGCCACTGCCTCGTCGTTGGCCGCCCCGCCCAACTGCTCGACGAGGGCACCGGCGCAGGCAGTGTCCTCCAGCGAAAAGCTGCCCTGCCAGCCGGAGCCCACCAGCCAGACGGTCTCAAACGCCTGGGCACGGATAAATTCGGCCACGTAAGCGACGTTGATCAAAGCGGCGGTGAGCACCACCGGCGCGTGGCTGATGCGCTGGAGGGTGCGCGTGCCGTTGGTCGTGCTCATGAAGATGTGCCGGTCTGCTACCCGCTCCCTGGTGCAAAAAAAGGGCGAGTTGCCAAAATCAAAACCTTCGACCTGTTTGCCGTCGCGTTCACCGCCGCGCAGCACCTGGTCTTGCGGGTAATGGTTGGCAGCGGCATCGAGTGTCTTGAGATCGGCGAAGACGTGGACCGCCGCCGCCCCATTGGCGAGGGCTGTGGCGATCGTGGAGGTGGCGCGCAGCACGTCGATGGCGACAGCACAGGCGGGCCGGCCCTCGGGAACCAGTTCGGGCGTGTGAAAAACGGAAACCTGCATACAAAGAATTATGAAGCACTTTCAGCCGCAGCGGCGGAAGAATTGCCGGAAGCCCGGCAACAGATGCGCCCCGCCAGCCAGTCCGCCGGATCGATGGCGACGCCGTGGGCGTAGATGCCCCAGTGCAGGTGCGCTCCGGTGGCCCGGCCACTGCTGCCGACCAGGGCAATGCGCTGACCGGCTTTGACCATTTCTCCCCGGCGCACCAGGATGCGCGACAGGTGAATGTAGATGCTCGTCACCCCCTGGCCGTGGTCGAGGACGAGGGTGTTGCCGTGAAGGCGAAAGCCGCGCTGGGTCGTACCGACGAGCACGACGCGACCGGCGGCGGGGGCGATGACGCCCGCCCCCTGCGGAGCGGCAAAGTCGTAGCCGCGATGGTAGTAGTTCTGCTCAAGGACGCCGTTGTAGGTGCGCCTCAGGCCGAAGCCACTCGAGATCCGGCCACCGCTCGGTCGCCGAAAGGGCAGTTGCCAGAACTGTTCGGGGCTCAAGGTGCGCAGGGCGCTGCCGATCGCCTCCTCCTCGGTCGGGGTGGCTTCGAGCGCAGCACGGCCAGCCGACAGTGAAATGCGCTGCAGCCCAAAGCGGCGCGGCGCTACTCTAAGCGGGATCGTCCAGGTATTGGGGCCAGAAAGAACCTCCAGGGGATACTCCCTCGGGTGCATCAGCGCCGAGAGCGGCACCAGAGCGCGCCATTCGCCTGTGGCGATCGGGAAACTGGGAAAGTCGTGTTCTTCAAAGCGCACCGCCACCTGATTGCGGGTCACGATTTGCAGGGTATTGCCCGGCAGGGGGTTATCTGGAAAGACGCGCACCGTCTCGGTAGTCGAAGAATCAACGCTGTCTTCGGCCCTGAGCGCTCCGACCCCGATGAGCAGTAGAACCAGCAGGGCAAAGCCAGTGCGCCTGCCCATCAGCCACCGATTTTTAGAATGTGTTGCTGATCGTTCTGGACGAGCACGATGCGCTCTTCGTCGATCGCTTTTACCAGCCAGCCCGCCACCGTCTGCCCTTCGCTGACCGAGACGGTACTCTCACTGCCGCCGGTGTGCAGCAGGGCAATGCGATTGGAACCAGAAAGGGCAGTGCCGACCAGCTGCCAGCTTGAGAGGTCGCCTGCCTGTGCAGCTTCGGGAGCAGCGATGGCCACCAGGCTGGGACTCACGGCGCTGTCCACGGCGGCGGGCGGGGCGACAACAATCGCGGCTGGGGCGGGCGGGAGCGCTGCGAGCGGACCCGGTGCCTCAGCGGTGGTCGAAAGGGGCAGCAACCTGCTGACCAGCGCCGGCGGCGGCAGGATGTGGGGCGCAGCACCCGTCGGCACCGCCGGCAAAAGCGCCATTGCCTGCGATGGGCGAACCAGACTGGCAAGTTCACTCCCCTCCGGGGGAACAGCAGGAGCCAGGGCAGGCAGAGCCACCGCCTGCGGAGCGTCGGTGGCAACAAACGGATCGCTGCGACCACCGGCGGCGAGCACTTCGGCGACGATGGGCCGGGGATCAGCCGTCGGGAGCAGGACGGGAGTCCGCTCCGCAAGGGCGGGGGCCGCAGCAGGTTGTCCTTTGATCGCTACTGTCGGCTGCGGCGGTACAGGCGGCAACAGCAACGCCATCACCCCGGCACCGGTGCCCATGCCACCTGCCGCCGTGAGGGCCACTGCCCCCAGAGGCAGCCCCCAGAACGTCAGGGAGCGCCGCTTTGCCCTGGCGGGTATTGGCGATCGGCTCCGCACAGCAAGCGGTTGCTGCCGACTCAAACAGGCTTCCAGCGGCAGCTCACCTCGCAAGCTGGCACCGGGCGCAGTCGATCGAACGTCCATAACAAGCCTGTGGTCCTGGTTCGCCCGTAGCATAGCGCATCGGCTCGCACCTGCGGCTTGAAGATCGATCCAGCCTTCAATCTATTAATTATTTAGTTGACAGAAAAAGCGGCGCTCCGGTAGGCTGACGGCAGGGGTCTACGAATTTTTTAATAGTGAGCAGGAGGAGCACTTGTGGCCAGAAAGAAGTCGCCGACGTTGACCGAGGCAGAGTTGCGGCTGATGGAGGTGCTGTGGCAGCGGGGGGAGGCCACGGTGGCGGAGGTGGTCGAGGCACTGCCCAAGCGCCTCGCCCTCGCCTACAGCACGGTGCTCACGACCATGCGCATTCTCGAACAGAAGGGGTACGTCCGCCACACCGAGGAAGGCAGGGCTTACGTCTACCATCCGCTCATCGACCGCAACCAGGCGCGGCGCAGCGCGGTGCAGTACGTGGTGAGCCGTTTTTTCAACAACTCGCCGGAGTTGCTGATGCTCAATATTCTCGAAAACGAAGCGATCGATGCGGACGAGTTGGAGCGCTTGAAAGCGATGATCAAAAATGCACAGGAGGACGGCAGTGAACAGCTTTGAGCCGATTGCAGCCCAACTGGTCGAAGGGCTGATTAATGGTCTGTGGCAGGGCAGCCTGCTGGCCGGCCTTGTCTGGGTCAGCTTGCGGATGTTGCAGCGCCGGATTAACGCCACCACCCGCTTTGCCATCTGGTGGGCGACGTTGCTTTTAATGCTCTGGCTGCCCTGGACCCACCTGCAGGTTGCCTCACAGCCGCCACTCACAGCAGACTTCCATGCCCGTCCGCGAGTGCTCATCTTTGAATTGCCGGGGGTGGTCGTGCGTGCGCCCCGGCTGGCCCGCGCCCACAGTTCAAGAACACCATCCGCCCGGCCAGCGTCTGCCAAAAGCGCAATTCACTCTCCGCACCTCCCACAGCATCAGGTAGCCTGGCCGCTGCCGGGCGGCGACTGGCCGCTGGTCTTACTCGGTCTGTGGCTGGGCGGGGCGGTGGCGATGTTGAGCCGGGTGCTCATCGCCTACTGGCAGCTGGGCCGGCTCAAGCGGGCCATGAGGCCGCTGCCGGCGCGCCACCAGGCACGGCTCGCCCACTGGTTGGACTACGGCCACAGCCGCCGGAGGATCCGCCTGGGCAGTTGCGCCGATATCCAGGTGCCGGTGGCGGTGGGACTGTTCGAGCCGGTGATTCTCATTCCTGAGCAACTGGCCCACCAGTTGAGCGAAGCGCAGTTCGATCAAGTCGGCCTGCACGAGCTGGCCCACCTGCGGCGCTGGGACGACTGGAGCAACCTCGCTCAGCGGCTCATCGAGGCGGTCTTTTTCTATCATCCGGCGGTGCGCCTGATCGGTGGGCAGCTGGCAAGCGAGCGCGAGATCGCCTGCGACGACTGGGTGGTGGCGGTTACCGGCAAAGCCCGTCCCTACGCCGAGTGCCTTGCCCGGCTGGTAGAATTGCTCGCCCACGCTCCCCAGGCAGCGGCGGGCAGCCTTTCGATCGGCAGGCAGATCGCCTATCGGGTGACTCTGCTGCTCGACAGCCGCCGTCCAGCGAGCCCCCACCTGCGGAAGGCCAATCTGGCCGTTGCGCTTTTTGCCCTCGCCCTGATGGCCGTCATCAGCAGCCACTCGCCCGTAATCGCCGTACCGGTGCGGCTGGGTCTGCCTGTCGAGCCGGAGGCAGTGACGGTTGTGACTCCGGCGACGGTACCCGCTGCCAGTACTCCCCCCGCCGCTCCCCAGCCTGCCCAGCCCCCGGTTGCGCCCGTTGCAAAAACAGCGCGTCCCCCCCATCCGCCCCAGCCACCGGTGCCGCCCACTCCGGTCCGCCATCCGCTCCTACCGCGCCTCGCCCAGGCGGACACCGCCCCCCAGGGGACAATCACGATCACCGACGGCGACGGCCACAGGCAGATGGTCTTTGACGCTCAGCAATTGAAGGACACCCTCAAAGACCAGCAAGACACGATCCGCGATAGCGTGGCCGCCGCAATGAAGTTCAAGGACCTTGGCCTGGAGATCAAAGACCGGGTGCTGCGCAACCTTAAAGATGTCATGCCGGTCGTAGACGTGGCAAAAGCCCGCCCCCACAACCCGCCGAAATCGGCCCTCAGCGACGCTGAGCGGCTGGCTCTGCTTGCTGACATCGTCCGCCGCGACCCGGACGCAGCGGTGCGCCAGGAGGCACTGCGGGCGATCGTTCGGATGCGTACCGAGGCGAGTGTGCAGACTCTCGTGAACCTCTACGACAGCACCAGTGACATCAGCCAGCGCCGGACCCTCCTGCGCGCCCTCGCCAGATCCGATAGCAAACTGGCCCTCCAGAAGCTGGTAAGTATCGCCAGAAACGACCCGGACGCCAAGCTGCGCCTTTACGCCCTGCGCGCCCTCGAAGCCGCCGATGCGAGCATCTCTGTACCGGATATCGACATCCAACTGCCTGACGTTACCATCGACGCACCCGCCAATCCGCCCGAACCACCCGAGCCGCCGGACAAAAATCCCTGAGTGGTTTTAGCTCACCACGAGCTTGAAGAAGGCGTCAGCCGGTTGCTGGGCAATCTTGGCCTCCCAGCCAATCGCCTTGAGAAATTGCTCGCTCGAAGCTGTCTCGACGATGTCCACTCCCCAGTTGCCCGGCTGCAGGGCGTCTGGGGAACTGCTTCTTGTCGGATTGGTGCGTAGAACCCCGAGTACAAGGACATCCGAGCGCAGCCAGCCACCCGCTTGCTGTTCGGTTCGCCTTTGAACGAGCGCTTTGGCGCAGAGTTGCCCGATCTGCTCGGGTGAAATTTCGGCGATCGGGAACAGAATTTCCAGTAGCCAGTAAGGGCTATTTTCAAGGAATCGGCAATCGATATCCGCAAATAAACTGAGGCTATCGATAAAAATTCTGGCAATCGCTTCAGGGCGTAGCCTGACGACAATTTCTTCGGGAATATCGAAACTGTGGGAGAGTAGCATCCGGCATCTCAAGGATCTATCCACAGCCTTCGCTCCTGTGACTTTCTCCGTCGAAGATAGAAACAGAATACAGACGCATTCTGCAGTCCTGGCATAGACAGTTAGACAATGGCTCCAAAAAACTGCCCTGTCGAAAAGCCCGCTACCGGTCCGTCTGGCGTCTTTATCTGCGCCGGCAACCGGCGCTCCTCGATGCAATCGCCACCCACGCTGCCAGGAAGCCCACCGAAGCAGGCGCGCCAGCCGAAAGCAAGCCGAGTTTATCCATCTGCCTACTGTTAATAACTATTAAGGAATATCAAGCCAAAGTTTACATTGGCTTCTTAGTCAAGTCAACCCCCGACAGTACTGACGCACCGGTCCTTCACAAGGAGGAGAAAGACCGGTGCCGGCAGGTTTTAGACGATGCCGCGACCGGAGCGCAGCAATTTTTTGGGATCGACCCGGCGCACCTGGCCGGTCTGGTTCAAGTTGGTGTCGCTACCGGCGTCGCCCCGATAGAGGCGGAACATCCGCTCAAAGCCGGCGATCGTCTGGCCGTTTTGGGATTTAAAACCGCGATAGTAGGGCACGATCGTGTCACCGAAGGCGGCACTGTACTCGTCGCTGTCGATGTACGAGTCGATCTCAGCTTCGTAGCCCTGGGCCTGATAGCGGTCGAGGTGCTCGACGATCTCCGACTGGTTGTAGGGAGCGCGGCCTAGCAGGTGCTTGAAGTTCAACTCGATGAAGCGGTTGTTGGAGGTGCAGGAGAAGAAGCGCTCTTTATAGAGGTCCGATTTGGCCAGAAAGCGGACAAAGTCGCGGACGCTGATCGAGCGGTTGCGCAGCAGCGACTCGGCGGAGACGAGCCTTTCGCTTTCGAGGACGTAGGTATTGCCGAATACCTGCTTGTAGGCGGCGGTGATCACCGCCTGGACATCCTGCTCGGAAGCTTTAGACCACAGGGTCGTTACCACTGGCCGGGCAGCCGACTCAAAGACCACCGTGCTCTGGTCGGTCGTCGCCGCCACATCCGCTGCGACGATCTCGACGATGCGGCCGCCCTTGTTCTTGATCTGGGTCATCTCGGACAGAAGCCGGTCCAGGGGGACCAGGAGGCTGTAGCTGTTCTGGCTCGGCTCGTAGGTGTCGAGGCTGGGCCACTCGTGGTGGGTGACAGCCGGAGTGGGGTTGATCGTGACCTTGAACAGCTTGCTGCCCCTCTGGTTGCTGCCGGTGAGCACATTCATGGCGGTTCTCCTAATGGTTCATCACAACGAGCAGGACCGTCCCGTTTCGTAACGCCCACGACCACAGCATCGGTTGCGATCAAAGGCCGCCACCGACTGCAAAAAACGCCAGCATTAAGAACAGAACCGGGCCGTTCTGCTCGCTCAAATATCTCCCTCTGTATTATGGTCAAATTCCAAAACCGGAATCGTCAAGATTCATGAAAAAAATGAGATTTTCAGAGCGCTGTGACAGCAATAGCCAGTTTCCAATCGATCGATGACAGCGGGCTCCAAAAGCGGAGCATCCAGTTCTTTTGTGGTACAACAACAACAGAGCGCAATAGCTTCTCAGGTTCGCTGTACGACTCTACAGCGAAGCTCCTGGCGGTCTGGAGTTCCACGACCGCTTCTTTATTCTGTTTACCGCTGTTTCTTGCCCAGGTCATGGCCCATTTAAGCGATCCTCTGCTGCTGTGGCCGACGCCAAAGACGGTGCGAGTCGTCTGGTTCAGCGAGGGGGCAGGCAGCGACCATAGCGTGCGCGTGGGCCACAGGCTGGAGCGGGTGGTTCCGGCCACCAGCCGCCGGTTGTCAACCCTGGGCGAGGATGGCCGCTCCCACGTCGGTAGCCAGCACGGCCAGGGCGAGCTTTATGAGCGGATTTGCTACCGGCCTATCTACCGGCACGAGGCGATCGTTCGTGGTCTCGATGCCGGGGAGGTGCTGCCCTACCGGGTGGTGAGCCACTTCGAGGGCCGCCGCACCAGCAGCGACATCTTTGCCCTCAAGGCCGCCCCGGCGGCAGGGAGTGCTCTCAAGATCCTGCTCACCTCCGATCATCAGCTCCTGCCGATGGTGGCGGCCAATCTCCAGAAGGTCGAGCAGACCGTGGGCCGGGTGGACGCCGTCTTTTTTGCAGGGGATCTGGTGAATGTGCCCGACCGGGTCAGCGAGTGGTTCGACGACAACCGGGGCAATGCCTTTTTTGCCTGCCTGCAGGGCCGCGCCCACTACGCCCTCGCAGGCAGGGTCTATCGCGGCGGAGCGCTCCTGCAGTACGCCCCGATCTTTCCCTGCATCGGCAACCACGAGGTGATGGGCGCAGTGGCAGATCAGGCCGCTTTTAGCCTGGCCAGTGCCCGGCCCGTCGAGGCCGCTCGCGCTCTGGGCATTGCCGAGGCGCAGCTCATCGCCCACACCTACAACAGCTGGAGCTACCAGACGCTCTTCGGCGCACCGCCCTACTATGCGCTGAGCTTCGGCGACGTGCGGCTCATCGCCCTCTATGGGACGCGGGTCTGGCGCTCGCCCCTTCGGGATCGAAAGGGCAAATACAGCGAAGATCCAGCCCAGCTCGATTCGCCCCAGCACTGGGGGCACGGCGAATTTATCTTTGAACCGGTCTGCGCCGGTAGCCTCCAGTACGAGTGGCTCAAAACAGAACTGCTCAAGCCGGAATTTCGGCGCGCCCGCTACCGGATCGTGATGCTCCACCATCCGCTGCACGGTCTGGGAGGCAACATCGTGCCGCCTTTTTGTGATCCGGTAGCTGACATTACCCGCGACGACCAGGGCCGGATCAAGGCCGTGCGCTACCGCTATCCAAAGGCCCAAGACCAGCTGCTAAACGATCTGAAGCCGCTGCTGGAGGCCCACGGCGTACAGCTGGTGCTCTTTGGCCACAGCCACCTGTGGAATCGCTTCGACTCCGGCGCGACGCACTACCTTGAGACGGCCAACGTCGGCAACACCTTCGGGGCCTACACAGGCGGAGCGGAGCGCGAGAATGTGCCCGACGAAGCGGACTACTGCCGGGCGGGCGATCCGGGCGGGCTTGAGCCGGTGGTGCCCACGCTCGCCCCGCTCACAGACGCCCACGGCCAGCCGCTGCCTTATCTGGCGAGCAACACGATCACCGCCTTCAGCATCTTGGAGACAGCGAACGGCACGATCACCAGCTACGCCTTCGATACTGGGCATCCGGATGGGCCGGTTGTCGCCTTCGACGCTTTTGCGCTCTAGCTTTGGCGGGAGCGCTTCTGCCACAATAAAAAAAGTCGCAATCCTCACCCAAAATCCGATGGAACTCAAAATTCCCAAACCGGTCGAAATCAAATCGGCCAAAGAGATCGAAAAGCTGCGCGCCGCCGGTCGGCTGGCTGCTGAGCTGCTCGATTACATCGAGCCCTTTGTCAAGCCGGGGGTGAGCACCGAAGAACTCGACCGCCTGTGCGCCGAGTGGACCAGAGCCCACGGTGCGACAAGTGCCCCCCTGGGCTACCACGGCTATCCCAAGCACATCTGCACCAGCGTCAATCACGTCGTCTGCCACGGCATTCCCAACAAAAAACAGCTCCTCAAAGAAGGTGACATCATCAACATCGACGTCACCCCGATTCTCGACGGCTGGCACGGCGACAGCAGCAAGACGTTCTGCGTCGGCAAAGTCAGCGAACTGGCCCGCCGCCTGGTCGAGACGACCTACGAGTGTTTGATGCTGGGCATCGCCGAGGTCAAGCCGGGGGCGCGAGTGGGCGACATCGGCGCGGCAATCCAGGCCCACGCCGAAGCGGCGGGCTTCAGCGTCGTCCGCGACTTTGTCGGCCACGGCATCGGCAAGATCTTTCACACCGAACCCTGGGTGCCCCACTACGGCACGCGCGGCAAGGGGACGCGCCTGCGCCCCGGCATGGTCTTTACGATCGAACCGATGATCAACGCCGGTTCCTGGGAAACCAAAGTCCTCGCCGACAAGTGGACCGCTATCACCGCCGACGGTTCCCTCTCCGCTCAGTTCGAGCATACTGTCGCTGTCACCGAGACAGGGGTCGAGATTCTTACCCGGCGCTAAGAGGAGCGATAAGCTCGTCGTATTTGGCCCGCACCTGCTGAATGTCCTGCCAGGCGAGCCACTTGGGGCTACCGGCCTCGCGGCTCGGGTTGCGCAGCAAAAAGGCCGGGTGAAAAAAAGGCATCGCCCAGCGCCCCTCCCACTCCAGCCACTGGCCGCGAATCTTGGTGATGCCGCGCTTGTCGCCGGTGAGCCCCTCGACGGCTGTGCCCCCAGCCAACAGCAAAATCTTTGGATCGACCAGGCGAATTTGTTCTTTGAGGTATCCGACGCAGGCTTTCATCTCCTCGGGGCTGGGCTTGCGGTTGCCGGGCGGCCTGCACTTGACGATGTTCGAGACGTAGACATCTTTTTGGGGATCGAGCCCGACGGAGCTGAGGATCTTATCGAGCAGTTGCCCGGCCTTGCCGACGAAGGGAATGCCTGTGAGATCTTCGTTTTCGCCTGGCCCCTCACCCACCACCATCAAGATTGCCTCCGGGTTGCCCCGACCGACGACCGCGTGGGTGCGGGTCGCCCCCAGTTCGCAGCGGTGGCAGCGATTGCAGTGGGCTGTAATTTGATCGAAGGTGCTGTAGGTTCCTGGTGCAATCGGCACCCGGACATCCTGTGGAATGCGATCGAAGGTGTCGGGTTCGGGCGATGGTGCATTTTGCCCGAAATGAAACAGGCTGGCTTGCTCTTCCGGCATAACGATCCCCAGAGTCCGCCCAGTTTAGCGCAACTCAACTGAGTTGAGGACGCGCTTCGCGGGGGATATATTTGCACAGCCTCAACTGGTTGCCGGGGGGCAGCCACTGCACCTCGTCGAAGATCTGGCGCAGGATAAATAAGCCCCGGCCACACTCCCAATCGCTGCAGGGAACCGCGTCGGCGCAGGGTTGCTGTTTATCGAAGCCCGATCCCTCGTCGGCAATGATCCACACGTAGTAGTTGGGAGCGACGCTGAAGTGGACCGTCACCCGCTTGTCAGGATCGAGGCAATTGCCGTGGCAGGCGGCATTGACCAGGGCTTCTTGTAAACCAAGGCGCACTTCCGCTCGCCACAGAGGACTGATTTCAGCCAGCAGCAGATCGAGGATGGGCCGCAAAAACAAAGTCGAGGCGAACGTTACGGTTCGACGCTCCTGCCTTGCGGGTTGACGAGCCACAGCTATCACAGAGCCTGCCTTCCTTCACCCTATCTATTCTCATTTTAACGGAGTCCGGTCGGTGACAATACTTAAGTTTTCTGAAAACCAGCTGCAAGAATCTACTCATCGCCGGGCTGATCGGGGGGACTTTGCACCGGTCCGCCCAGGGCGGCCACCAGCGCGTCGAGCACGCGGGCGACCGGAATAATTTCCATATCGATCGCACAGTGCGCCGAGCCACGCGGAACGATGGCCCGCTTAAAACCGAGCTTGGCAGCTTCTTTGAGGCGCAGTTCCAGCTGTGAGATGGGGCGGACCTGCCCCCCCAGTCCGACCTCCCCCAAAATAATCAGCTGTGGATCGACGATCCGATCGCGAAAGCTGGCGGCGACGGCGACGGCCACCCCCAGATCGGCGGCGGGTTCTGAGACATCGAGCCCTCCTACCGAGGCAACGTAGGCGTCGAGCCGCGAAAGTGGGATGCCGACCCGCTTTTCGAGCACCGCCAGAATCTGCAAAAACCGGTTGTACTCGATGCCGGTGGTGGTGCGGCGCGGGGAGCCGTAGCTGGTGGGGCTCACCAGCGACTGCAATTCGACCACCAGGGGCCGGGTGCCCTCGCAGGCGACGATCGTCGCTGTGCCGGGAGCCGGTTCGTCCTGGCCCGATAAAAAAAGCTCAGAAGGATTTTCGACCTCGGCGAGCCCCTGGCCCATCATCTCGAAGACCCCGATCTCGTGGGTGGCCCCAAAGCGATTTTTGACCGAGCGCAGCAGGCGATGGCTCTGAAAGCGGTCCCCCTCGAAGTACAGCACCGTATCGACCAGATGTTCGAGCACTTTGGGGCCCGCGAGCGCTCCTTCTTTGGTGACGTGGCCGACGATGAACAGGCTCGTCTGGGTGCGCTTGGCCAGACGCATCAGAGCCGCAGTACATTCGCGCACCTGGGAGACCGAACCGGCGGCGGCGCTGAGGGCGCTCAGGTACACCGCCTGGATCGAATCGATGACCGCAATCGCCGGCTGCAGGCTCTCCAGCTCAGCAAGGATCGTCTCAAGTTCGGTCTCAGCCAGCAGGTACAGCCCCGACGCCGCCAGTTCCAGCCGCTCGGCGCGCAACTTGACCTGCTGGGCGGACTCTTCGGCTGAGACGTAGAGCACCGGCTGCGCTTGGGCCAGGCGGCAGGCGGCCTGCAATAGCAACGTCGATTTGCCGATGCCCGGATCGCCGCCGATGAGCACCAGTGAGCCTGTGACGATGCCGCCTCCCAGCACCCGGTCGAACTCGGCGAACCCCGAGGAGATGCGGCTTTGGGAATGCTGATCTAGAGCAGTAAGGGCGATGGCGGCGCGGGGCCGGGGTGCGGCCTGGGCCGCAGCGGGAACGCGACTGGCAGCAGCGGCGGGGGCGATCGTCTCCTCGATAAAACTATCCCAGGCATCGCAGCCGGGACAGCGGCCCAGCCAGCGGACGCTCTCGTAGCCGCACTGGGTACAGGTAAACTGGGTGCGCGTTTTGGCCATAATGGTGAACAGGTGTCCCTGCCTATTATCGCTTTCGGCGGGCCCACCGTGTTCAGACTACTCTGAGAAAGTGCGTCCCGGCCCTGCCCGTGTTCCTGCAATCGCTTCAGCTGCACGATTTTCGCAACTACGCCGAGCTGGCCCTCGATCTCAGCAGTGCCAAGACGATTCTGGTGGGTGACAACGCCCAGGGCAAATCCAACCTGCTGGAGGCGGTGCAGCTTCTGGCGACGGGCCGCTCAAGCCGTGCCCTGCGCGACCGCGAACTGGTGACCCAGGGCAAAGAGCAAAGCCGTGTCGCCGCCCGGATCGAAAGGCTGGGAGGTACAGTCGAACTTGAACTTATCCTGCGCGCCGGTAAGCGGCGCACGGTGCGGCTGGGGGGTGAAACCCAGCGCACCCAGGCGGAGGCGCTCGGCTATCTCAACTGCGTCTCCTTTTCGAGCATCGACCTCGATCTGGTGCGCGGCGCACCGGAGACCCGCCGCGACTGGCTCGACGGCATCCTGCTGCAGCTTGAGCCGATTTATACCAGTCTGCTTGCCCAGTATCTCCAGGTGCTCCATCAGCGCAACGCCCTGCTCAGGCGGACCGATCTCAGCTCCGAGGCGCTCGCAGAGCAACTGCCCCTCTGGGACGATCTGCTCACCCGCCACGCCACCCCGGTGATGCGCCGCCGCCACCGCCTGCTGTTGCGGCTGGCACCGCTGGCCCAGCACTGGCACAGGGCGATCAGCGGCGGGCGCGAGAATTTTGCGATTCACTACCAGCCACAGATCGCCTTCGAGCGCGAGGATGCCCAGAGCGTGCAACAGGCGCTCACAGAACTCCTTGCGCAAAAGCAGGCGCTGGAGGTGCGCCGGGGCACCAGCCTGGTGGGACCGCACCGCGACGAAGTGGAGCTGACGATCGATGGCATCCCGGCCCGCCAGTTCGGCTCCCAGGGCCAGCAGCGCACCCTCGTGCTGGCGCTCAAACTGGCGGAACTGAACCTACTGGAGCAGGTGACGGGCGAGGTGCCGCTTTTATTGCTCGACGACGTGCTGGCAGAACTGGATCTGCACCGGCAGGACCAGCTTCTTGGCGCGATTGGGGAGCGCGTCCAGACGATCGTGACGACGACCCATCTGGGACTTTTTGACAGCCAGTGGTTGCACTCGGCTACTGTTCTTACGATCAAGCAGGGGCAGGTCCACCCCGACGGAGCGTAGATCGTCGCTTACTGGAGGGAGAAGGTGATGGGCACCCGCACCCACGCCGCTACCGCTTCTTCCCCACGATGCGCTGGCTCAAAGCGCGTCCGCTTCACCGCCTCGATTGCCGCCTGGTCCAACTCTGCATGACCAGACGAACGCACCACCTGCACCTCCCCCACACTCCCGTCCGCGTTGATGTACGCCTTGACGATCACCTTGCCTTCCCAGTTGTTCTGCTGGGCTATCTCCGGATAGTCCGGCTGCACCGCTCCTTTGGGCCGCGCATTCACCAACGGCGGCGGCGGGGGAGGCGGCGGTGCCTCCACAGGCGCACTGCCTCCACTGCCGTTATCGACGCCCGTCGGGCTGGTGCTGCCGTTGTCGTTGCCTGAATCGGTGCCGTAACCGGTGCCCCGCGAACCCGCAATTTGACTCTCCGAGACGGTCGATTCACTGGGAGTGGTCGCCTTGGTGCTGAGAATCGGACGGGAGGCTTTTGCTTTTTGAGGGGCACTCTGGCGGACGACTTTTTTGGTGAGCTTCGGTTCAGGGGGTTTGGGTTTGGGAGGTTCGGGTTTGGGTTTGGGAGGCAGCTTTTTTGGTTGGACCGGTGAGACCATGACGACATTCTGGGTTTTGTGCAGTTCGGGGGCTTTGGGTTCGGGCAGGCGGACCATGAACAGTCCGGCGTGCAGGATGGCGCTGCCGAGAAAGCACAGAACGATGATCTTGCCACCGCTACTCGGTGTCTGTTGCCATAGCGATCCGGGTTGCATTGACCTTCCTGAGGGCGTCGAGAACAAATACGATGTACTGATACTCTGCTTCTTTGTTGCCGGCGATTACGACCATCTCGTTGGGATTGCTGTCGAGCGCCGCCTTGATTGTCGGGCCGATCTTGTCCAGTTCGATCGGAGTCTTGTCAAGAAGATACTTGCCCTTGTCGGTGATCGTCAGCGTCAACTGTTTGCTGAGCTGCTGCTGCGGATCGCCGGGGGTCACCTTCGGCAGATCGAGAGGAAGCGTATGCTGACGAGTGAGAAAGATCGAAGCGAGCACGAAGAACGTCAGGATCGAGAACAAGACGTCGATCAGTGGAACGACGTTGATCTCACCGGCGACGCCATCGTCTTCGCCGCCGCCCATCTTAACTGACATTGCTCAGTGCCCTCCCGCCTGCCATCCGCCAGCGCAACTCCAACTGTGTACCCGCCGTCTCCATCAGCGTCACCTGACGACGAGCCAACGCCCGAAACGTACTCGCAAAAATAAGCGTCACCAGCGCCACGATCATCCCCGTCGCCGTCGCTATCAACGCCTCGGAGATGCCCCCAGCCACCTCCAGACCCTTGCTGGAATTCTCGGTGCCCAGACCCAACGACGCAAACGAGTTAATCAGACCCAGCACCGTCCCCAACAAACCCAACAAAGGCGAGAGCGTCACAATCGTGTCCAGCACCGAGACAAAGCGCTTGAGCTTGGGAATCTCGCCTTTGGCTGCCCCTTCGAGAGCCAGGCGAAAAGCAGTCTCGTCGTCGGTCTTGATCGACAGTGCCGAGCCGAAGATGCGGCCAAGGGGAATGTCTGCGTTTTCGTTTATCAGCTTTCGCAGTTGCTCCGGTTGCCAGCGCTCGTCAGCGAAGGCTTGTTCGACGAAGGCTTTTTGCCTGGGCAACAGCCTTGTCCAGTAGAGGATGCGCTCGATGATGATCGCCAGCGAAATCAATGACAAGAGCAGCATCGGGTACATGACGATGCCGCCGCGAAAAAACCATTCGATTACTGCCATTCTCCCTTAGATCCCATACGGACAGTTGGTGCCGCCCGCCTCCCATGCGCTTTTGCCACGCTGAAAGACAAGGAGCGAATACCTTGTTAACACATTACACCCTGGTAGGAGGTTCACGGTAAACAGTTGGTGAATCGCAACAAACTGGCCCGGCCATTCGTATCATCTCCAGGCCCAAAACCGTTCTACAGCCTGCACTGGAGCATTCTCAACCTGTAGACCTATACCTGGGTCTAGTTTTTTGGCGTTGACCAGCAAACAGGGCCAGATGTCAGCGATCGCTGCAATTGGGCTGCGATCTTTATGAACTGTTCGTTCTGTACTGCTCTAAACGGCCAAAATTGGTTTACACTGGGTCATCCAGTTTTCTCACGAAAGCTGGATGCTAGATCAGGTCCACTTGTGGTATGGAGTGAACGGAAAAATGAAGCTTACCAGCCAACCCGGTGTGGGTGCTTGGCGTATTGCGGCAGCGCTTGTACCTGCTTTTTCAAGCGTTGTCTTATGTGGTTCAGTCGCCCTTGCCAAACCAGTCCCTGCTCATGAGACTGCCTCCAGAACAATCGCCAGAGCTGCCCAGTTCAGCAGCGGCACCTTAAGTATCGACAGTGCCAAATATCTTCTAGACCAGTCGTCGAGCAGCGCCTCCGATCTGGCAGGGCCGCCTCCGGCGATGTGGAACTGGACGAACCCGGCAACCACGAAGCGGGTGAGCCAGGCCCAACCTGCCCCAACCGCACCCCAGACAGCCGCCGAACCGGCTGAGCCCGCCGACGAAGGCATCGACGTCCTAGATGAAGTAAACGTCACAGCCACCCGCCGTCCGGCCCGCGCCCGCGACATTCCGTCGGTCGTCTACACCGTCAAAAAAGAAGATTTCCGCGCCCAGAACGCTACGACCGTCACCGACGCTCTGACACTGGTACCCGGTTTCCAGGCCGGGCCCGCCCTGGGTGGTGTCCGTAACGCCGGTGGCGTTTTCTTGCGTGGCTTCGACGATCAGCGCTTCCAGATATTAAGAGATGGCCTACCGCTACAAAGAGCCTCCAATAACCGCTCCGACATCTCGCGCATTCAGGTCGAAGATCTCGAGCGCATCGAGGTTGTGACTGGCGGTGCCACGTTGCGCTACGGTGCGGGTGCAGTGGGAGGTGTCATCAACATCATTACTGAAACACCGAAAGGACCGCCCAAGCTCACTCTGCAATATCAGGGCGGCTCCTACGGCTTCAACAAGTACGTGGCTAAGTACGGCGGCGGCGACGACACCTTCAGCTACAACTTTGTCTACACCGGGTTAACGGCGCAAAACAACTATCCCTACTCAATCCGGATTCCCAACCAGGCCCAGTATTATGGTCCAGGCGATGTTGCGAGTAATCCTGGTTGCCCACAGATACTTGACCCAGAGGGGAATCCTACAGTCTCTAGCTGTGCTAACGGTGGCTTTCCTGATGGCACTTCCCTCTACGGCTACCTCAAGCCAGAGGTTGGACCTGCTTACACTGCAAATGGCATCAACGACAACTCTTTTAACGCCAGTGATTCTTATTCTGGCAAGCTTGTCTTCAAGCCCGACCCAAGCAACAAGGTTACTGCTCGCGTCACATACCAAAACTCTCAGAACGCAGGCAATGGACCTGGAAACTATGCCTTTACTCCTTGCTTCAGCGGCCTTTCATCCACACCAAATGGCACCTTGGAAGGCACAGACTTCCTGCCTCTTGATAGGTCTGGCAAGGAGCAGAGCTGCAACCCGATTCGTTACACCTTCAATACGCCGTCTTCACTGCTAGCTCTACCCTATTCGTACAACACTTCGTTCAACGGTAAAATTGTCTTCCCAACTGGTCAGTCTTACAAAGGAGCTGAACCACTCACTGGCACAATTGATACCTTCCAGGTTTCTAATCAGTCTCAAGCAGAATATGCCGTTCAGTGGGATTACAATATCACACCAACCATCTCGCTCAACAGCTACGTCTACTACCTTCACTTCGGCAACACCTCCACTGTGCCACCCAATTTCATTGTGAATAGCAATCTCATTGGTACTGGCAATGCCCCTTTTGGCATCTTCAATCCTAACCCTGCTTCACAGCCTTACACGCAGGGTGACAAGTTTGTAGCAGAAACTGCTCTCAACTGGCAAATTTCTCCTGGTCAGACTCTTACCTTCGGCATTAATTTCCAGGAAGATCGGTCCTATCAGCAAAGGCAGCGTGGTCGTAGCTTCTTTGACAAATCCATTGCCCGTACGTCGATTTTCATCATCGATGACATCAGCTTCAGCGACTTGGTAAAAGCGAACGTGGGTTTGCGCTACACCAGCAGCTCTCAATTTGGTGAAGTGCTTACTCCCGGCGTTGGTGTGCGCATTACACCGCTCAGCTGGCTCTCTTTCCGTGCCAACTGGAACTACGTCTTCAATGCTCCATCGATCAGTGATTTGAACGTCGCAGGTGGTGTCTTCCTTGCCAACCCCAACCTCCGTCCAGAATCAGGTGTAGCGGTTGACGCAGGTGTTGACATTACACCAGCCAACAACTTGTTTTTCCGAGCTACCTACTTCAATATCTACCTCGACGGTTTCATCGGTACTCGGGTCTTTGTCAACCAAAACTTTGGTGTCGCAGGTGATCCAACTTCTCAGTTTCCTCTTCTGCAGCAACAGCAAAACCTCCAAAGCCTCTACTCCTCCGGTATTGAGTTTCAGGGCCAATGGCAGATCAGCGATCAGTTCTCCCTGTTAGTTAACTGGACCAACAACGACCAGCGCCCTCAAGGTTCAGTTGATTCATTCAATAGCCAGTTGTTTACCTATCAGGTGCAGAACACTGGTATTCCCTACAACAACGTCGGTATCCGGTTTACCTACGCAAACAAGGGCTTTCTGGCCTCGCTGGTGGGTCGATATCAAGACGGTTACGTGCAGGGTTACAACGAGTTCTCCACCCCTTCGTTCTTCACTCTTAACTTGAACACTGAAATTCCGCTCACACCCTACTTCACCCTGCTAGGTAGTGTGTTCAATATTACGGATGCTCAGTACCAGGATCCGATCGGCGTACCTGCACCAGGGACGACATTTACCGTTGGTGGCCGCCTTGAAATCGGCGGCTAATTACCGGTAGTAAGTTCACTCTAGAAAGCTGTTCCCTGAAAATCAGGGAACAGCTTTTTGTTTGAAGCAATAAATTAATTGGTCTGGAAGTTGGGCAGGCGGGTGCGGCAGCCGCGATTGATGAAGCCGCCGATGCCGAAGGCGGCGCACTCGATGCTGAGCTGAGACGGTGTAGTCGCAGGAGGCGTAGTCGTTGGCGTCCGTGTCGAAAGGCAAGAATCGCCCGATGCTCCGCTTACGGGTGGTGTTTGGGTGGCGGCTGGGCAAAAAAGACCCCCTCCCTTTTTAAGGGGAAGGGGCACACAGGTTGCAGTTGGTCGGAGAACTAGCGGACACTCACAGCGAGGGCGGCCTCGGCGTCGGCCAGGTCGGGGTGAACGAAGATCACCTTGCCCTCGGTGTCGATGTCTACCAGATAGCGCTCACCGGCGACCAGGCGACCGGCCAGGATGGCATCGGCAACACTGTCTTCGAGCAGGCGCTGGACAGCACGGCGCAGGGGCCGCGCTCCCCAGTTGGGCGAGTAGCCCTGGGCAATTACCTGATCGATGAACGCCTGGCTGGCCGTAAGTTCGATCTCCAGATCGCGCACCCGGCCCAGAGCTTCGTTGACCAGTAGCTTTGCCACCTGCACCAGTTCCTCGCGTTCGAGGGGCTGGAAGACGATCACCTCGTCGAGGCGATTGAGAAATTCGGGGCGAAAGAGCTGCTTGAGGTCGTCTTGCACCCGGTCACGGATGACGGTGTAGCGCCGGTCCGCCTCGTTGGTGCCGTTGCTGAAGCCGAGGCCGCCGCCGCGCTCGATCGTGCGCGAACCGAGGTTGGAGGTCATGATGATGAGCGTGTTCTTGAAGCTGACCACCCGGCCTTTGGCGTCGGTGAGCCTGCCGTCGTCCAATAGCTGCAGGAGGGTGTTGAAGATGTCCGGGTGGGCTTTCTCGATCTCATCGAGCAAGATCACCGTGTAGGGCCGACGGCGCACCGCCTCGGTGAGCTGGCCGCCCTCGTCGTAGCCGACGTAGCCAGGAGGCGAGCCGATGAGCTTGCTCACCGTGTGCGGCTCCATAAATTCGGACATGTCGAGGCGGATCATCGCCTCCTCGGAGCCGAAGACCGCGTCGGCGAGCGCCTTGGCGAGTTCGGTCTTACCGACGCCGGTAGGTCCGGCGAAGATAAAGCTCGCGAGGGGCCGCTCCGGCGCTTTAAGACCGGCGCGGGCGCGACGAATCGCTTTGGCCACAGCGCTCACGGCGGCGTGCTGGCCAATAATCCGCTCGTGCAACCGCGCTTCGAGATGCACCAGCGAGAGCGCCTCGTCGCCAGTGATCTTGCCTGCGGGCACGCCGGTCCAGTCCGAGACGATCTGAGCGATCGCATCGACATCGACAATCGCGGGCAACTCGGCACCGCGAGAGAGTTTGACTCGGATCATCGAACCCGCTTCATCGATGAGATCGATCGCCTTATCCGGCAAAAAGCGATCCGTAATGTAGCGGTCTGCGAGGCGGGCCGCCGCTTCGAGGGCGGCGTCGGTGTACTGCAGCTTGTGGTGGGCTTCGTAGCGCTCGCGCAGGCCGCCCAAAATAGCGATCGTCTCGTCTACCGACGGTTCACCCACCGTTACCGGCTGGAAGCGCCGTTCGAGGGCGGCGTCGCGCTCGATGTGCTTGCGGTACTCATCGAGGGTAGTGGCCCCGATGCACTGCAGTTCGCCGCGCGCGAGGGCGGGCTTGAGCATGTTGGCAGCATCGATGCCGCCCTCGTTGCCCCCCGCACCCACCAGGGTGTGGATCTCGTCGATAAAGAGAATCACCTGGCCTTTGGCCGTGACGGATTCTTTGAGGACCGCCTTGATGCGCTCTTCAAATTCGCCGCGCAGCTGGGTACCGGCGAGCAGTTGCCCCATATCGAGGCTCACGATCCGGCGCGAGCGCAGCGTCTCGGGTACATCGCCGAGGGCGATGCGCACTGCCAATCCTTCGGCGATTGCCGTCTTGCCCACCCCCGGCTCACCGACGAGTACGGGGTTGTTTTTGGTGCGGCGACCAAGAATCTGGACGACCCGCTCGATTTCGGCCTCGCGGCCCACCACCGGGTCGATCCGGCCACTCTGGGCAAGGGCGGTCAGGTCGCGGCCAAAGCGCTCGAGGGCCGAGCCGCTCTGGTTTGAGCGTCCACCGGCGCGGCGCGGGTCGCCGGGACGAAAAGCGCTTGCCTTGGCGCTGTCGCCCAGGCTATCGAGCACCAGCCGCCGGGCCTCTTCGCGGTCGATATTGTGGCTGTCGAGGACGCGGCTTGCTACCCCCTGGCTATCGCGCAGGAGGCTCAAGAGCATGTGTTCCGGCGCGATGAGAGCCTGACCCAAAGTACCAGCTTCGACCACTGCTCCTTCGAGCAGCTTCCCGGCGCGGGGCGTGAAGACGATGCGCTGGCTGGGCACGCCGCCGTTGCCCCGGCCCACGATCGCCTCGACCTCAGCGCGGGCGTCGGCGAGCGTCAGGCCAAGACCAACGAGCACCTCGATCGCTGCCGACTCAGGATAGGCCAGAAGCCCCAGCAGGATCTGCTCGGTGCCGACGGCATTCTGGCCGAGGCGCTGGGCCTCCTGCTTGGCAAGGTTGAGCACCTGCAAAGCGGCTGGGCTGAATTGCTCAAACATGGAACCTCCTTGAAAACCGTCGGACGACGGCCAGCGAGCACAACTAATCGGTCGGGCGGATGCTCTGGTAAAAATCCTGGGCCCAGGCGCGGGCGAACGGTTCGCTTGCGATCGGGGGCTGAGATTGAAAGTACGCCTGGGCAGCAAAGACGTGGTAAAAAAGCGGACCACAGAAGGCCATCGCCAGGCGGTAAGGATCGCCCCGACGAATGCGCCCTCTATCCATCTCCAGCTGAAAGTAATGGGCCTGGAGCTTGAGCGTCTGCAACGGCGCACTGCAGCAGTCGCCCGCCTGGGGACGCAATACCCGCAACAGCAGTGTGGGCAGATGCTGCTGGTAGTAGTCGATCGTATAGAGCGCCGCTTCTTCCAGCAGAGCGCTCACAGACCAGGTTTCCCCCCTGGCAAAAAGACGCCGCCAGAAATCTTGCGGCTCAAGGCTCTCGCTCACGCAGGCGCGCAGAAGGTCGTCTTTGCTGGTAAAGAACTTGTAGATCGAAGCCTCCGAGATGCCCGCCTGCCTTGCGATCTGAGAAATCGTCACCGCCTCGACGCCGTGGGTGGACAGCACCACCAGGGTGGCCCGGACAATCTGCTCGGCATCGATGCTGCGGCGGCGACCCATGACTAAATAAATAAGTGAACGCTTACTTATTTATAGTCAATATTCGGGCGACCGTCAATGGCTGCTGCAGCAGAAGCCTACCAGGGGTCATTCGTCTAAAACTCGCACAGTCGGCTACCGCTCTCATATATCCGGGGATACATTGTCGAGCGCCTGGAGGCGTGTATAGTTTCCTTGCTTCCTCCTCCACAATCGCAGGTTAACGATGACGACGCTCAAGCACCGGTCTCCCTGGCTAGCTGCTTTGGGTCTGGCAGCCAGCCTCACTCTATGGGCATCGCCGGTCCGGGCAGGTGAGATTGCCTTTGCAGCGGCGCGCATCTTCGATCTGGGCGATGGTCCAGCTGCTACTGGCGACATCGACGGAGATGGCGACAGCGATATTGTCGGCGCTAAAGAAACCGGCAGTAACGGTACTTCCTTGCTGTTGCTTCTCAACGATGGTAAGGGAAACTTCATCTCCACCCCAAGTATTTCGCTCACCGCTCAAGTGAGTTCTGTGGCTCTCGCAGACGTAGACGGCGATCGTGACCTGGATTTGATCGCTGCTGTCAGCAACGCGAACACTATTCAAGTTTTCAAGAACAACGGCAACGGTACGTTCGCTGCGCCACAGAGCTTTGCTTCCGGTGGCAACTCCTCTTTTCTGGTTCTCGCAGATCTTAATGGTGACAACAATCTTGACATCGCTGCTGTCAATCCGAGCAGCAACACTGTCTCTGTACTCTCCGGTAGCGGCACCGGCAGTTTTGCTGGGGCGATCAACTTTGCTGTCGGAACAGGTCCGTCTTCTCTGGTAGCAGGAGACTTTGATGGTGACGGCGATCGCGACCTGGCCACGGCGAATACTGGCTCAAACAACGTCTCAGTGCTTAAAAACGACGGCAAAGCCAACTTTACAACGGCTCAGACACTGATAGTGCCAGGCAGTCCCACCACCCTGACAACAGGAGATCTCGATGGGGACGGCGATTTGGACCTCGCTGCAGGCATCGGCAACAACGTTCCATACGAGATCAAGAGAAGCGTTTCAGTGCTCACGAACAGCGGTAGTGGTAACTTCGCTGTCTCTGGAAATATTGCTATTTATGGACCTGCAAGTGCAGTTGTGGCAGGTGATATAGACAAAGACGGCGATCTTGATCTAATTGTGGGCAGCAGTGCTTTCAGTGCCACTGTCTATGGCAGTTCCCCTTCAAGTCTGAATGTTCTTAAAAATGATGGTATAGCCTCATTTACTAACACCCAGACTATCCTCAATAATGGCTCTACCTCTACCGTACTAATTAAAGATCTCGACGGCGACAGTGATCTTGATGTCGTCACAGTAGGCTTCGGTAGTGATCAAGTTATCAAGAACAGCGGTGACGGTAGTTTTATCGCCGCCTTGACCTTCGGTGCCACGAACAACGCCTGTGCCATTGCTAGCGGAGATCTTGACAGCGACGGCGATCTGGATCTGGCTGTTGTTGATTGTGGTAGCCAGGGCAAATTTGGTGGTTTTGACCCAGGCTTTGTGGCAGTACTCCTGAATAAGGGCGACGGTACTTTTGGCGAACCTTTGCTACTCAGTCCGGGTGCCGATCCCAGGTCCGTCGTCATTGGTGATTTCGATGGTGACGGCGACAACGATCTGGCAACAGCCACTTACGGTTCTGTGTACGACTTTTCGCAATCTGGCTTGTATCTTTTGCTTAACAACGGCGATGCTACGTTCACTACGCAGAACATTGCGCCGGATAACGTGCTTACGTCTATTGCCACAGCTGATCTCGATGGGGATGGAGATCTCGATTTCGCTGCGATAAACAACACGTCCAAAAAAGTTCAGATATTCAAAAATAATGGCAACGGTACTGTTGGACCTTCCAGTAGTTTTAGCGTTGGCTATAGACCCAACACAATTGCCCTTGGCGATATAGATGGCGACGGAGATATTGATATCGTAACTGACAACTCCAAATACGATAGCTTCTCGATTGCCACCAACAACGGCAATGGCAGCTTTGCAGCCTCGATCAATCGTGCTACTGGAGACGGTCCTGTCTCGGTGACGCTCGCGGATATCGACAACGACGGCAGGCTCGACTTGGTTAGTGCAAATGCAAACAGCGAAGACGTCACCGTTCGCCTCAACCTTGGAGATCTGAGTTTCGCTACCGCTCAAAATTTTGCGACTGGTGTTGGTGCGCGATTTGTAAGGACCGGAGATTTTGACGCGGACGGCAATGTGGACATTGTCACAGTGAATGGCTCGGACAGTGTGTCGGTGCTGGCCAACAGCGGCGACAGTACCTTCAAGCCTGCTCAGAATCTGGCAGTGGGTTCGTCACCACCCGTTGCAGCCGTCCCAGCTGATCTAAACGGTGACGGCAAGCTCGACCTCGCTACAGCCAACTTCATTTCGCCACCCTTCACAACCAACAGCGATACTCTCTCGATACTCTTGAATACTACATTAAGACAGACTGCTCCGACGATCACCGCCATCAGTCCCCGGCAGGGTCCAGTGGGTACGAGAGTAACGATCACCGGCACAGGCTTCAGCGGTACTACGGCTGTTGTTTTTCGAGGTAGATTGAGGCCAATTGTAAAGGCAAGATTTACGGTCATCTCCGACAGTGAAATTCAAGCCATCGTTCCAAAAGGAGCAGCCACGGGCAGGATCGCAGTCATCACCCCTGCAGGTACTGCCGTTGCCCGCTTTGTGGTGACACCTTGAAGTTCAAGGCGACTGTTTGATGTAGCGGTAGGGGCCGCCAAGGGAGCCCCAGGTCTGCTCGCCGGTCGCGCTGTCGAAGCCGCGATCGAGGGTGAGAAAGACGCCTTCGCGCAGCTCAAGTTCGATCTCGATGTAGCTGGTATCTGCAGACCGCAGGCGGCAGGCACCCCCCGGCTTCATGCGGCCTCTAAAAGCGTCTCCCTGGCGCTCCAGGTAGATCGCGCAGCCGGGGAGCGGTTCGCAGTCCGACCGGCGCAGTCGGGCGAGGTGCTCCGGGTCCGTTGCCGCCCCCAGCCAGCGGTCTTGATCGATCAGGCGGTAGTTCTCAAAGCGCAGCGGCTCCTCTAGAAGCTGCAGCACCCGGCTTCTGTAGATGCGGTCGGGGTCGTGCTCGTTGGCCTGCTCGGTAAAAAAGCCGATCCCCTCGTCAAAAAGCCCATCGACGGCGACGTACCAGAGGCGCACCGGGATGAACCAGACCGGCTGTGCCATCGCCTGCTCGCGGCTGGTGTAGGTGCCCACAAGCCAGTCGCGGACGGTCTGCATGGAGGCGGTGATCGCGCTCACGCTTCGGTTTCCTCGTTCGGCTGGGCGATGCGGGCGATCTGCTCGGCGGTAGTAAAGCGATAGAGCAAGTAGGCGTCGTGGAATCCCCAGTTGTCGCCTACGTGGTAGAGGCGGCCCAGATCGAGCAGGTAGTTGCCCAGTACCACCGCCTCGGCGCGGGTGATCTGGAGCAGATCCGACCAGAGACTCACCGCGTCAAAACCGGCGAAGCAATCGCCGTAGTGCGCCGAACCGTAGACGCGGTCCTTGAGGCCGAGGCTCGGAGACCGGCGGCACTGGGCAATGAAGGTATCGAGGTCGGCGATGCCGTAGCCCTGGATCGTCTGCCAGGCTTTGCGGTACGCCTGGTGGGGCGTGAGCACCTCGTTGCGGTACTCGTCGTCGTAAAAGCGATACAACAGATTGCCGTCTTCAAAGCTCGCACCGTCGAGGACGTGGTGGAAGACCCTGAGCGAGAGCAGAGCGTTGCCGAGGGCGATTGCCTGGCTGCGATCGAGATTAAAGCGCCGCCGAAACCAGCAGGCGGCGTCTTTGCCGACAAAGCTGCGCCGGTGCAGCCTGAGGCCGGAGCGGCGGTCCTGGATGGGCATCGCCTGGTACATCTGGACAGCAACGGCGTCGAGCTGGCCCACTCCCAGTTGTCCAATCAGCTCCAGTGCCCGCTCGCGGGTAAAGGGCGCACTGATGCGGTGCTTCTCGTCGCGGTAGAAGCGATAGAACAAGTAGTCGTCGCGAAAATCCCAGTCGTCGGCGACATGATGAAAGACGGCCATCTCGATTAGAGCGTTGCCCAGCATCAGGGCGGTCTCGCGGGGAATCCCGTAGTGTCGGGTCATCCACAGCACCGCCTCGCTGCCGACAAAGCAACTGGAAAAGCGATAGAAGCGGTACCAGCGGTCGCGAATCTCAAGATGGGTATAGGCTTCGTCGATAAATTTTTGTGGATCGAGGCCGGCGGCCCAGATCCGGGCGGCGGGATCGCCTTTTGCCTGGGTGAGGAGCGATTGTTGCATCGGTTCTATGATTGCGGTGAGCGGGGCGTGGCTATCAGGATCGTGCAGTACACTTAGAACGTGCGCAGGCAGTCCTATTATCGAGCATTTTGGGGAGCAGCGGCGGTCTGGTGGCTGGCGCTCCCGGCCCAGGCCGCGCCGGCGGCGACGGGCGCTCCCCTCTGGCTGCAGTGGCTCATCGCCCTGGCGGCGATCTTGCTGGGGGGACTGAGCGGCTGGCTGTTGCGGCAGGCTCGCCGCCGTCTGCAATTTTTTATCGGCGACCGGGGCTTCGATCTCTGGTTAAAGCTGTTGTTTGGCGGGCTGCAGGCGGCGGTGTGGCTGGCCATTCTCTGGGCCGTCGTCAGCCGCCTCGACAGCTTCAATCCCGTCGCCCAGGTCGTGACGGCGGTGGTGACGGCGCTGATGGACACACTCGTCCGGGTGCTGCAGGTACCGGTGCTCACGATCGATAAGACGCGCTTTCCCCTGAGTACCCTGCTGCTGTTGCCGACCACCGCTTTCGTCGTCTTCTGGGCTGTGCGGGCGATTGGCCAGTTGCTCAAGCGCCTGCTGCTCGCCCGGCTCAACCTCAATGTCGGCACCCAGGAGGCGCTGACCACTGCTTTTAACTACACGCTCACCAGCGTCGGCTACCTGCTGCTGTTGCAGATCGTGGGCATCGATCTAGGCTCGATCGGCATCCTGCTGGGGGTGGTCGGCCTCGGCCTGGGCTTTGCCCTGCAGAATCTGGCGCGCAGCTATATCGGCGGCCTGGTGCTGCTGGTCGAACGGCCCATCCAGGTGGGCGATTATGTCGTCGTTCGCGACTGGGATGGCATCGTCGAGAGCACCAGCCTGCGCACCACTACCCTGCGGCGCTTCGACGGCTCAAGGTTGGTCCTACCCAACGCCTCGCTAGTCGATCAAGATATTCTCAACTGGTCCAACCTCGAGGGGCGCGTGCGCCTCACCGTCGAAGTCCTGGTGGACCGCCGCGCCGACCCGCAGCTGGTCACCGAGATTTTATTGAAGGTAGCGGAGGAAGAATTGCGCGTCCTCTACAGCCCGCCGCCGGAGGTGATTTTCCGGGGCTACGACAATCTGGCGATGCGCTTTGATCTCTGGGCCTGGTGCAACTATCCCAAAGAGCAGCTCCGGATCAAAAGTGCCCTGCTCTACAAGATCGACGCCGAGTTGCGCACCCACAACATCACCTATCCCATCGCCCAGCACACGGTCGAGCTACTAACGGCGCTGGAGGATGCCCAGGCGCTCCAAAAAACCCAACCGCAGCCCAACGGCAAAGGCTGATTCTGATTAGCTGGAGCGGATTTCGACCTCCGGCTCCACGACAGTCGAGCCGATATTTTTCAGTTCGACCACGATCGCATCGCGTGGCTGCCAGTCCGTGGGCACGACCACCACTGTGTCCAGGGGCAGCGGTGCGGTGCGCTGGAAGGGTTTGAGGGTAAAACTGGCGGTCGGTTGCTGGTAGCGGCCCCGGTCGCGGGCGATCACCGGGAAGACCGAGAGCGAGAGCGGGGCCGCTCCCTGGCCTCGCACGAGGATACGGATCTTTTCTCCCGCCTGGGTCAAAAAGTGCATCCGCTCGTACTGGGTGGGGGGCAGCGACAGGCGGCGGGTGCTGCCCACTGCGACGCGCGGGCCAATACTCTCACCGTCTACTTTTGCGACTGGTCCGGAGCTGCCCTGGCAGCCGGCAAGAAACAGCGCCGCCAAAAAAACGAGTCCCAGCCCCCTAGACATCGGCAGATTCCTTAAATGCGCGCCGGCGGTAGCGGCGGACCCATAGAATCAGGGCCATCCCGAAAGCGGCGACAAGTTTGATGAGCCAGGCTGAAGCGCCCAGCCAGAGGGCATGGCCCAAAGACAACAACGCGATGGGCCAGACCAGCAGGTGCAGCCGCCGCCAGTTTCTACCCAGCTGCCGCACCCACCAGTTGGCGCTGGTGAGCGCCAGAGGCAGCATCAGCGCCAGAGCGGCGACGCCCAGCCAGGCGGCAGCCTGCTCCGAGGTGTTCAAAAAATCGATGCCCTCCCAGTTGTTGCCCAGGACGTGGAGGTAGATCAAGGCGGTGTGGGCCAGCGCAAAGCCACAAGCCGAAAGCCCCAGCCCCCGCCGCCAGCTTCTGAGGGCGGGCCAGCCCGCCACCGGAGCGAGCAGGACCGCTCCCAGACAGGCAAGCGACGCCCAGCCGTAGTACTCCGCCAGGTGCTGGCCCTGGGGATGGCCATTGTAAAAGATCAAAGAAACCGTCTCCAGCAAAGCGGCGGCGATGTAGGCAGCCACCAGCACCGCCAGCGTCGTCATCCAGTTTGCATTGCCTCGGGACATGGCTCCAGTGTAGGGCCGCGTCAGCTCTATTCGGAGGCGGTCACCACTTCGCGCTCCGCGCGCGAGCGGCGGCGGGTGAGCGAGTTGAAGACCATCTGGCCGATGGCCCGAATCAGGCTGCCTTCGAGTTCTTCGAACAGGCGCATGTTGGCCCGAAACGCTTCGATCGCTTCCTCGACGATGCGCTGGGCCTGGGTCTCATCGATCGGCAGCTCGTCGAGGGCAGCCCGGTAGGCCGCCTTAAAAGCTTTGGCGTCGCGGATCGATTCAAATTCGTAAAAAGCAGTGCCCAGGCCATCGCTGAGGCCCATCGCCCGCTGGGCGATTTCTTTGAGCACCTGACCACCGGAGAGATCGCCCAGATAACGGGTATAGGAGTGGGAGACAAGCAGCACCGGCTCAGCGCGTGCCACCGTCTGGATGCGCTCGACGTAGCGGGCTGCCGCCGCTGTGGGACGCACCAGTTTGGACCAGTCCGAACCAAAGTAATAGCGCAGGTCGGCTTCGATCGCCCGCCGCCTGTAGAGCTCAGGATAATAGAGCCCCTTGAGTACAGGATGGTCGCGGTGCATCTCCAGCGCATCTTCGAGGGCACTGTAGATAAAGTAGAAGTTGGCGACGAGCTGGCGGTAAGAATTGCGCTCGACGGTACCTTTGAGAAAACATTTCACAAAGCCGACATTCTCTGCCATCGTGTGGGCCTGACGAGTCCCCTCACGCAGCAGGACAGATAGCTGGTCCATCCTTATCTCCCTATACTCCCTCTGAATTGTGCCCTACCACCCTGGATAGAGGGGACGGACGAATGACCACGGGCCGTTAAGAATTCTAAAGCACCGTTACAGAGTAAAGCAGCGAGCGAACCAGTTGCGGTCCTCTGCTTTGGTGCAACGGGTTGTAATCGTCAAAAGAAATATCTTACAATCGGCAAATCAATTTAACTTTGTGGAGTTCTCATGGGAGCGGTCACAGGTAGAGACTTGCTGCAGCTTATCAAACAAAATCCCGACAAAAGTGCCAGACAGCTTGCCGAGATTGCAGGCTATACGACCAGCACCAAAAGCGGTCAGCAGCGCGTCAAGATGCTCGCCTTCCAAAAAGCCGTGCTCGAAGCGAACAACATCAACTTCAAAGGTGGCGAGGAAGAAGTCGAAACTGTGCGCGGCGGTCGCAAGGCCACCTACCGCATCCAGGTCCAGCAAAACGGCAACCTGCTCATCGGCGCTGCCTACACCCGCCAGATAAACCTCAAGCCCGGCACGACCTTCGAGATTCAAATTGGCCGCAAGCACCTCAAGCTGGTGCAACTGGGCAAGGACGAGGTGCCGGTGGAGTGAGGCCCGTTTTTTTAACGGTCGAGGTAGAATCGCACGCTGACGACCACCTTGCGCCGCTGCAACAATAGAGCGCTTTTGATCAAAAAAGCCGTCTGGTTGTGCAGCAGATTCTGCCACCACTTTGCCGTCACGAAGGTGGGGACGATGACGGTCATGACGCTGTCCTGGCAGGTGGATTCGACGGCATTGAAGTAGTCGAGCAACGGTTCGAGGATCGAGCGGGTGGGGGAGGGAACGACCACCAGCGGCACGTCGGTCCACTTGCCCCAGCGCTCGATAAAAGCTTCGGTCGATTGGGTGTCGATATCGACATAGACGGCGGTGGCATCGTCGCTGATCGAGCGGGCGTAGTCGAGAGCCTGGAGGATACCGCGATGGATGCCGCCCACCGGGATCACCACCTTCTGCTTGAGGCGGCGGGGCACGTACTGGCTGTGATCGAGGCTGAGCTGGCTTGCAACGTCGCTGTAGTGGACCTTGATGCGGGTAAACAGCCACACCAGCGCCGGAATCAGTACCAGGATCGCCCAGGCACCGGTGGCGAATTTGGTGACGGCGACGACCACCAGCACCAGGGCGGTCGCAAACGCCCCGAGGCCATTGAGGGCGATCGATCGCACCCAGCCCGGCTCGCGCCGCCGCCACCAGCGCACTACCATGCCGGTCTGGGAGAGGGTAAAGCTCGTAAAGACGCCAATGGCGTAGAGCGGAATGATCCGGTTCACATCGCCTTGAAAGATGACGATGAGCGCACTGGAGAACAATCCTAGAGTCAAGATCCCGTTTGAAAAAGCGAGCCGATCGCCCCGGTTGGCGTACTGACGGGGTATAAAGCCGTCGCGGGCCAGAAAAAACGACAGCCTCGGAAAGTCGGAGAAGGCCGTGTTGGCGGCCAGAACGAGGATCAAGGCCGTGGCGAACTGCACGGCGTAGTACAGCAGCGAGAAGGGCGGCTGGGTACCGAAGACCTGGCGGGCCACCTGGGAGACGACGGTCTCCTCGGCCTTGGGCACCGCCCCATAGAGGTAGCACAGCCCCGTGATCCCCAGAAACATCGAACCGAGGATCACCCCCATCCAGGTAAGGGTAATCCGGGCGTTGCGGGCCTCGGGCGGTCGAAAAACCGGCACGCCGTCGGAGATCGCTTCGACGCCGGTCAGGGCAGTGCAGCCGGAAGCAAAGGCGCGCAAGATCAAAAACAGCGACAGCGTCTCGCTGCCGGTAGTCGGATGGATAAACGCCTCGCCGGGCGGCACACCGACGACAGCGGCCTTGATGAAACCAACGGCCACCAGCAGGGCAATCAGGCCAATAAACAAAAATGTCGGCACCGAGAACAGACGGCCCGACTCTTTGACGCCCCGCAGGTTGGCCCAGGTGATGAGCGCCACCATCACCACCCCGATCGGTACCTCGAAGGCCAGAAGTTGGGGAAAGGCTGAGGAGAGCGCCTCGACACCGGCGGCAACGCTGACCGAAACCGTGAGAATATAGTCGGTCAGCAGGGCGGCAGCGGCGACCAGTCCCGGATACTGGCCCAGGTTGTCCTTGGCCACGATGTAGGCACCGCCGCCTTTGGGGTACGCCTGGATCGTCTGGCGGTAGGAACTGATGACGATAAACAACAGCAGGGCAATCGCCCCGGCGATGGGCAGCGACCACCAGCGGGCCGCCGTGCCCACCGCCACCAGCACCAGCAGAATCTCCTGGGTGGCGTAGGCGACCGAGGAGAGCGCATCCGAGGAGAGCACCGCCAGGGCCGTCGGCTTATCGAGGCATTCGTGGCACGCTTGGTCCGTCGGGATCGGTTTGCCGACCAGGATGCGTTTGACGCTTAAAAGATTCATCTAAAAAGGCAGAGTCTGGCAGACGAGGTGAGACAGGCTGGGATCTTTCAGCCAATTCTTTTTGTTTTGGGTCTGGCCGCTGCCGCAGAACTGCTGCAGAAACCCTCCGCCAAAATGCCTCCAGGTCTAGCCCGCCGCAGAATCATCTTCGTCGGCTGACTCTTCCTTAGCCTGCAGGAGCAGGACCGCACTATTCTATCAGCAGAGCGCCGGCCACGCGCAAAGTACCGTAACACTTATAATAGAGAAGCTGTATCCACGGCCAGTAAAGCTCGCCCATGGCTCTGCTTGAAATTAAATCCACCCGCGATGTTGCCAAGATGCGCGAGGCCGGTCGCATCGTGGCGACGGTCCTCTCCGAGATAATGGCCATCGCCCGGCCCGGTCTCACGACAGCTGATCTCGACGCCCACGCCGAAGGGCGCTGCCGCGACTTTGGCGTCACCCCCGCCTTCAAGGGTTACTACGGTTTCCCAGCCTGCATCTGCACCTCGATCAACAACGAAGTCGTCCACGGCATTCCCAGTCCGAGGCGCAAACTCGCCCCCGGCGACATTCTCAAAGTCGATTTTGGGGCGATCTATGACGGCTGGCACGGCGATTCGTGCGTGACGATTGGTCTTGAGCCGCTGACGGCTGAGGCCCGCCGCCTCATCGCAGTCGCCGAGGAGGCGTTGATGCGCGGCATCGCCCAGGTGCGGCACAACGCTTATCTACAGGAGATCTCTGGAGCGATTCAAGATTACGTCGAGGCGAACGGCTTCTCGGTGGTCCGCCAGTACGTCGGCCACGGCGTCGGTCGCAAGCTGCACGAAGAACCCCAGGTGCCCAATTTCCGCACCCGCGAGATCCCCAATCCCCGCTTAAAAGCAGGCATGACCCTGGCTATCGAGCCGATGGTCAACGTCGGTCACCACGCCACCCGCACCCTGGCCGACCGCTGGACCGTGGTCACCCTCGACAAATCGCTGTCGGCCCAGTTCGAGCACACTGTCCTTGTCGCCCGCGACGGCTACGAAATTCTCACCGACCGTTCGCGGCTTTAGTCCCTTTTCAGGAGCTGCCCTTGGCTAAACAAGATGTTATCGAAATGGAAGGAACCGTCGTCGAATCGCTCCCAAACGCCATGTTCCGGGTCGAACTCGACAACAGTTTCAATATCCTTGCCCATATCTCCGGCAAGATCCGGCGCAACTACATCAAGATCCTCCCCGGTGACCGGGTCAAGGTCGAACTCACCCCCTACGACCTGACGAAGGGCCGCATCACCTATCGCCTGCGCAAGTAGCTCCTCAGCCCGTATTGCGCATTCCGGCGGCGATGCCGTTGATCGTCAGCAGTGCGCCGCGCAACAGCTCGCTGCGCGAGTAGGAATGGGCGGTGCGGGCCGTACCGCGCAGGTACTTGAGCAAGATTGCCTGCAAGTAGCCTAAAGGCGCAATCGAAGCGTTGCGCAGGGCGATCGAGCGCTGCAGGGGCGGGTTGTCCTCAAGCAGGTGCCGGTGTTCGGCGATGAGCAACAGGGCGTCTTCGGTGCGCTCGAACTCGCTCTCGATGAGCCGGAAGATCCGCCGGCCTGCCGGGACGTACTCCTCGGGCAGCAACTCCTGGACGTAGTGGCGGGCCAGGCCCAGATCGACCTTGGCGATCGTCATCTCGACTTTGGAGAGGGCAGCGCGAAAGAAAGGCCAGTTGCGGTACATCGACCGCAACTCCGCCAGGTTGCGCTCGTAGTTGCAGTCGATGAAGCCAGCCAGGGCTGTACCGACGCCGTACCAGGAGGGCAGCAAAAAGCGGCTCTGGGTCCAGGAAAAGACCCAGGGAATCGCCCGCAGACTCGCCAGATCCCGGCGGCCCTCGCGGCGGGCGGGGCGGGAGCTGATCTGCAACTGGGCAATTTCGTCGATGGGGGTGACGTGGCAGAAAAAGTCGATAAAGCCTTCCTGCTCGTAGATCAGCTCGCGGTAGGTGCGGCGGGCGACATCCGACAACTCCTGCATCCGCAACTCCCAGCTGCGGCTGCCGGGGGGGCTGGCCGGCAGCAGACTCGCCTGCACCACCGCCGCTACCACCGTCTCGATATTAAAAGCCGCCAGTTCGGGAAGCGAGTACTTGGAGGCGAGCACTTCGCCCTGCTCGGTAATCTTGATGCGGCCACTCACCGTCCCGTCGGGCTGGGCCAGAATCGCCTGGTAGGCCGGTCCACCGCCCCGGCCCACAGAACCACCCCGGCCATGAAAGATTCGCAATTGAACGCCGTGGCGGCGGGCGACCTGTTCGATGTGCTGCTGGGCCTGGAAGATCTCCCAGTTGCTTGCCAGAAACCCGGAATCTTTGTTGGAGTCGGAGTAGCCCAGCATCACCTCCTGCAGGTTGCCGTGGCAGGTGAGGTAACAGCGATACAGCGGCAGGGCAAAAAGTTGCTCCAGCACCTCCGGGGCGCTGCGCAGATCTTCGATGGTCTCAAACAGGGGCACGACCATCAGACTGCCGGTGCCGGTCGCCGGATCAAAAAGCCCGGCTTCTTCGGCTAAGAGCAGCACCTCCAACAGGTCGCTCGCCTGGCGGCTCATCGAGATGATGTAGGTGTTGCAGATGTCGGTGCCGAACTCCTTTTGCAGCCGCCGGATCATCCGGAAGGTCTGGATTGTCTCTTCGGTGCGCGCCGAGAACGGTAGCTCCGCCGGGATGAGCGGACGCAGCGTCTGCAGCTCGCGCACCAGCCACTCGCGCCTTTCTATCTCCGACAAGTCCTCGTAGGCTTTATCCAGCAGGCGCAGGCGGGAGGCCACTTCTGAGAGCGTCTCCTCGTGGCGGGCGCTGTCCTGGCGGATGTCGAGGTGAGCGAGGTGAAAGCCGAACGCTCCCACCTGCTCGATCAACATTTCCAGCTCGCGGCAGACCAGCCCCGTCAGCCGCAGGCACTGCTGCACCAGCTGCAGTTCCGCCAAAAATTCTGACGCATCGCGGTAGTAGTGCTGCCAGGACGGATCGTCCGGCTGGCTCAGGCGCTGCGGCCCGTGCTCCTCCAGCCAGCAGTTGCGCTCGCGGGTGCGCTTGAGCCGCGCCAGGATAAACGAGAGCTTGAGGCGGTAAGGCTCCTGCCGGTAAACGATCGCATAGCGCTCGTAGACCTCGCCCAGAGCGCGTTGGTCCTCTTCGAGCGACAAGATCAGATCCTGGGGCGGACTGTCGGCCACGCTCAGCCGGTCGCGCAACCGCTCGATACTGTGCAGGTATTTGCCCAGCACGACGCCGCGCTGGTAGCAGGCCGTCTTCCAGGTGATCAAGGCGGTGACCGAAGGGTTGCCGTCGCGGTCGGCCCCCACCCACGAGCCAAAGCGACAGAAGGTGCCGACCGAGCGGGTGAGAGCCGGATGAAACTGGGCCAGACAGCGCGTCAGTTCGGCCCTTACCCTGGGCAACGTCTCAAAGAGCACCTCCTCGAAGTAATGGACGGTGTGGGCAACTTCGTCGAGCACCGTTGGCCGCACCTGATGCAATTCGTCGGTGCGCCACCACAGCTGAATCACCTCGAGAATGTCGGCGCGCAGCTGCTGCTGCTGCCACTCCGAGAGGGCACCATCCAGTTCGTCGAGCAAATTGGCAATCCGGCGGTGCTTGGTGCGGATCGTCCGCCGGATGATCTCGGTGGGGTGGGCGGTGAAGACCAGCCGCACGTCGAGCTGCTGGAGGACGCGCTCGATCTCGGGACTTGAGATGCCCAGGCTCTTCAGTTCATCGAACAACCAGCAAAACGAGCCCGGCTGGGCCGTATCGGCGCTGAAGCTCGCCTGCAGCCGCAACAGCTTGCGCTCGTGGTGCTGCTCGACGATGTTGATGAGCTGAAAGTAGATCGAGAAGGCGCGAATGGCGAGCACCGACTGTTCGAGCGACAGCGCCCGGATGAGCGCCAGCCCTTCCTCGCTGCCGTCTTGAGATGCCCAGAGCCTTTCGAGCAATTCGACCAGTTCGCTGCCACCTTCCTGGAAGGCCACCTGTCTGAGCAATTGCTCCACCAGCTCGATATTCTCGCGCAACGACTGGTGGGAGAGCGCTGCGGGCGAACCAGCAGTGGCAAGATCGATCGGCGAGTCCCAGTTCACGGCCTGCCCCCGTACAGATAAGAGACTGCCATTCTATGAACCAGCGTTGCCTTCTGGATGAAATGCATAGAATGTCTTTCTCTGCTCAAAAAAATACCGGGCGGTGGCCCGGTATTTTTGTAGCAAAAGTAGCAATCTAGAATTCGAAGGTGGCTCTGAGGTTGCCGACGGTGATGCCCTGCTGGTTCACGCCGTTCGGGTTGATGACGAACAAAACCTCCGGAGTAAGGGACAGGCGATCGGTAACCCGGTAGCGGTAGGCCACCGCCACGTCGTACTCGGTGCCGTTGCGCAGGTACGGCAGACCAGTCCCGCTAATCTGGCCGGTAATGGGGTTGACGTTGCCCCGGAAAATATTGAGGTTACCGCGTGGGTCGGTAGACGAGTTGGTCACCCCTGGCGTGAAGGCGATCACACCGTTGTTGGAGATCTGGATGGGCTGGATGATCGCCGCCTCGAAGAGGTTGCCCTTGCCAAAGAGATCCGGCAGAGCCAAGCCCGCCATCCAGGTATTGGAGTCGAGCGAACCGCCGACGTTGAGGGGGTTGCCGGTGCGGCCATAGAAGTTGGCGGTGTCGTAGCTGTAGCGGCCAAAGATGGCGATGCCGGGGGTAATGTCCCAATCGACGTGGGCCAGAAACACGTTGTGGCCGATGTTGCCGACATTGGCCGTGTTGTAGACCAATCGGGCATCGCCGCCGCCGAAGCTGGAGGCCGCACCGTAGATAAAGCCGCCGACGCTGCTCGCCGAGGAGAGGTTGATGTAGCTGTAGCCCAGGCCGATGTCGATCGACGGGGTGGGCCGGAAGCCAATCTCAGCCGCGATCTGGGTCGTACCGCCAAAAAGACCCGAGCCACCGAAGGGGAACTGACCAGGCAGCGCCGCCCCACCCGCCGAACCGCCGTCGTAGGCGATATAGAGCACGCGCAGGGCAAAGTCGCGGCTGAAGCGGATGTCTAAATGCGCACCGGGGTGCGGACCGTTGGTAATTTCGGTGAAAAGCGGATCGCGCTTGAAGTTGCCCCAGGAGAAGTTCTGGCCTTCGTTGACCGTGTACTTCATGCGCGCCAGCAAGTCGATCGCCTCAATGCGCGGTCCGAAGCGGATGCGGACGTTATCGACCCCACCAAAAAATGACAGCGGAAAGTCGTAGTACACCTTGTCAAAATCGACCGCCGCCACTCCCGTCGGAGAAGTGTCCCCCGCTGCTCCCGCATAATCAATGCGCGCCACCCGGCCCTGGGAAGACGTAAACGGCGTCGAATCCCCCGTCCGGCCATTCAGACGAATCCGCAACTGGTCCCCTCGGGTTATCAGCGAGTTCGCTCGAATGTTCAACCGCGTCCGCGCTATCGAGTTGACGTTCGCTCCACCACCCGTCAGCTGCAAGTTTCCCGCACTGTCCCGAATGAACGCATTCACATCCGCCCCCTGAATCTCGGCGGACATGATCACCTCGGCGTCCAACTTCGCCGTCGTACTAAATAGCTTCGACTCCAGTTCCTTTGTCTTCGCCTCAAGAAAATCTACCCGGCCCCGCAACGCCGCCAGTTCGTTTCGAAACTCTTCTGCCAGCCGCTGCAGCACCGCTAAGTCTTCTTTGGTCGCCAGATTGCTCGTCGAAGCGGTGATAAGCTCGTTGACCTTCTCAAGACAAGCATTCAACCCCGCCGCAAACTCGTAGCGCGACAAGGGCCGGTTGCCCTTGTAAGTCTTGTTGGGATAACCCTCTAAACAGCCGTAGCGCTCGACAACGTTCTTGAGCGCCTGGAAAGCCCAGGAGTTGGGGTCTACGTCGGTCAACTCCGAAACCGAGTTGACCTGTGAACTCTTAGGCGAATCTTTGGTGAACAGCGACGGATTGCTCAGGTCGTTGACGCTGGTAGTCGGAACTTCTGCCTGGGCTGGCTGGCTTATCACCGCCAGCAGGCCGAGCGCACCTGCCAGACCCCAGCTCACATACACGTTACGCATCTTTCACACTCCTCAACCAAACAGACACACTCGCACCATAAGGCTAGCATCCAGGATGCCATACTTTGAAGCTGGTGCATAGAATGTTTTGCACTATCCGAGAGCACCGGGCCAGAACCCGCTACCCTCGGATGGTTTGGAGTGGGCTGGAACTAGAACTCGAAGGTGGCTCTGAGGTTGCCGACGGTGATGCCCTGCTGGTTCACGCCGTTCGGGTTGATGACGAACAAAACCTCCGGAGTAAGGGACAGGCGATCGGTGACCCGGTAGCGGTAGGCCACCGATACGTCGTACTCGGTGCCGTTGCGCAGGTACGGCAGACCGGTGGAGCTAAGTAGACCCGTGCGCGGGTCGATGTTGCCCCGGAAGATCTGCGTGTTGGAGCGCGGATCTGTGGCCGGGTTGGTCGTACCTGTCACAAAGCCGATGACGCCGTTGTTGGAGATCTGGATGGGTTGTACGATCGCCGCCTCGAAGAGGTTGCCCTTGCCAAAGAGATCCGGTAGGGCAAGACCCGCCATCCAGGTGTTGGCATCGATCGAACCGCCGACGTTGAGGGGGTTGCCGGTGCGGCCATAGAAGTTGGCCGTATCGTAGCTGTAGCGGCCAAAGATGGCGATGCCGGGGGTAATATCCCAATCGACGTGGGCTGCAAACACGTTGTGGCCAATATTGGAGACATTGGCCGCGTTGTACTGCAGGCGCGCATCGCCGCCACCTGCCCCCGAGGCGTCTCCGAAAATAAAGCCACTGCTGCCACCGGCGGAGGAGACGTTGAGATAGCTGTAGCCCAGGCCGATGTCGATCGACGGAGTAGGCCGGAAGCCAATCTCAGCCGCGATCTGGGTGCTGCCGCCGAACAGGCCCGAACCACCGTAGGGGAATTGACCGTTGACCGCCTGACCGCCCGCCGAGCCACCGTCGCGAGCTGCGTAGAAGATGCGCAGGGCAAAGTCGCGGCTGAAGCGAATGTCGGCGTGCACGCCGGGGTGAGAACTTTCTTGGATCTGAATAAAGAGCGGATCTTTGCGGAAGTTGCGCCAGGAGAAGTTTTGCGCTTCGTTGACCGTGTACTTGTTGCGGCCTAGCAGGTCGATGTTTTCGATTCTGGGTCCAAAGCGGATGCGGACGTTATCGACCCCACCAAAAAATGACAGCGGAAAGTCGTAGTACACCTTGTCAAAATCGACCGCCGCCACTCCCGTCGGAGAAGTGTCCCCCGCTGCTCCCGCATAATCAATGCGCGCCACCCGGCCCTGGGAAGACGTAAACGGCGTCGAATCCCCCGTCCGGCCATTCAGACGAATCCGCAACTGGTCCCCTCGGGTTATCAGCGAGTTCGCTCGAATGTTCAACCGCGTCCGCGCTATCGAGTTGACGTTCGCTCCACCACCCGTCAGCTGCAAGTTTCCCGCACTGTCCCGAATGAACGCATTCACATCCGCCCCCTGAATCTCGGCGGACATGATCACCTCGGCGTCCAACTTCGCCGTCGTACTAAATAGCTTCGACTCCAGTTCCTTTGTCTTCGCCTCAAGAAAATCTACCCGGCCCCGCAACGCCGCCAGTTCGTTTCGAAACTCTTCTGCCAGCCGCTGCAGCACCGCTAAGTCTTCTTTGGTCGCCAGATTGCTCGTCGAAGCGGTGATAAGCTCGTTGACCTTCTCAAGACAAGCATTCAACCCCGCCGCAAACTCGTAGCGCGACAAGGGCCGGTTGCCCTTGTAAGTCTTGTTGGGATAACCCTCTAAACAGCCGTAGCGCTCGACAACGTTCTTGAGCGCCTGGAAAGCCCAGGAGTTGGGGTCTACGTCGGTCAACTCCGAAACCGAGTTGACCTGTGAACTCTTAGGCGAATCTTTGGTGAACAGCGACGGATTGCTCAGGTCGTTGACGCTGGTAGTCGGAACTTCTGCCTGGGCTGGCTGGCTTATCACCGCCAGCAGGCCGAGCGCACCTGCCAGACCCCAGCTCACATACACGTTACGCATCTCACGCACTCCTCAACCATATGAACACACACATGTTCCAAGTCTAATAGTCGCACAAAATGCGATGAGGCGCGCATGTTTTTGATAGGCACCAAAGACAATAGATGCCGGTTTCTCGACATCTACGGTGGACAGACAGTACTTGTCTCATCAAAATCAATGTGGACGGCAGCGACAGTCTCAGTGGCTGCGGCGGACGATATATTCTGCCAGGGCGGTAAGTGGCTCTGCCCGTTTACCAAAGATTGCAAGCTCCGCCACTGCTTCTTCAAAAAGCTGCTCCGCCCGCTTGCAGGCTCCCTCGTAGCCTAAAAGGCTCGGGTAAGTGGCCTTGTGGTCGCGCAGATCTTTGCCGGCGGTTTTTCCCAGTTCCTGTTGGGTACCGGTGATATCGAGCAGGTCGTCTTTGATCTGAAAGGCAAGGCCGATACAGCGGCTGTAGCGGGTGAGCCGCTCGATTTCTGCCTCCGCCGCTCCAGCCAGGATCGCTCCTGAGATCACCGAAACTTCGAGCAGAGCGCCGGTTTTATGGATATGAATATACTCAAGAGTCTCAAGCGCAATGTCCTGACCTTCTGAGGCAAGATCGACAACTTGCCCGCCCACCAGCCCGGCTCCGCTCGCCGCTTTGCCCAACAGTCCGAGTACGCGGACGACGCGCTCGGGACTCACGCCTACCGTCTGCTCGGCGATGAGCTGAAAGGCGTAGGCCAATAGCGCGTCGCCCGCCAGGATCGCCATGTCTTCGCCGAAGACGATGTGATTGGTCTTCTGGCCCCGGCGGTACTCGTCGTCGTCCATCGCCGGCAGGTCGTCGTGGATGAGGGACATGGTATGCACCATCTCCAGCGCACAGGCGGTGGGCAGGGCCATCGCCGATGTCCCGTCACACATCTGGTTGGTGGTCAGGCAGAGAATCGGTCGCAGGCGCTTGCCCCCTCCCAACAGCGAATAGCGCATCGACTCGTAGAGTTTTTCGGGGTACTGCAGGGGCAGGTAGCGATCGAGGGCGGCTTCTACCTGCCGCCGGCTCTGGCGAAGATAACTGGTCAGATCGAACTGTGTCATGGCTGGCTGCAAGTTGCACAGAAATTGTAACGGACGCTAGCTTTCGAGGCGTTCGAGCAGGGCAGCGTGGCTGGCTGGGCTGTTGTTGAAGGCGTTGACAACGGTCGATAGCGCCTCAAAATCCCGGCCCAGGTAGGGGTTACCAAAGCTTGCCAGGATCGTCCGCTCCCCGGCAACGGTGCGCAGAAAAGTTTCAGCGGCCCCGTGGACACCGGCGCTGCCCCGGTAGGCCCGCAGCGGCGTGAGCACCTGCACGAGAATGCGCCCGCTCACAGCAGCCCGCTCGACGAGAAACTGCAAGAAAGCCGGTGGGCAGTCCGCCTCCAGCCAGTAGCTTTCAAAGCCCAGCTCCACATCTAACAGAACAGAGTCCGGCAGCACCGACCCGTCCAGGGCGCGATCGACCACGAGAATCTGCAGCACCGGGCAGGTGCGATCGAGGGGCAACAGTCCCATCCGGTCGCGATCGACGGCAATCGCCCGCCGGGCAATCTGGCGCTCCAGAGCCGGGCCGTCCAGCCCTTCGAGATCGACGAGGGCAGCAGTAGCAGCACCGAGGCCCGCCTTGGCTGCGAGCACCCGCGCCACCGAGGCGTAGAGGCGCTCTTCGCTGAGGCGGCCCTGCCGCAGAGCGGCGCAGATCTGATCGACGGCAACCGGGACGCTCTCGGGCATCAAGATCACATCCGCCCCCGCTTCGAGGGCGCACACCGCCGGTTCCGGCCAGCCCGCCACCGCTCCCATGGTGAGGGCGTCGGTGACGATCAAGCCCTCGTAGCCCCACTCGCCGCGCACGATCTCACTTAAGATCCGGCGAGAGAAGGTGGCGGGCCGGTCAGGATCGAGGGACAGCACCCGCAGGTGGGCGGTGATCAAACTGTCGATGCCGGCTGCCAGCACTGCTTTAAAAGGCAACCAGTCCTCGCGCTCCAGTTGCGCCCGCTCGCGGTCCACCACCGGCAGCACCAGATGGGAATCGACCTCGACATCGCCGTGGCCAGGAAAGTGCTTGGCGGCTGAGAGTACCCCGCCGCTACGCAGGCCGGCGGCGAAGGCGGTCCCCAGCCGGGCGACCTGCTCGGGTTTTTCGGCGAAGGCGCGCAGGGCAATCACCGGGTTGCGGGGATTGCTTTGCAGGTCAAGGCAGGGGGCGAGAACCCAGTTGATCCCGACAGCGCGGGCCTCGCGGGCGGTGATTTCGCCACAGCGGCGGGCAAGATCGAGGTCGTTCGCCTCGCCGATGGCGCGGGCCGTCGGTAGCCGCGTCGCACCGCCAATGTGCTGGCCACAGCCCGCCTCCAGATCGGCGGCGACAAGAAGCGGCACGGCAGCCTGCCGCTGCATCGCCTCAATCTTGATCGACGTATCGCCCAGGCTGCCGCCAAACAGCAGCACCCCACCGACGCCGTAATGGCCGATCGCCTCTTCAAGGGCCGCACTGGTCAGTTCCCAGTGCGGATAGAGGCGCTGGCGGTCCAATAGCAGACCGGAGGTGCGCACGACGAGCAGCTGGCCTACCGCCTGCTTGAGGTTCAGTTGTCCGGCGGAGGGCAGTCTGGCCACAATTTGCTTTCGATCACAATCTACCGATTGTGTCCTGGCGAAGCTGTTGTCACAATAGGGGCGGTATCCCCTCTCAAGGAACTTTTAGAAGGCCGTGTGGGTCGTCTGGTTGGCAGCGGGCGTTGCGATCGGTTTGCTGCTGGGGGTGGGCTATGTCCAGCGCCGCTACAGGGATAGGGAGTCTGCTTACCGCACGCTCTTAGAGGCCGTACCCCTCGCCTTTTTGCTCGTCGATGCCGCTGACCGGCTCAGCGAAGTCAACGCCCTCGCCGCCAAGCACCTCAAGGACGCGGAGGTGGGCATCCCCCTTGTTGCCGTCAACGGGCAACTGGTCGAGCTGGTGCGACAGGCGCGCAGAGCCGGCAAGGTGCAGCAGGCGCGGATCTCCCTGGCCCATACGGGGGCGCAGCAGGCATTCATCGTGCTTGCCGTACCGCTGGGGCGGGGGCAGGTCGGGCTTTTTATCGAAGATCAAAGCAGCATCCTCCAGCTCATCGAGCAGCGCGACCGCTGGGTGGGCGACGCGGCCCACGAACTCAAAACGCCCCTCACCTCGATCCGGCTGGTGGCCGAGATGGTGTTGCCACGGGTCGATCCCGCCCAGCAGCGCTGGATCGAGCGGCTTTTGGGCGAAGTCCACAGGCTCAATCTACTCGTGCAGGAATTGCTCGAATTCAGCCAGTGGCAGGCGGGCCACGAAAAGCTCAACTATAGCCACGACGTCGATCTCGTCGGTCTGGTCAACCGCACCTGGGATACCCTCGAACCCCTCGCCCGCGAGCGTCAAGTGTCTATGCATCTTGACAGTCCGGCGCAGGTCGTCCTGAGTGCTGACAGCGAGCGGCTCTACCGCGCCCTGCTCAATCTGCTCGACAATGCCGTGCGCTACAGCCCGGTGGGCGAGTCCTTCGAGGTCCACATCCGCAGCGAGCGAGATTGGGTCAACCTCGACATCATCGACAGCGGCCCCGGCTTTCCGGTCCAGGATCTAGGCCGGGTCTTCGAGCGCTTTTACCGGGCCGATCCGGCCCGCGCCCGCCAGACCGGCGGTACCGGCCTGGGGCTTGCGATCGTTCGCCAGATTGTCGAGGCTCACAAGGGCAGCGTCGAAGCCCGCAACCATCCCGAGACCGGTGGTGCCTGGCTCGCTATCCGGCTACCGGTCCGGCCCAACTAAAAGCATCTCTGCCCAGCGATAGAGACAGCTTTCGACTGACGTGCGGAGGATGCCGGACATGTCCACAGCCTAGATTGGGGGCGAATTCTAGAAATCCAGAAGGAGAGCGAGTATGGACGGATCCCAGCCCGCCGGCAGTGTTCAAGACCAGATGTGGCGGTGCATCGATCTCTGCTTGAGTGCCCACCACATGTGTCTGGCTACGGCCATGCACCGCATCGAACTCGGGGGCGAGGCAGCCGATCTGGCCCAGGTGCGCCTGTTGCTGGACTGCGCCGAACTCTGCCAGACCCACGCCAACTTGATGAGCCGTCAGTCGGAGTTTCATGTCCGCGTCAGCCCGCTTTGCGCCGAAGCCTGCAACCGGGCAGCCACCGCCTGTGAGATGCTCAAGGACGACCCCCAGGCCCAGGCTTGCGCCAAGGCCTGCCGCCTGGCGAGCGAATCGTGCGAGAAGATGACCTACGCCGGTTCGGCCCTCGGTGCGACCGCCTGATGCGAGACTGGAAGGGCTGTTCGGATTCGCTCGGTGGCTACTCCTGCTCAGATAGCTCAACTGCAGAGCACCTTTCAGGCCGCCGTGGGCGCTCTGGGAGCCAGCCCACCTGCCGATAAGCTGGCTTCGGCCTGGCAGGCGCTCCTCACGTTCTACCGCACTCCTGCCGATCCGCTCGTGGGCAGTCCGCGCAGCTATCACAACCTGGCCCATATCGCCGACTGTCTTGCGGAAGTTCCGGCCTTCGACCTGCTCCAGCCGGGATGGGCGCTCGTGGTTCTGGCCCTCGCCTACCACGACTGCATCTACGATGTGAACCGCCCCGACAACGAGGGTGCGAGTGCCGTTGCTGCGCGAGCGGCCCTTTTAGGACTGGGCGTTTCTGCTGCTATCTGTGAGCGGATCGAAGCGCTGATTGTCGCTACCGACCACCGCACAGAAAATCGCGATCCACTCGCTGCTGTCGTCTGCGACATCGACCTGGGCTCAATGTCAGGCCCACTTCCTGTCTTTCGTATCCACTCGGCGGCGATCCGCCGCGAATACGCTGCGATTGCCGATCGGGTTTTCTATCCGGCTCGCCTGGAGATTATCGAGCGCTTTCTCGCTCGTCCCCATCTCTATGCAACGGCCCTCTACCGCGAGAAGCGCGAAAAGCAGGCGCGCACCAACCTCGAAGCCCACATCGCAGACTTGAAAGCGGCTATCGCCGCCCTCGGCTGAGGCCGTACTCCAGCCCTTCGATCACCGCCCGGCAACTTGCCTCGATGATATTGGGCGAGACACCGATCGTCGTCCAGCGCCCGGTGCCGTCGCTCGATTCGACCAGCACGCGGGTCAGCGCCGAGGTGCCGAGGTTGCCCTCGAGGATGCGCACTTTGTAATCGACCAGGTGCATTGAGGCCACCTGGGGATAAAAGCCGACCAGCGCCTTGCGCAGGGCGGCATCGAGCGCTGAAACCGGGCCATTGCCGTCGGCGGCGGTGTGCTGGAGGGCACGGCCCACCCGTACCCGTACCGTCGCTTCCGAGCGCACCGACTGGTCCGGAAAAGTCTGGCAGGCGGTGTAGAGCCCTTCGAGGGTAAAAAACGGTTCCCGCACCTTCAGGCACTCGCGCACCAGCAGCTCGAAGCTCGCCTCAGCTGCCTCGAACTGGTAGCCTTCTGCTTCGAGTTGCTTGATCTGCTGAAGGATATGGGCCACCGCCGGGTCGTGGCGCTCAAATCGAAAGCCCAGATCCGCCAGTTTGTGCAGGATATTGCTGAGGCCCGCCTGATCGGAGACGAGAATGCGGCGGCGGTTGCCGACGCTCTCAGGCACGATGTGCTCGTAGGTCTGGGGATTGCGCTGTACGGCGCTGACGTGGATGCCGCCCTTGTGGGCAAACGCACTCGCTCCGACGTAGGCGGCGTGGTCGTTGGGGGCGAGGTTGGCCACTTCGCTCACAAAATGGGCCACCTCCGTCAGACAACCCAGCTGATCGGGGCTCACCAGTTCGTAGCCCATCTTGAGCTGCAGATTCGGCAACAGCGCGCAGAGGTTGGCGTTGCCGCAGCGCTCGCCGTAGCCGTTGATCGTGCCGTGGACCATGCGCGCTCCCAGTTCGACAGCCGCGAGGGCGTTGGCGACTGCTGTCTCCGAGTCGTTGTGGGTGTGGATGCCCAGCCCCGCCGCCAGATCCTGCGCCTCACAAAAAGCACGGACGGCCCCCACGCTCTCGCGGATCTGCTTGGGCAACATTCCGCCGTTGGTGTCGCAGAGCACGAGCCACTCCGCCCCGGCTCTGGCCGCTGCCTGCAGGCTGGCCAGGGCATAGTCCGGGTTTTTGGCAAAGCCGTCGAACCAGTGCTCGCAGTCAAAGATCACCCGCCGCCCCGAAAAACGCAAGAAGGCGACCGTCTCTTCGATCATCGCCAGATTTTCTTCTAAGCTGGTGCGCAGACCTGCGTGAACGTGCAGATCCCAGCACTTGCCAAAAGTCGTCACCCACTCTGTCCCGGCGGCAAGGACTTTCTTCAGCCCCTCGTCCGCCTCCGCCCGCAGGCCAGGCCGCCGGGTCGAGCAAAAAGCGGCGACGGCGCTGTGCTTAAAAGATTCGCCCCGCAGGCGCTCAAAAAACAGGTCGTCCTTGGGGTTCGCCCCCGGCCAACCGCCTTCGATAAACGCCACGCCCAGATCGTCGAGTTTATGGGCGACGCGCAGCTTGTCCTCGACGGAGAAGCTGATCCCCTCGCGCTGCGCACCGTCGCGCAGGGTGGTGTCGTAGAGATAGATGCGTTCCACTGAATAGCGATTGAGGCTGCGGAGACTTCAGTATACGCGGTGACACTCCAGCTGCCTCTACCAGGGCGAATGTTCGCGCTCGTAGGCCACCCTGGCGTAGACACCCACGGTGGCGCGGGCGATCCCCTCCCAGTTGAAGCGGCTCCTGGCCGCCTCGCGGGCGTTGTCTTTGAGCCACTGGGCATAGCCAGGATTGCGAATCACCTCCAGAATCCCCCAGGCGAGGGACTCGGGGTTGCCGGTGTAGGTCACCACTCCTGTCCTGGTGTGGTTGACCACCTCCGGCAGGCCGCCGGTGTCGGAGACGACCACCGGCACCCCAGCAGCAAAGCTTTCGAGGGCGACGATGCCAAAAGGCTCGTACAGACTCGGGAAAACGGCGCAGTCGGCCACCTGCTGAAAGCGGTCGAGGTCGTCGTCGGGCATAAAGCCAGTGAAGTAGCACTTGTTCCAGAGGCCCATCTCGCCCACCCGCCGCTTGAGATGATCGATGTTGCCGCCGCCGATAATCACAAATTTGGCGTCGGGGTACTCCCAGAGCACTCTGGGCATCGCCTCGATCAAAAACTGCACGCCCTTTTCGTGGGCCATCCGCCCGACGTAGTAGACGATCTTCTCGTGATCGTAGGCAAAGCGGCGGCGGAACCCCAGTCGGTCGAAGTCATTGCGCTCTTTTTTGGCCGCCTTGATGCCGTTGGGAAGGACATCGAGCTTGTCCCAGGGGCAGCCGAAGGCGCGCTGCAGTTCGCCCCGCATGTACTCGGTGCAGACGATCGTCCGCCACGACTCGAAGACCAGTGAAAATTCTTTGAGGTGAATATAGCGCTGGGTGTCGGTCCAGATGCCGTTGTAGCGCCCGTACTCGGTGGCGTGGACGGTCGAGACCAGCGGTACGCGAAAGTTGTGCTTGAGGGCGGTCCCGGCATCCTGCACCAGCCAGTCGTGGGCGTGGAGAATATCGAAGGGGCCATCTTCGAGGAGCAGCTTGCCGCCCCGGTTGCCCATCGCCTCGTTCATCAGCACGATCCAGTGAAAGAAATCGTTGGCTGGACCGACCGGCACCCGATGGACAAAAATACCTTCGACCACTTCATAGCCCGGAGCCTGACCAAATTCGACGGTGATCAGGTGAACTTCGTGGCCCAGACGGACAATTTCGGGATACAGTTCGGCGACGTGGCGGGCAATTCCCCCGACGATGCGCGGCGGAAATTCCCATGCCAGGGCAAGGATCTTCATGCGTACAAACACTCAGCGGCAACTGCGTCAGATCCAGCATACTGTGCTCGCCACCGGCTGAGGGGTGCGAACTGGTAGGATAGGGCAACCCGTCGGTACTTGAGATGACCCAGGCTCGGACAGCTCCACCTACGCCCAGCATCGACTTCGAGCGCGAGATTCGCGAATTGCAGGAGCGCATCGCCCAGATCCGCCGCCTCGCCGCTGAGAACAACGTCGATGTCTCAGACAAGCTCGGCGAACTGGAGGCGCGATTGGCCGAACTGCAGCGCGACCTCTACGCCAACCTCACCCCGGCAGAGGTCTTAAAAGTGGCCCGCAACCCCAAGCGGCCCAGCACCCTCGATTACATTCAACTGATGTGCGAGGACTGGATCGAACTGCACGGCGACCGGCTTTTTGGCGACGATCTGGCGCTGGTGGGCGGCCTCGCCCGCCTGGGCGACCGGCCAGTGGTCATCCTCGGCCACCAGAAGGGCCGCGACACCAAGGACAACATCCAGCGCAACTTTGGTTGCCCCCACCCGGAGGGCTACCGCAAGGCGCTGCGGCTGATGGACCACGCCAACCGCTTCGGACTACCGATTATCGCCCTCATCGACACCGCCGGTGCCCACGCCGGAGTCGAGGCTGAGCAGCGCGGCCAGGGCGAGGCGATCGCCCGCAACCTGCAGCAGATGTTCAGCTACGAAGTGCCAATTCTCTGCGCCGTCATCGGCGAGGGCGGTTCCGGCGGAGCGATCGCCATCGGCGTCGGCAACCGGATGCTGATGCTCGAATACGCCGTCTACTCCGTCATCGCCCCCGACAGTTGCTCGGTCATCCTCTGGCGCGACAAACAGCACATCGAGCAGGCTGCCACCGCCCTCAAGATCACCGCCCGCGACCTCAAACAACTGGGCATCATCGACGAGATCGTCTCCGAACCGCCCGGCGGTGCCCACAGCAACCCCCAGGCCGTCGCCGCCTCCCTCAAAGAAGCCTTACTGCGCCACCTGAACGAACTTGTTGCCCTGGACGGCCCCACCCTCCGCTCCGAGCGCTACGAAAAATTCCGCGCCCTCGCCCGCTTTCAGGAAGTATAGATTCAATGACTTCAAAAAAACTGAACTCGACTGCTTGTGAACCCAACCAAGACGGCGAGCAAACTACAATCAGGGGAAAATCTGCACCGGCTGGCATATAATGCGGATGAGCTAGCAGGTTGCCGTCATGAGTATATTGAGCCACGACGAAATTACTCGCTTAACACCGCAGGAGCGCCTGGCGCTCATCGAACAGTTGTGGGACAGTCTCGATGAAACTGCACTACCTTTGCCTGCAAGCCAGCAAACCGAGTTGGCAAGCCGTTTGGACACGCTTGAGCAAGACCGCACGCGAGCTGTGAATTGGGAGCAACTGCAAGCCTTGATGGCACAGCGCTGTCCTTGAGCAAGCCAGTTCTTTTTACACCAATCGCCGTCGAGGAATTACTCGAAGCCCAAGACTGGTACGAAAGCCAGTTGCCCGGCCTTGGTACACGGTTTCGGAACACTGTCGATACCACTGTTGCCAGCATTGCTGCACAGCCTATGCGTTATCCAATCGTGTTCCAAGAAATCGTACATCGGGCGCTACTACGGCCCTTTCCCTATAGCCTGTTCTTTTGTATCGAACCCGATATAGTGCTGGTTATCGCCTGCTTTCATACCAGACGTGACCCAAAACAGTGGCAGCAACGCATATAGGCAATGGGGGAGGGTGCAAAGAAGCAATGCAACAGCCTAACTCTCCTCCTCCATCTGCACTTCGAGTTGGCCAATTTTAGAGCGCAGGCGGTGGATCTCCTGCTGCATCTTCTGGCGCTGTTTGTCGAGTTCGCGCTGGCGCTGCTCGATCTCATCTTTGAGCATCGTGATCTGCTTGACCCCTTCGAGGTTGACCTTCAGCTCCTGGGTGAGGCGCTTGATGTAGAGCAGTTGCTCGACATCCCGCTCGGAGTAGAGCCGCGTCTCGCGTTCTTTGCCGTTTTTGCCCTCGCCACGGCCCGGCATCCGGTAAGGACGAATCAGCCCCGCACGCTCGTACTGGCGCAGGGTCTGCGGGTGCATTCCGACCAGCTCCGCCGCAACCGAAATAATATATACGGGCCGGTCTCTGGGATCATCGAAGTGAACCATGACTTGAGCCCCAACCTGGCATACGGGCTTATGCTAACACACTCAGATCCTCACCCGGAGCCCTAGAGCACGACCTGCAGCTGGGAGCCCTGGTGGCTCTTTTCGACTTCGATGCGCGACTGGAAGGCTTCTTTGAGTTCGTGGATATGGGTGATCACCAGAATACAGGCAAAGTCATCGGCAACCGCATTGATCGATTGCACCAGCCGTTCGCGCCCCTGCTGGTCCTGGGTGCCGAAGCCCTCGTCGATGATAAGCGTCTGCAAAGCAGCTCCGGAGCGGCGGGCCAGAAGGCGCGAGAGAGCAAGACGGATGGCAAAGTTGACCCGATAGGCTTCGCCGCCGGAGTAGGTTTCGTAGGGGCGGGTTCCACGGGCATCGGCGATCAAAATGTCGAGGGTGTCGATCAGTTTTTTGGCGTTTTTGGCGGCGCGCTGGGTGACGAACTGCACGTGCAATTGGCTGTCGGCGAGGCGAGCTAGAAGCCGATTGGTTTCGCTCTCCAGCTCCGGCAGGACGTTTTCGATAATTAAAGTCTGGATGCCATTTTTGCCGAAGGCGCGGCTCAGTTCCTTGTACAGTAGCTGCTGGCGCTGGGCATCCTCCAGTTCGCGCTGCTGCTGGGTTGTCTGAGATTCGATCTGGGCTATCTGCACCAGACGCTGGTGGGCCGCTCCCAGTTCGCTCAGTTGCTCTTCCTGGCGGGCGCGGCTGGTGCGTTCTTCTAGCTGCCACAGAACGATGGCCTCGCTCGGGTCGGCCAGATCCGCCAGTTCGCGCTGCTGGATCTGGCGCTGCTGCTGGAGGGAGGCGAGCTGCTCACTGCTGTCTTGCCAGGCTTTTTTGGCCTCCTGGAGAATGGAGCGCTCCTCGGGGTAGCGGTTGCGGGCTTTGATCAGTTCAGCGTGGCGGCTCAGCCAGTGCTGGTGTTCGGAGACCTGCTTGCGCACATTTTGATGGGCGTTGAAGTCGTAACCCAGGGCGTTCAGTTGCTGGTGGATCGTGGCGAGTTGGGCGCGCAGATCCTGGGCATAGTCGTGGGTGGCAAGTTCGGTGTGCAGGGTGCCGCAGGTGGCCTCAAGGGCAGGAATCTCACTCTCCAGTTGGGCAAGCTGGCGCTGGGCGCGGGCCAGCTCGCTCGCCTTGATTTCGGCCCAGCGCCAGCGATCGACCTCGGCGCGGGCCATGGCGTGATCTTTTTCGTCGTAGCCCACCAGCTGCATCTGCTGCAGCAGTTCGGCGTGGCGCTTTTTAAGGTCGTGGGCGTAATCGCCGCGCTCAAGCTGGGTCCCGATCTCCTGAATTTCGGAGCGCAACTGCTGGATCTGGGTGCGGTGGGCCTCGATCGTGGTGAGCTGCAGCCGCAGTTGGGCCTGCTGCTGCAACAGCGACGGCAACTGCTCCAGTTCGCGCACCAGTTCGGCGTATTCGCCCCGCAGCACGCGCACCTCGTGCTCGGCGGTGCTGATCTGGTGGGTCAGCAGCACCAGTTGATCGTCGATCTCGGCGTGCAGTTGCTGGTGCTGCTCGCGCAGTTGCTGGCGGTGCTCGCCGTCGAGGGGACCACCGCAGAGGGGACAGGCGCTCTCACCCTCGGCAGCGAGGAGCTGGGTCTTCTCGGCCAGTTGTTCGAGTTCCTTGCGCAGCCGCTCCTGCTGGAGCTTGAGGCGGCCCTCGAACTCGCGGCGCTCGAGCCCCTTTTCGGCTACCCGCTGCTGGTAGACCCGTTTTTTTTCGAGCTGTTCGATCTTTTCGCTGACTTTTTGATAGGTCTGCTCGTGGAAGGCGCGGCGGCCCATCTCCTGCTGCAACTGGCGCAGTTGTTGCTCGCGCACGGCGATCTGGGCGGCCAGATCGCTGTAGGCGCGGTGGATGTCCTTTTCGATCTGGTCCTTTTCGCCGTTGAGCGGAAAAAACTCGCGCTGGCGCTGGTCGTAGCCATTCAGCACCTCGCGGGCGCGGGCCAGATCCGCCAGGCCCTGCTCGATCTTGGCGGCGTCTTTTAAGGTGGCCTGGGCCTCGCCCCGCTGCAGCAGCAGTGTGTCGAGCCGACTTTTTTGGGCCTGCAATTGCAGTTCGCGCTGGTGGCGCGCTTCGTCGAGCCGGCGCTCCAGTTCGGTGCGCTTTTCGCTGAGGTCCTTGTGGCTTTTGCTGCGCTCGCTCAGCGCCGCCTCCTCGGCGTGCAGTTGCTGGTAGCGGGCACAGCCCTGGGCAATCTGGCCTTCCTGGGCCAGGAGCACCTCCAGTTCCTGCACCGTGCGCGCCTGACGCTCAAGCTGGGTATGCTGGCGGCTGAGGGCGGTGCTCAACTGCTGAATTTGCTGCTCCAATCGCACCAGTTGCTGCTGAAATTGCTCGCGGGCGCGGGCCTGGGCATTAAAGAACTTCAGGCGCTCTTCGATCTCTGTGTGCCGCTCGCGCAACTGCTCCAGGTCGGCGGCGATGGCGTTGCGGCGCGCTTCGAGTTGGGAGCGCTCGGCGATGGCGAGGCGACTGCGCTGCAGGGATTCTTTGAGCATCTGGACGCGGGTGGCAAAGTGCTTTTCGTGCTCTTTGCTGCGCTCGCACAGTTGCTCGTAGCGGTTGAGGCTCAAAATCTCGACGAGCACTTCCTTGCGCTCGGCGGGACGCTTGATCGTAAATTCGTCGGCTCGGCCCTGGCGCAGGTAGGCCGAGTTGATGAACGTCTCGTAGTCCATCTTCAGGACTTCGTTGATCGCCTCCTGGGTAGCGCGCATCGACTGGCGGGTGAGGGTGCGAAAGCCGCCCCCGTCGCCTACTTGAAATTCGAGGCTGCTCGCCTTGGCCAGCAGGCGGGTACGGATGATCCGAAAAAGCTGCCCCTCGCAGCGAAAGCTCAGATCCACCCGCGCCTCGGTCGCCCCCCGCCTTACTACATCGTCATCCGATTCGGCCCGCGACTTGCCCCAGAGCACCCAGGTAAGCGCCTCCAACAAAGACGACTTGCCTGCACCGTTGACGCCGCAGATGCAGGCGGTGTGCATACCCGAAAAGTCGAGGTGCCCGTCGCGGTAGCTAAGAAAATTGCTGAGGCTGAGCTGCAGAGGAATCATTGCGACATTCGTCCATGTCTTCTGCCCTGACTCTACCCTGGGACGGCCATTTTCGGAAGGCGGGGGCGCACTCTAGCGCGGATAGGGCACCGGCAGTGGCACAGCGGAGGGATAGGGACCGGTGTAGGTCGTGCTCGGATAGGGATACCCGCCTGGATAGGTGCCCGGATACGGAGTTGGATAGGTGGTCGGATAGGGAACGGCCTGGGGATAGGGGTAGCCGTAGCCGCCCTGGTAGACGGGCGATGGGCCGACAGGACTCGCCGGGTACATCGTCGTGGGCGTCGGAGCGGCGTTGGGCAGTATCGTCGTCCCCGGCTGCATCCCGGCAGGCAGTTCGGTATCGGGCACATCGAGATCGACGTCGGCCAGAAACTGGACATTCAGGCTCTGCAGCGGCGAGAGATTGGTCTGCAGCACACTGGGAATCTTGCGATCGAGGATTTCTTCTTGCTCGCCGGTCGATTGGTTGACCGCCCCCAGCTGCTGGATCGCGCCGAAGATGCCGCCGACTGCCCCGAGGGCCGCCCCGGCCCGGTAGGCTCCCCAATTGCCGCCGATCGCCCCAATCGCATTGCCTGCTGACCCGGCGATCGAGGAGGTCGCTGCCCCCTGGACAGCGCCGCGCCGCTC